>NZ_JAXCLE010000009.1:0-150347 GCF_037027585.1 Solibacillus ferritrahens | reverse complement strand
GACTCGGTTGCGCTGAATGCCATGTTTTTTGCTGCAAAGGTTACGTCCTCATTCGCTGTCACAACGATCGAATGCTTACTATGTATCGTGATGCCACTTTCCTGATGAAGTTGAAGAAAAACAGTGCCCTCAGTAGCTGTCATAGTGACGGATTGAGGATCAAGTTTTACATGCTTCCCCTTCGTTGTTCCCCAGTAAGACGTTTTCGGATCGGCTATTTTAGGGTTGGTGTCTCCCCCTTGCCGTACACTTTGCCGAACAAATGCTGTCATTTCTTGGTTCGTCGGAATAAGAAGGTGTACTTTATCCCCTTCCTCAGGTGGGCTATAAAAGCCACTATGCCCCTCTGCACTATACGGTGTCGCAAGGGAAAACCAGACCGCCTCTTCCTTTTTTTGTACGGAATCAATCGATAAATGCAGTTGGACACGATCTTTCTGAATAGCTAATACAGTTCCTTCAATGGATGTTCCTGTAAGTAACGGATTTGTTCTTCGCTCTTGACGAACACCCGTTTCTGGAAGTAGCTCATAGTCAAAGATTAGGACACCCTGTTTCATACGAGCGATCGACCGCGCAACAATAAGTTCCTTCTTTTGAAACAACACACGAGCACCTAGCTGCAACGGTTGGTAAGACTCAATGCTATACGTAATCAAATTGGATTCAGCAATGGGGCGATCCGAGTCATTTTGGACAATTTGCAAAAATTGTACACGATTTTTAGATAAAGTGTAATTGGTTGCAGAAATAGAATCCACTCGTCCTTCAGGTAGACCAAACCAAAACTTCGGTTGTTCCGCATCAATTGCTGGTATAAGGACGGTACGAAAATGCGATGCCATTCGTTGAAGAAATTGCCAATCCGTCTCCTTATATTGTAATATAAATTGATTCAGAGGAGTAGCTTTTGACACGGTGTCAATCACATCTGCACCAGGATATTCTGCAAGAACTTGTTGCATCATTTCACTATAGAGCATTTGGGCATGTTGGAAAGATCTTTCACGCCGCTTACAATCTAATTGAAACGTAGCAGATACTGCCTCGATCTTAATTTGATAGACGCCCCTTACCATCTGCACAGCAACTTCTGTTACATAGCCTTTAAAAAGAGCTTGTACACGACGTCCTTCTTTTTTCTGATACAACTCGATCCGATCTGTTGTACTGGCATTTTGCAAACTGCTTGCCTTCTTTGCTTCCGGGATGAATCCTATTATCGATAATTTTGCATGGTCATTTACCGTTTGTATTAGACAGAGATCATGCAACGTTTGTACCTCATAAGGGGATACGAGCTCTAAATTGCCATATCCAATTACTTCATTATACGTGTTCACATGCCTTCCCTTCCTTTCTAAAGGAGGATGATTTTGAATTACTCTTGCCCATCGTCTTCTACTCTAATGGTTCCGCTATAAAGACACATATTTGTCGATTGATTTGTCAATGCAGGATAATTTTCAATCAATTGATCCGTTTTCCCATTAATCCACGGCATCGTAACTACAGGTGTACAAGGTTGGGGCGTCAGAATACCATTATTAGCCGCTGTAGCTGCTGCAACTGTTGGGTTCGCTAAAGACGAACATAAACCGAAAGGCTGAATATTGACTTGAGGTTTAAAATCCATTGTATTCATTTGGGCTTTGTTTTTTGTGAACACACCATGACTAATTGGCATCTTCAAAGTGCTCGATTGATCACCCTTTGAACATGACAATTTGGCACCTGCTACTACATAACTTCGTTGCTCATCACCTTTTGTTTGCATTTCCTCTGACATCGAAAACATCCTTTCTTCAAAAAATGTACAACCCGCTACACATACCATAATTTACAAATCGTCTATAAATTTATGAAGATATCATTCCATCTTCCCTCAGTTTGTACTTTCACTAAGCGTAAGCCTCGGAATGATCGACGTAACATACTTTCTGCTAATTCAATATTGACTAGAATAAAATCTTCTTTTATTCCATCAATCTTAAAAAAAGTATAGGGAGCAGCCAACGCCTCATCAATGACAAGCTTTTTTACCGTTCCATCAAGATGATACTCTGTTTTAGGTGAAAGACATGCTACTTTTGGCGGTATGACCATCCAATATAATGTTTGCTTTATTTTAGGAATATCTACAAGAACTAACGGTTTAAAAGGCATTTGCGGATTATATTTCTCGACAAGTTGTTTCAATGGATCTGCTAACAAAGCGATCGGTCTACTAATAAAATCGATATAGTCCTGTTCAGTTTTGTCTAATATCGGAAATTGACTATCAATTGCATCAAGCTCACCCATTTTTTCAACCGTTAGCCATTCTTTCTTTATTGTTTGAGTGATTCCAACTGGCTCTACAGCATTTAAAATACGTTCATCTTGGGATAATATAAAATAATTCATTGTTATTTCTCCTTTTTCCGTCACTCATTCTTTCCAAATGATACTGGTTGCCTGTATGGGATCGAATGATACATGCTCCTGTGCCTCCTTGGAGAACATGGCCTTTTCCAAATTCGCACCTGTGAAATTTGCATACTTTACATTCGCACCGATAAAACATGCGCCTCGTAAATCCGCTAATTCAAAATTTGCCCCTTCTAAATTGGCTCCTGTAAAAAGAACAGGTAAGTAGCCTGGCATTTCCCAACCTTCTTGATTTAGAAGTCCAATTGCTCCCTGTACTTGCTGTAGATTCACTCCTTGCATTTGACTATGACTAAAATTCGCCTCATGAATTGTACTAAAACTTAAATCAGCATCTATTAATTTACTTTCGCTAAAGTTTGCACCGATTAACAAACTATCCCGTAGCTGACTTTGTATTAAATTAGTTTTTAAAAAGAATGCATATCGAATATCAATTCCTTCATAATTACCTGAAGATAAATTTAGATTGTTAAATACTTCATATGGATACTCGTCGTCTAAATTTTGCTCTAGCCAAGCTTTTATTTCGTCTCTATCTCTAACTGTAAAATCTTCATTATAAACAACCTCATTCACATCTAAATATTCGCCAATACGAATCTCAAGCTGCGGCTCACGACTTAAAGACATGTATTCTGAGCATTGTATAATATCAGCGAGAGCATACCTTGCCAAACTAATAACATATTGATGAAAATGAGTTACTTCTTGCAGCTTAATCGATTCAATATCAGCTTGGGTAATTGCACCTGCAAATGTTTTACTATAGGTGGTTAATTCATCTATGAACTGTTCGAAAAAGCGAAATGCCCAAGTTGCATCATAGGCCGTTAGAATCGGTTGAATATCAAAGAACCACTCTTCATCAGTTCCTTCCACCAAATAAATATATTTCTTCTCTAGCAATGCTGTGCGTAGTAAAGAAAAAGTAATATGTGCAAGGGGACCCTTTTGTTGAGCAACTTGTTGTTGCTGTAACTGTCGGCAAATACGTTGAAAGGCTTTTCTAAAATCCTCAGCGAGCGAATCCTTCGAAGCTTGAAAATAGACTTCCATTGCCAGTAAGTGGTTTTGCCTTCTTTTCTCTACTTCTTTTTCATAAAAATGCTGTAAAATTTCTTGTGTTTGCATAGATGTCTCCTTTTTTCCCTTTATTAAGAGGACTATGATGCTGCTCTTTAATTGGCTTTCACTTCTTTACCAAAAATTTGCACATTCCCATCCATGACGATTTTACTTTCCTTACATTTCAGTGAGATTTCGTCCTCAGCTGTTAAACTTATCTTTTTGCTCGCATTAACAGAAATATCTGCTTCGGAAATAAATTGAATGGCTTTTTTGCTAAAAACTTCAATTCCACTGTCTTCATTTAAACGAATAAAAATATCACCATCTTGTGCAGTAATAACAATTTCAGTTGGACTCAGTTTAATTTCTTTACCAAATGCCGTTCGGTAATATTTCGTAGAAGGATCATCCAATTTATTCGTGGCACTACTGTCCCGATTTTTACGGATTGAGCCACTAGCAATTCCTTCTTCTTCACGATGTGTTGGGAAGTAAATATGCACAAAATCATTCACTTCAGGCATGCTATACCAGCCACTATGCCCTTCTGCTGAATATACCGTTGAATAGAGAAATGAGTGCGCTTTAGCGATTTCCTGTTTTTCATCAATAGTCAAATGGACCTTCACATGGTCTTTCGCAACTTCTAATACTTTTCCTTCAAGAGATACGCCTGATATATCCTGATTAAAAATCTCCCGTTGATTCATGCCATTTTTTGACGACAGAATGTATTGATGTTTTAATAACCCATCTTTCATAGCTGTAGAAGCCTCATAGACGTACAGTGTTTGTTCATTAAATGATACGTAATCACCAATTTCCAGTACTTGATCGGTTTCTACCTCATAATATAAAAAGTCACTTTCCGCCATACCTTCATTTCCGTTTTCCGTATATAGCAGGTAGTCGGCTAACTTTTTCCTTACCGTATAATGATAATCTTCAAGCTTTCCTTTTCCTTTGCCATTTGGAACGCCAAAATGAAACTTCGGTTGGTTAAATGTCGCAGCAGAAACAAGCCCTACATTAAAACGAGACGCTAGCCGTTTTAAAAATTGCCAGTCGGTCTCTTGGTATTGAAGAGTAAATTTGTCTAATTTTGAACCTTTTGTTACCTCATCGATAATATCGAGACCTGGATAGAGGGGGCTTATTTGTTTGAATAATGCATCATACGTCATATCTTTATCCTGATATGAACTCTTTTTCTTTTTTACATCGAGTAAATAGGTACCTGAAGCTGCTTCTACTTCCAAATAATAAACACCATGAACCGCGCTTACTTTCACAGATAAAATAATTCCTTTAAACAATGGAGTCGGTACGCCTAAATGATCGATTTGATTTAATTCAATATTCGAGTAAACCTCTGTCATTTCTACATATTGATCTTTCACTTCTTCAGGTACAATGCCGGTAAAACGAAGGCTTGCATGCTCGTTTACTTTCTTTGTTAATATTAAATCTTGAATGCTCACTAGCTTAAATGGTTGGATTTGTAAATTACCATAAGTTGTTACGACTCCATTCATGCCTTTCTCACCCCATTTTTATCATTTGAGGGAAACTGCAATGTCTCTACCATTGCTTTTGCTATAGGGCGCCAAGTCTCAAGATCCCCTTCCATACAATTGAAGGTTCCGATAAGCGTTTGACCATCTAATGCTGCAAAAAACATTAAATTAAAAATTTCTCCATCAATAGCTGGTGTGATGACTTCAATAAAGGCAATTGTTTTTCCTTGTACTTCCATCATTCCTGTATCCAACCATTTCGCTGAAGGATGCGCCTGCTCAAGTACTTCGATCATATTTTCTTGGAAATCTACCACCTCTGATTCTCGCAAAGGATAATCCGTCAAATTGAGCGCTAAATTAATCGTCGATGTCTCATCGGTGTAAATTACATTTGGTCTTCTTTCTGACGGATACTTTAAGGATGCTAACTCCTTAGCCATAATTGAGAATAGTTTCGGCATTCGAATAATCATATTTCCTTTTAATACCGATTGACTAATTACAGGAATATTAAGTTCATTTATTTTGACAAAATCTTGAGTAAGGTCGACTTGCTGTGATGTTTGCTGATTTTCCTGTTGTGGCTCTAGCTCTTGTTGTAAAGCCGCTTCCTTTTGGGCTAATTCATGTTTTTCTTGCTCTCTCATTTCATTTCTAAGTGCAATAATTTTTTCATCTAGAAATTTCAACCCATTCACCTTCCGTTTCTTTTACATTTCTTAATCAACAATCATCCTTTGACGTAATGGCGCAATTCCTGTTTTTCGACCACCATTTTTTACTTCAACTAAAATACGAGACAAATATCGATGAATTTGACTATTAGAAAGTCGATGATCTGCAAGCTCTAAACGATTACTAATATAAAATTCAATTGCCTCCCGTTCCACACGTTCTTGGTTTAAACAGTCCAGTGTAAAAGCAATGTCGTACGGATTTGATGGTTTACTTTTTAAGAGTTCTCGTGCAAATTGACGTAAAATCATTGGATGATACGTACTATGTTGAATTCCTGCATACTGACAATGAAGGTGATTGATTGTATTAAATTCTGTAGCAAAATCAAAAAACTCCGTAAATTCAGAGCGCAGGCGAGCACCTGGCTTTAATTTAAAGCGAGCTAATTCTATCTCGTTTCGTGCACATTCAACTGCATCCTCTAATATGATTTCTGCAGTAGAGCTGGTGAAATCTAAATCCGATTCCGCTTCTGCAAAACGAATTTTTAAAAAACTCTCCTTTTTTGAATGCAAGTAAGCAACCTCATAGTCACTATGTAACATATAAAGTCTTCCGTTATACTTCACGATTCCTTTTGAAATCACAAGATTTTCTCCTCTTACAGTAACTTCTACACCTGCAATAATGCCGTCAGAGTAGTTTTGAAACTGTAAATCTGCTAAATCTCTAGGGTAATCACGTAAGTTTTCTAACATTTTACTTTTTAAAACTCGTCCCTTTTGAAAATGCGGATACTGATGGATAAACAACTATCTATTCACCTCTCTTCTTTCATTGCCAATTTTTAGTTTTATTTTTGTCCATCAAAAAAGTCTAATTCCGACAGATCCGTTTCAAAAGCAAAGAATTCTTTATTACCAATTAGTAATTGTTCATCTCGTCTTGCTATCGGTACAACGTGGAAGCCCCAATGATTTTCTCCAGCAAAAACAAAGAACTTAATTTCACCATTTGCAATAGAATCCGTTTCTTCCTGCGGAATTTTTTCTGCTGTATAATAGCTTTCAATTTGCTCATATAGAACGGGTACAAAATTTTCTATATTATTAAAATAAATAAATTTCAGAGACGGTGTATCATCACTTCTCCATAAGAAGAATTCAACTTCTGACACACCCCACGGACGAGAAATCGAACCATGGATTTGATTTAAACGTTCTTGATAGCTAATTAATACTTTATTTTGTCGGTTATGTGTAAGAGCACTTACCGCATAAGGGATAACAGGTGCATGATTTGTCATATTTATTTCAATGACACCGTTTCTTCTCGCATTTAAGTATCGAATTGCCCCTCTTAAACACGCTAATTTTAATTCTGGTACTTTCCCAATAGTTTCGGCCTTTTGTCGAAACTCAATACTTCTCCCTGGAACAAACTCTTTCAAAGCCTCTCGAAAGGCATCGATTTTACAAGATTGCCCCGTTAGTTTGATAATGGAATAATCATTTAACGTGCCCTCTTCATAAAACTGTTCTAAAAATTCTCGAACAATATTATAGATGTCTCCCTTTATAAGGTGGTCAATCTCTTTAATATTAAAAAAGACATTCGGATAATCATAAATATCCTGGAACTGATTGTTATCGACAATCGATAGGCTCCAGCGCTCCACAGCTGTTACATTTATGTCGCTATCCTGCTGTGCATCACTTTCCGAATTAAATCGACTTCTTAAGATGCCGGTTCTTCTATAAAATTCTTTCTTCATTTCTTCAGCCATTTCCCAAAGGAAGTAATAATTGTTGCGTACACGAAGGTATTCATCTCGTGTTCGGTTTTCATATTCCTTAAATCTTGTCGGGATTACACGCTCTGCCTCTAAGAAGATTTTTTCAAATTGTTCATAAACTGTGGCCACACCATATTCATCTACATGTCGATAAATATCTTTCCCTGGTATGTTGATCAACGTATCAATATCGTAGGCATTTTTACCACGGCTATAATAATTCGCAAAGACAATTTTCATAAATTGGAAAATCCGGTAAGTTATATTATTCCCGCCGAAATTCGTATCTCCATTTTCATACGTTGTATGAATGTCAATTTTATAAGAAATATGCCCATCTTCTATTTGAAATCTGCAGGAAGATAAGTCCGTTGTTCCACCACCACAATCAATAACAAGCGCTTTATACTCTTTCCCTTCTATAAAGCTATTGTTTTCTATTTGATTGGCAATTGTATTATAAAGAACTGCCATTCCTTCGTCTAAAGCATATTCTGATTCGATTTGATACTCTGGAAGAATGGACTGAAACATCTCTGTAAACTGAGTTTTCAACTTGACTGGACTTGAAATATGCAAATATTTAAAACGACATTTAAATTGATGTTCTGCCATACGGATCACATATAGAACAAATTCTCTTAAAATTTGGCTACGGGGAACGAGCGCCGTATTTCCATTAGCATCCATTATTTCTTCTAATTTGGCATAATTATTAATCCACCGTTTTATTCCTTGAAATTTCGTTGCAAGGGATGTATAGCTGTTTTTTTTCATTACTTTTAATGATTCATATCCAAAATGATAGCTTGGTCGATCTGGGTTTGAGCAATCTGCTACACTTAATACGGTAGGGACTACTTCTACCCATTCGTCATGATGCATTGAATCTGGAAATGATACAAAATTAATGCTGTCTAATTGAATTCTTTGATTCAATAAATCTTGACTACATGGCGACGAAACATAATCACGATCCAAATAGACACCAGCAGTAGTATTTGTCGTTCCAAAATCAATTGCAAGGATAGCCTTTGTCGTTTCTAATTGCTTAATTTCCAAGTCAGGGACAGGCACTTTATAGTAGTGAAGATTAGTCGGTGGAAGTGGGTTCTCCTGATAGTAGGATTTATACAGATACTCTGAATCTTGTTTTCTCAAAAAAATAAAACTATAATTTTTATTGTTCGTTTCACGAATGCCTATTGCTTCCTCAGTAGCTAAGTAAAACTGATTTGGGGATGTTTGGTTTTTTAAAATGTTAAAAATACCACATAATTCAAAATGCTCATTTATTAGAAAGACATTGGATTCTGCTAATAATCCGCCTGTTTTTACGTAATATTGATCTCGCTCGTCCATTTTCAATCCACTATATAGTGTCATTTTCGCTGGAATTTTTATCTCGCCATTATCAGAAAGTGGTGTTTGTAAATAGGCTTGTAACGCTGCTTCTATTCTTTCAAATCCACCTTCCTTTTTATCTTTTATTAATAAATTTTCCTCAGTGCCACGATATCTAAGAATTGTTTGTATTAAATCATCTCTTGTTAAGTTGTTAACTAACCCAGTAACGAGTTTTTCTTTGTAGCATATGTTCCGAAGTTGAAAAGTCGTTAATTCCAATAATTCTACATGTGTATAAGTCATGTATTTCTTTTCTGTCAAACGATTATTTGTATACAATTTATAAGAGTATTTACTCATCTCGACCTCTCCTTTCACCTTTTAATACAAGGCTATCCGATCTATTTGCATTGTCTCTTCGGCATCGATAATACCGAAATGATTTTTCCAATATACTTCCAAATTGAAACCTATAGGTAAAAAAAGTGTTTGAACAAACTGTATCTTTCCCTGGTCGATAATATTTTCTTCCTTGCCTATATAGAGTAGAACTTCGTCTGCCTTCTCTGATTTTGTATATATTGTGCAATTTTTAAAAAGTCTTTTTAGAGTATCTTTCAGTAAATAAAGTGTTTCTCCCGTTCGGTACAATCGTAAAATATTGAAAAGGATTAATTCCTGCTCCACCTTTGAAAGCGTAAAAAAAATGTCACTCATATGTTTGCCAAATACATTGCCTAAAATTTCTCTCGATAGAAATCGAATATAATATTCACGTTTATTCATTCCTTGCATCCGATCAATTTCTGCAAGAAAATGGATGACAATATCCACTAAATATTCTTTGATTTCTTCATTTATTTCGCAATCTGGATGAAATATCTCTTTAAAAATTTCAAAATATCGATAATATAAATTTGCTTCAATCGGATGTTCGTGTTCTATTAATTGCGTATTAATAATTGGAGCGCTTAATTCCATATAAGGTGAAAAATTTTGAGCTTGCGTAAAATGAATTTCTTTTTTTGGTATCCCTTGTTTTTCAGCCTTAATGAGCAATTCCCATATATAATTCATAGCCATTTCCCCATACATCTATATTCGAAGAAATATCGTTGCACTTCTGAAACAAGGAAACTCAATAGATCGTTTGAGATAAACGTTTCCTGCTCATTGTTTTTAAAGGATAACAGTAAGATTTTCTTATGCTGTGATTCCATCTCTTCTATTAAAAATGTATTAACAGGGTAACTGACACAATCATCCGGTGGGATTTCCTTCACTTCAATATCAATCAGCTCCAGCCTATGACTTACTTCAAAAGAATTTATTAGTCGAATAATTTCACCTTTTGTTTTTACATTGGCATTGTAATTTCTAACAAATTTATTGGTGAAATTATTGACTCTTTGATTTGACAGCACCTCATATTTGGCACCCTTAGGAAGCTTCTCATAATTAAATTGTGTAATTTTTAATAAGGACCACACCCCGGATTTATCCAGTGGTGAAACAATTGTCAATTCATCTTCCGTTCGCTGAATGTAGCGTACACTTTGCTCATCCGAATCAATAAGATAGCCATGTTGCGTCCCCAACTTCCTGATTGAAACAGTATGTTCGTAATTAACTTTGTCAATGGAAGGAACGGGAAATCCACTATTTTTCACTTCATGTCGCTCAATATTCCATAATGGCACCATATTTACATGCTTTATTTGTTCATACTCTTCTAAATCACATTCAACCTTATATATTTCTAAATCTTCTGATAAAAAAGGCCACTCCGTTAAAACAACATCGAAACATTTGTGAATATACGGATGGTTTATCGTTCGCCAAGGTATGCCATTTACTTGGTATGTAATATATAGCTTTTCAATTTCTTGCAAATATACTGTATTTTTTTGAAGCCTAACTTTTATATTCATTGGCCCATCTGAAGTTAAAAACTTCCCATTGAATTCCCTTGGTGTTTCGATTATTTTTTGAATCTGAGTAGAATCACATGCTAAAAATATATTACTTACGATTACGTTATCGTTATTTTGAATCAATTCGATTATTTGTTTTGTCTCGATTGATTTATTTTCAAGGTCAGATGGAAGCATAGGGAATAAATAGTCGTGTATAGGATCAATGTCATCTCTTGTATTCAGCGTGACATAAACATCATATTTATTTTCAGCATCATCAATCTCATTAAAGATACGTTCCTCAAGTCGATTATTCCATTCCGTTTGATAATCAATTAAATTGGCAAAAACGCCGCTCATAATATTCTTTAATAATTGACGCTGTTCTAAATCATCAATTTTACGTAGTCTCTCATACATGATTTCCTTTAACACATTATTCCCCTCCCTTCTCAATGTCTTCACTAAAAATGTCTTCATTATCAAGTGGATCTAGGGTTGACGACACATCTGCTACTGGATTCGGAAGCACCGGATTTAATTTTTCATTTACATTCATAATTTTTCGCTCGAGGCCTAATACTTTTGCTAATAATTCTGTCTCTTGATAAATTTCCTGTGCTAATACATATGAATTTAATGCATTTGCATAGTCCTGCTTGGCATAGCTGTTGTCTCCACTTTTTTCTAAGGACTCAGCCTTCAATTCCTTTTGAGCCTTCTTCAATTCTGCTATTTTTTCTTCAGTTTCATCTATTTTTGTCTTTATTTGTGATTCACCGCTAAATGAGATTGCAACTGCTCTTTTTCTAGCCTTTTCATAAGCAGCTAACGCCTTAAAATAATCTTCTGTATTAAAATGATTATCTCCATCCTTTGTGGCTTCAACAATTTGAACGATGGAATCCATATTCGCTATTTTTTGATCAATTACGTCATTCCCAAAATTCTTAACTATTTTTCCTTCTTGACTTGCTTTTTCATATTGCTCCATTGCTTCAGAAAATTTCCCTGCTTCTGCTGCTTTATCACCGTTAATAATCAACTGTGTTACTCTCAGCTTTGTACCTAATAAATTTCTATGTACAGGATCCTTTAGCTGTTTGGCTATATTTCTTCCCTTGCTGTATTCCATCAACGCCTCATCAAAGCTAGCGTCCCCAAAATAAATATTTCCTGTCTCATCATGGTCTCTCATGTCTACAGCTAACTCTGCTAACTTCTTTGCTTGCTTCGCTTGATAAAACAACGTACTACCACCAACAATTAATGTGGCTATTAACGCTGCAGCAATAATTTTGATATATTTCGATTTTTTCTTATTTGACTCTACATATACTTTATTTACAAATATTGAAGCAACTGTATAATTGTTAATGACTTTGTTTTGCCTACTTAATAGTACTTCTTCTAATATGTCTGTATATTGAATTGGATCTTTCGCTAGCTCTAAGGCATCTGCCATTTCGATTTCATTGACATCCTCCCAAAATCCAGGTGTAGCAAGGAGTAACACGTCTCCATCCATTAACTTCATTTTCTTAGAAATATAAGGCTTAAAATCATTCGGTTTTCCTAAATAATTTAATAAATTACTTTTTTCGTCATGCATGTTTATTTTAAACGAACGATTCTTTTCATTGATGATTTCTTGTGCTAGACTTTGATCATTACTCCTATGTAAAAGAGTACTGTTGCGAAAATGATAGAACCGTGAATTACCTGCCACTGCATAGATTAACTTTGAATAATCTGAAACAACAATAACAATACTGGCTTTTAATCGAACTCTTAAACTCTGTGCTTGTAGGTGCTGATGTGCTTTTTTCAAATATCTTTTTACGCTACTTCTTGATAGCGATGGTTTTTCCATAAATGACTCGAGCACGGTCTTTACAGCAAGTTGGGCACTCTTCATTTCTTGATCAGTATCTAATCCTTTTACAGCTACCCAACAAACCATGTCGTCCAACTCTGTAAAGGCAAAATAATCTCTATTTTGCATGAATGAGCCTGCTTCTGATAAAAAGCTAGTTTTGAAATCACTATTTTCCCTTCTCACAATGTACCTCCTTATTACACGCCCATTTATTCATCACACTTTTTCGAGTATAACGATTGTTGCATTATCTTGGTTTTTCAAATGTTTTTTTTCAATGACATGAATAATGTTACTAGCAATATCATAGGGAGCAGCATTCTGAGAAAGTAATGCTTCCAGTTCTACTTCTGTTAACGCATCATAAATTCCATCACTAAAAAGACAAATTTTATCTCCTGTAAATAGTTGAATAGGTTTTTTACCAACATCAAAGTTTTTAAACCCTTCATAGCCTAAATAATTAATCAGTCTCTTTTTTAAAGGATTTTCCTGTATTTCTATTTGCGAAATTTCTCCTGCTATATAACGCTCTTTTAACACATTTTCAAAAATATGTTTTTCATTTAATGCAAGAAATTCTCCTTTTCGGAATATCGTAATGATACTATCTCCAACAGCTCCCCAATGAAGATAACCTTCTTCATCGATAATTACTGCTACTAATGTTGTTCCACCATTCGAACCATTTAAATTTTGAACAATTTGTTTATTACTTTTTACAGCTGTAGCTTTAAAAAATTCCTGTATATTTGTTAAATTTCCTAGTGCAGTAAAGGCCTCTATAAATGTAGTGACAGCCACTGTACTTGCCATACGACCATTTGCCAAGCCACTAATTCCGTCTGCTAAAACAGCCATTGTCCCATTTTTTGTTTCACAAGTTGCAAAATAATCATCTTGTTCTTCTCTAGCTCCAATCGTTTGAGCATTTCCTATCTCTATATGTCTATTCTCCTCTTTATTTATGAGAATATTTCGAATCATCAATAGGGAGATTATAATGAGAATTAAAAGAATTAATATTATATAAGACAATACTTCCACCTCTCATCATTCCCCATTTTGGTTGTTTTCCCATTCAAAATGAACACCACATAAAGGGATAAATAGGAATATACTGCTTCCTAACTGTATTACATCATATGCAGCTAGTTCCGTAGGGGTATATACCGCCTCATTATTAAGGTAAGCTAATCCTGAAGCGTCTCCAGGAAGGAGATAGAAGTTTCTCTTTTTAGGGTCATAGACAATTACCGCATGATTGCGTTTGGAAATTGTATTATCCCCTATAATTCGAATATGCATATCCTCATCTCGGCCGATAAAATTCTTCTCCGATAGAATTCGATAATCTCTTCCTAATTGTGGTCCTTCAATACAAACTAACCATCCTGTTACTGGATTAATTCCATCCATTTCCCCTAAATACGGCATTGTTTTATCATCAGCTTCAGCAACAGCTACAGATTGACTGGCCATTTTAGGTTCATCTACTATGACATTACAATAAGGACAAATATTTCGGTGTCTTCTTGAACTAAACATATGACCATTTGTGCATCTAATTAAACTCATATTATTATCTCCCTTTGCTATCGCTTTTATCTCTATTTCACTAACATCCTAGTATTTGCTATGTATATTGTGTCTCCGCTGCTTATTGGATGTGGACTACCTTCACTTAACTGATTTTTCATCAATTTATTTGCTTTTTTAATACCTACACTGTTTATAGCGTCTATATCTTCGATGTACCATTTTCCTGACACGCAATTTAAAACAGCGTGTTCGAGGCTAATTAATGATTCGTAATCTGTCCCAGTTAAATCGATGTCCACGTTATTATCTTGAGAGCTTTTTCCAATAATTAGAGCTGTTTCATCTTCTATAATCCATTCATCTATTTCATCTCCTTGATTATTAAGGAGGACAATCTTCCTAATTTTAGTATTACTAGATGTTACCGGTCTTGTTTCATACAAAATAACTCCATAAATACACATGACAATCACAAAAATACTTCCTAATATAACTTTCAACAACATATTCTCACCTATTATGAAAACAAAAAAAATAAAAAAGCACGCTATCACTACTATTGCGATATCTATACTTTTAACTATTTTTTGATTTCTTTTTTGATTTCTCTTATTTTTTGTATATGCACTTATTGAAACTTTTTCATCTTTCATACATGCTCTCTCCCATAAAAAAATTATTACTTTACTTATTGAAATAACGTTCAAATAAATCACTTGTATCTATAGGATTCTTTTTTCCTTTATGAGATTTCGATTGCATTTCTTTTGATTTAGGATTAAATCCAAAAAATTGTTCAAAGTTCTTTTCCATATCATGTATATTAAACGCCTGTTTACTTTCGGAAGTCTGTTTATTAGCTGTATTTCTAGCTTTTCTTTTATCGTGATTATGGGAAGCATTTTCTAACTGCCTATCATATTCTTCTCTAGATGTTTTATTTTTTAGAACCGTATAGGCTTCCTGTACTTCTAAAAAAATCTTTTCTGCATCCTTACTACCACCATTAACATCTGGATGATATTTTTTTGAGAGCTTTCTATAAGCAAGCTTTATTTGATCCTGTGATGCATCCTTTGAAACACTTAACGTTTCATAATGTGTTTTCATAGTAGCTCTCTCCTTTTTGTTCCCTTATTAAAATTATCTAAGGAGCGTTTTAAGCCCCTTAGATAAGAAGATGGCTGTTATTAAACAGCATAACCGCCTTCGATTTTAGCTAAATCTGTTTTGTCTTTCTTCTGCTTGATGAATAAAGTGAATTCTCCAATACCTTCTGTATCACCAAAGCGCTCCGTGTAATCAACAACAAACGCATTTGGGAAATTAACTTTTCGTACTACTTGATCAGCTGAAATAACTTCAAGTGTTACTTTTCGATAGCAATCTGCTTTTTCTGCTGGCACTAATGACCATAATGCTAACTTCATCGTATCATCAGCATTATCACCATCTGTCGCTGTAAGAATTTTCCCTTTAATTTTTAATGTTGCTCCTACATCTGTAGAGCGTGCATTTGAGTCATTTGGAGTATCTGTTTCATACTCAACAGCAATAATGCTGTCTAACCCTAATTCAATTGCTTCTGATCCTTCTACTTTTAATACAAAGCCCATTCATATTCCTCCAAAGTTTTTTTATTTGAATTACCTCTACCGTTATACATAAATAGAATCTATCCTACGAATTTCAACCATTTCATAATATAAAATTATGAAATATGTACAAATTCATCTAGTAAAACGGCAAGGAATTCATATTTATGTTAAAAAGCTTATATGATATAAACCTTTTACATACTAATTACTGTAGACTTTAAGAATCCTTTTTTATGCTTTAACAGCACTTGTCCCTTTTGTAATCGAGACCTCAAGATTTTTAACATTTCCATTGAACACCAAATCAATCTGACATAAACTAGTCTTTTCATCGATAATGTAGCCTATATCATCGCCCTCTTGAATAACGGAGTTTACATAGCCTTTATCATTTATCCACTGACTTTTTTGACTAGATGGATTGTTACTAAAGAAGCGAACAATATTCTCGTGTTTAAAGTCACCTGATTGGAACCGGAGTATTCTTTCAATATAAGTACTTACTTGTGTTTTATAGATGGAGTCGAATCCATCTTCTTCCATAGCTAAGCTTCTAGCTTTATATACTGTGATTCTTTTAATATCTTTTCCTTGTAACTGTGCATTTTCTGATGAGAATACAAAGCCAAAGTTTTTGCTATTAATAGAATCCTTAATATTATTTGTGAAGCCAGAAATTTCCTTGGCCATTGTCGTTACGGCTTTTAATGAATTGTCACCCGCTTCAATATCAAATCGAACTCCTGGGTAACCTCTTTTCACATTTCTGAAAGATTCTTTTAAATATTCTGGGCACTGATAAGCGGATGCAAGACCAGCTGCTACATAGCTAGCTCCTACATAAACCCCCTCTATCCAAAGCTTTAAAATGTCTTCCTTTTCCTTAGATAATCGCGCTCCATTTTCAAGAGCTTCCATTTTTGTATCAATTACTACTCCTGATTTATCTTTAGGAATAATTGTGAAGTTAGGTAAACAAGGAATAGCAAACTCACTATAATCTTTTCTCATTAAAGGTGCGCATTTATCAATTAAACGATCAATACCAGCAGTTGCGATTGCATTAAAAGTTGTCGTTTCTTCTGCTATAAAGTTGAAGAATATTTGTAATTTATAATCCTTTACCGTATCTAAAAGCATAGATAGCGATTCCATTGTATTTCCTTCTAATTTTGCAACCTTTTCATTGCCTTTAAATCTTGCTCTACTAACTTTAGCTTTACCGGAAGCCTCTAACTCAATTGCCGGCACAATGCCATACCAGATAGTATCTGTAAAGTCATTTTTAGAGTTAACCGTATTTAAAAAGGCTCTTAGACGTGGAAGATTATTACTTTTAACAAGCATATCTAACTTTGTATTCGTAACAATTAATGATGGCTGCATCCCTCTGTTTTTCGTTGCATACTGATCGAAGTACATTTTCACACCTAAAATCTTCTCTACTAAAGGCTTAACGGTCTTTACGAATTCGTCCTTCGCATCTTTGTAAAACTCTAAATATGTATTATAGTTTTGAACTTCCGTCTCTACATCGATGCTATTTTGAATCATTGGCAATGGAGCAAAAGTTCTTACTACCAAATCTTTAACATATGAAGAATTTGACTCAGAAATTGCTTCATAATCTTCTTCAAAAATTGTACTTAAACCATTATTTCCGTCACCTGAAATAACCATTAGCTCTGAACTATCTGGTTTAGGTGCTTCAATGATTTTTAATTCACCCTTTTCTCCAATCGAAAGGGTCCCTATTTGAAATTTTTCAGATGCATCTGCTTCTTGATTAGCACCTAATAATAATCTCGTTTTTATATCTTCAATCGCTAAAGGTAACATGGCCATAACATTATTATAATTTTTACTTGCTACTTCAAACATTAAGTTAAGCTTATCTCCCATATCTAACTTCTTTGGGTCATTCTCTTCTAATTTTTCGTATTCCCCGTGTAGATAGTGGATTTCTTTTCTCACTTGGCGAATATCATCCATTACTTTTTTAGGGGAAATCATATCTAATAAGTTTTCAAACTTAAAATCAACGTTTGTTATTCCTTGACTTCTTTTTGTATCGATAAGCGTAAATAGCATTTTTAAAAAATCATTATTTTGATCAATAGGAATTTCTGAAATACAATCTTCCTGAATTCCTTCTGGCTTTTTTAATGTATACATGACCTTTTGGTTTGCTGCATTATAAAACGAATAAACCGTTGGAGAAAACTTGTCTAAAAATTCATCAAAACTTTTAACAAGCAGGTACTGATTAATTTCTTTAATTTTTTCATCACTAAGACTATCAATATCTTTTACGTCACCAACAAG
This sequence comes from Solibacillus ferritrahens, assembly GCF_037027585.1. Taxonomy (NCBI): domain Bacteria; kingdom Bacillati; phylum Bacillota; class Bacilli; order Caryophanales; family Caryophanaceae; genus Solibacillus; species Solibacillus ferritrahens. The sequence continues at coordinate 132,246 of NZ_JAXCLE010000009.1, read as the reverse complement.
CGTAATTAAATCTAATTTTTCTGGATTAATTTCTTCAAAAAGCATTGTTCTGTTCGTTTGATTAATAATCTCCATTTATACGGCTGCACAATTCCACAGCCATCCCTCCAATTCATAAATTGATTAATGGTTCCTTATACTTATTAACTTAGAAAAGGCAAAAAAATTTTGTTCATGCTAAGTTGGATATATTTATAAACAATTTATTTGAATTTATACCAAAATAAGGTAATTAGTACAAAAAAATAAACAATAAAAATTAATACTGTATATAGGTTAATAAATGCGTTTCAAACATCCAACTTTTACCTAAATATACAATATAACTAATTATTGTCAATTGTTATAAATGTATTTTTTTACCATACTGAGAGATAATATTGATGGAAAATAATATTATTTCCCTAATTTTCAATTTTAAGAATTTCATATCTAACCCTAAAAATGTCGATTTTTAACATTTTTATGGATTTAGTACAATTACTTAAAATATTTATCAATCAAAAGCGCCAATTTAATAAAATTTAAGGAAAAACACCGTTTCCTTTGAGCTAATGCCAAACTCCAACTAATTATCATAGATAACAGTAAAGTGATTTTCCGATTATTTGATTTTACACTACTTATTTTTCCTGTAATTAATCTTTGGGAAATATCAATCGGTACGACATCCGTTAAAGAATAGTATAACGTAGCAGCAAAGCCGTATATATCAGTTTTTATACCTTGTTTTGCTTTTTTAGAATATTGTTCTAATGCTGAATATCCTGGTGTTGTAAAAATAGAAGCCTCCTCATTATTTTTATAAAAAATAGCTGAACCAAAATCCAATAAAAAGACATTTTTTTTCGAATCTATCATAATATTACTAGGTTTTATATCCCGATGAATAATCCCCTTCTTGTGAATATAATGTAATGCATTTATTAATGGTATAAAAATACTATTAAATAAACTATGTCTCTTATGTAAAGGAATACTTTTTAAATACTGGTTCAATGTAATCCCATCATAATATTCGGTAACTATATAAGCAGTGTTATTCTCTTCAAAATGTGATATATACTTTATAATATTATCGTGAGATAGTTGTTGCAGAATGATTGCCTCATGTAAAAAATTTTGCTTCAGCGCATCAAATTTCCCCTTAGAAGATGGCAAACGGTTAATTATCGTTTTATTATCTAAATCACGTATGGCAATTGATTTTGGATAAAATTCTTTAATTATGATTTGATCTTCTGTTAAAATATTTTTACCTTTATAAACAATTGAAACTTCACTTACAGAAATAATCATTTCAATTTTATAAAGATTATTTAAAATACAATTTATACTTAAAGTTATCCCATCCCTTATTTTTTCCAACGAGCTAGCCTCCTTCCCCTTATATTTTCAAACTATTTATATAAAACTGACTCAAGATTAATTTTTATTTAATTCACATATATTGTCAATATATATAATTTTAGGAGGGTATTATATGATTTTCTTTTATAATTAATTATAGAAAAAACACCTTTAGAATAATGTATGGTTACATACCTATTCCAAAGATGTTTTAGTTGGCTTAAGATTAAGTTGGTCTAAAGCTTTATTTTAGTTAATTTTTATTAAAACCCTTTAATTGGTCACCGATCACGTCGCTGAATGAGAAGCCTTTATTTTCTTCCGGAAGCTCATAATCGAAATCTTCTTCTGCAGCTGAATCTTCCTGTAATGCTTTAATACTTAAAGCAAGACGTTTTTCATCAGCATTCACTTCTAGCACCTTAACTTCCACTTCTTGTCCATCTTTTAATGCTTCATGTGGTGTATTAATATGCTTGTGTGAAATTTGAGAAATATGAACTAGTCCCTCTACACCCGGGAATACTTCAACGAACGCACCAAACGTAACAAGACGCTTAACAGTACCTGTTAATACAGAACCCTTTGCAGCCTTTTCCGTAATGTTTGTCCATGGACCAGGCAATGTATCCTTAATCGATAGCGATACACGCTCATTTTGAATATCAACTGACAGGACTTTAACCTTTACAGGTTGTCCTTCCTGTAAAACGGTAGAAATATCTTCTACATGCTCATGAGCAACTTGCGAAATATGGACTAAGCCGTCAATGCCGCCTAAATCAATAAAAGCACCGAATTTTGCTAAACGTTGCACCGTGCCTTCCAATACATCGCCTTGATTGATGTTTTGAATAACCTGTTGCTTTTTCGAAGCCTTTTCTTCCTCAAGTACCGCACGATGAGATAAAATAAGTCGACCTTTGTCTTTATCTAATTCTGTAATTTTTAATCGTAAAGTCTTTCCTTTATAGTCTTCAAAATCTTCTACAAAGTAATCCTCTACCAGTGATGCGGGAACGAAACCACGAACGCCTAAATCTACGACAAGTCCGCCTTTTACAACATCTTTTATTTCCGCTTCGAAAATTTCCCCGGATTCGAATTTCACTTTTAGCTTATCCCATGCTTGAAGTGCATCGACTTTTCGCTTTGATAAAACAAAATTTTCTTCCTCAACTTTCGTAATCATTAGCTCAAGCTGATCTCCAACTGAAACTATATCGGAAGCTTTTTCAATGTGTAAGCTTGAAAGTTCGCTAATAGGTATAATTCCATCAAAAGGTGCCCCCTCGATAGAAACTGTCACTGACTTCTCTTCAACTTGTACAGCAACACCTTTCACAATATCTCCTTCTTGAAATTTTTGGTTTAACCCTAAATTCATTTCCTCAGACATATGTAGCCCTCCTTCGCATTATCCACCTTTATTTTATTCCAAATGTTCAACAAAGACAAAAAATAACCCTTTATTTTCAGAAATTTCATGCGTTACAAAGGATAACCATATAATTTAGCTCATTTTTCGCTGTGCTAAATCTATAATTTCCTGTGCAGCTTCTTCAATTGATAAATGTGTTGTATCTAAAAATAGTGCATCTTCTGCCTGGATAAGTGGTGATGCTTCACGTTCGCTGTCTAGCTTGTCCCGGAGTGCGATTTCCTGTTGCAATGTTTCAATTGTAGAAGGGATTCCTCGTCGTTCATTATCAAGGAAGCGACGGCGTGCTCGTTCTTCAACAGTTGCCGACATGAAGATTTTAAGCTCTGCATCTTTTAATACATGTGTTGCAATATCTCGTCCATCCATTACAACTCCACCATCTGCTGCCAGCCTTTGTTGCATTGAGACCAATATTTCACGAATATTCGCATGTGCCGCGACTTCCGAAACATTTGCAGTTACCTCATTTGAACGGATTGCTTCAGACACATTTTGTCCATCTACAAAAACAATTTGCCCCTGCTCTGATGGCTTTAGTGTTATTGCTGTGTTTTGCAGCATTGTTTCTATAGACTTTGCGTCATGTAATTGTATGTTTTCATTCAATGCTTTATACGTAACAGCTCGATACATTGCTCCTGTATCGATATACGTAAATTGAAGTGCCTCGGCCACTATTTTTGCAATTGTACTTTTACCTGCCCCTGCTGGACCATCAATTGCAATTTGAATTTTTTTAACCATAATTAAATCCCTACTTTCCGTAGTTATTGTATCATAACCTGAAAAATATTTACCTTCATTTCAATCTAATTTTTACTTAGAATTTTTTTCGCGATTTTATAAAAAAGGCAAATATATATTTAAAAAAGATCTAAAAAGTGGGATACTTTTTAGATCTTCACATTGCTTATTATATTTCGTTCAATTCTTTTTTCCTGATTAACACTTGACGCTCAAAGCAGAAGCGCACAATTTGTTGTTTATCAAAATCCTCGGTATCTGCAAATTGTAATGACGCCACTAGAATTCCATCCCGCTCGAAAATTTTGACTACTTCAGAGTTTGTCTCAACGTACCGGATCTCTCCATTTACAAACGGTAGCACGATTAAAGAATTTACCGTGTCACCTTCATTAAAATTCACTGGGGTTTTTAACCGAATTAAACTGCCGCCCGCGCTAATATCATCAGCAACGAGCTGGAATTTCTGTCCTTTATGCTCCACTGCAATATCTACAGGTGTTTCGACACGAACATATTGTCGACGTTGAATTTTTATGAATTCATCAGCAGCAGGATGTGCGAGGATGATCATCTGTACATCCCCGCCTTTACGCCCTAAAACTTCCGTGTTAAAAGAATAGGTATCCATATCGCTACTGAATGTTACTCGAAATTGTGCACCATCTATTAAAAAAGCTGTTTTCTTCGTTGCTACATTAATCGGATAATCAATATAAATCATATTGTTTTGTTTTTCTACAATACGACATTTGAATTTTTCAATTTTTTCCGTATATGTTGGTTCTAATGTTAATTGTGTTCCAATTTTAAGTTCCATTTTTTCTCTCTCCGTTACAAATATAATGATAATCCATTATCTCACGGGAAAGGAAATTTAGCTATATTTTTACAATTGGTTAATTAATTTAGCTTTTCATTTTTTATTACTTCATGCGTTTCTGCATCGATTACAATACGAAAAGTATCGTTGGATTGATTATTTAGCCTTGCAATTACTTCATAACATTTGCGCAGCTGCAGATTTTTGTTAGCTGTATAGATTTTTTTCATTTCCTCTACAGAGACCTGGTCGGAAAAGAACTCTTCCCAATCGATAGGTACTTCACCCTGAGCCGTTATTTTTTCCTCCTGTATATATTCCATAGCATTGACCCCTAAAATTTCCGCATTGTCTTTTGCTACTTTCACCTGAATACTGTCTGGATATACTAGCGCTTCATCTTCACCATGTACTCTAGAAAATACGAAATGCCATGCTTCATGGTTTTCTCTTGATTCGGAAAGTTTCACGTCGGAATAACCGACTTTTTTCATAAATCTTTCGGCAGTATTCAAAATCTCCTCATGTGATAGTGGATGTTTTTTCACTGGTCTTTCAAGTAAAAACGAGAGAAGATGACCGCCATTTTCTGTTATATCGGCATAACCAATTTTCGAACCATGGATAAACTGGATATGATAAAAAGGATATGGGGCATCATCGCTGCTTTTTGTGACCGTAACAAGTGCATCATCAATATTCGGGAAGAAGTTTTTGAATTTCTTTATTGCCTCACTTTTTGTGATTTTTTCATCCTTTATATGTTGTAAGTCTCGCTTTTTTTCATAATCTGACTCACTTGCAGTTAAAGGGAAATCGGTTTCATTATATGTTTTTAGTTGTTTGGAAACATTCATAAATGGTGATTCACTTAAATCTGTTGTATGGTTTGTCGACCATTTTTTCATGTCACCATCATTTTCATAAAATGCTACTGTTGCTGTATTCCACTCTTCTGCAAATGCATGTAAATTGGCTGCAACGGTAGTCATTTTATTGCGCCAATTTTCATAATCTCCCGTTTGTGCTGCTTGCTTTGCATTATCACCGATTCTCCCTAAATAGCGCATCCATTCATTTTGAACTTCCGGCTGTATCGGCAAATTGGCTACAGACTTTCTTAAATCACTGCTCATGCGCCAAATCGAATCTAATTCATTATTCAACGCTTTTTCATCTTGAAATAGTAAAGATTGCTCGACTGTTGAATGTAATGTTGACAATTTTTCAGTTGCTGCAGACAAATCTCTTGTTTGAGCTGCAAAAACCGAACGTTCAAGTTGTTTATTTTGAGTAAATAAATCAAATGAGACAAATCCCAATATGACGATGAATAAACCTAATAAATAAGCAAAGTTTCTCATGTTTCACACCCTTTTATAAGCAAAATATATGTTCGCCGATTTGTTTAATTTGTGGTCTTGACCATATCCATTTACTTGTCGCTGTTACAGGATTGAAATAGTAAAGAGCGTTTTCAGACGGATCCCAGCCATTAATTGCATCGAGAACAGCCTGTTTAGCACGCTCATTTGGAGTTAGCCAAATTTGTCCATCTGCTACTGCTGTAAAAGCTAAAGGCTGGAATATAATTTCCGAAATTGTATCCGGAAACTCTGGAGATTCCAATCGGTTTAAAATTACCGCTGCTACAGCGACTTGTCCTTCATATGGCTCACCCCGTGCTTCTCCGTAAACAGCATTAGCCAATATTTGCAAATCCTGTTCCGAATATCCTGGTGGTAATTGCATTGAATCCGTCAAATTAGATCCTTTTCCAGACTCCTTGTTCGAGCCTGTGCCTGCAGCTGTACCGCTCTTTTTCACTTGGTCTTTCAGAGGTATACCTCCATAGTACGTAAACTGATTTCCGGCATTAATTTGCTCATGCACAAAAGCTCGATCAAAATCAGAGTTATTTACAAGCTTTTCTTTCGTTTTTTGACCTGCGATTCCGTCTACCGGAAGTCCATATTGTTCCTGGAAATTACGCAGAGCCCAATACGTTCCATATCCAAATTTCCCGTCAATTTTGCCATGATAAAAGCTTAAATATTGTAATCGTGCCTGTAGTTCAACCACATCATCCCCAAAAGCACCACGCTGCACTTCTTGATCTGAAAATGCAATTGTATGACTCGCAAAGCTACCTGACAAAATGAGTATGAATAATACAATCTTTTTCAATGACATTTCCACTCCTTTTTTAGTAGGATGGAGTTAATTAAAAAGTTTATACATTCGAAAAATATATTTGGTATATAAAATAGAGAACTTCTACGCGCAACAAAAAAGGTCTGATACAAAAAAATCTGTATCAAACCTATTATGTATCACCGCTTTGGGATAAGTGATCTATTAAATGCTCATGCGCTTGTTTGACTTTGCGTAATGCAAACGTCCAAAGGAATAGCATAAACGGCAACATTGCATACATGAAATACTCTTCCAACAATAATATCGAGTTATATATAATGTGAAGTCCAATTGGTGCAAATAAAGCGAGTGCAATATATTTTTTCTTGATTGTTTCGCTTGAAAACTTCCCTTTCCCGTAATAGTATCCCATAACCACGCCAAACAAAGCATGACTTGAAACAGGTAATAGTGCACGCATGAACGCCTGGTCCACACCAAAAGATAACAAAAAAATCACATTTTCCACAGTGGCAAACCCTAGTGATACGGCTGCGCCATATAAAATACCATCGTACGGATCATCAAATTCGACGTGCCGTAAAATAACAGCTAGAATTATGAGCCATTTTACCAACTCTTCAATCGAACTCGTAAAAATAACATTAATAAAAAAGGGATTCGTAAATGTTTCCTCTTCTTTTAAAACGAATTGTAAGAATAAAATGGGGAACGTAATAATTGCTCCATAAATAAACGATTGAAATAATGTACGCCGCGGCTCTGTATCCATTTCATTTCGTAAATAAAAGTAGCTTAAAAGGGCTAGACCCGGCGCAATTGCTGCAGATAAAACTATAAACATGTGGCCGGCTCCTTTCGATTCTTAACTTCTAAATAGTATAGCACTATTTATTTATTCACAGTTACCATTATCCAATATTTGTATAAAAACGATTAAAACTCGGTAATTTCTAACCGAGTTTTAAATATCATTGCATAAAAGAAGCATAATTTGTATCGCCATTTGCGAGCATTAATAGTAGCTTTAAACGAGCTTTTTTAGGATCAAAGTCACCCCCCATAATAACACCAGTATCTTTCAGGTTATTGGCACTACTATAATAATCATATGTAGGGAATACGCGTCCTTCCTCTGTTGATGTTGTCAGAACGACCTTTGACCCTTTTTGGCAAAGTTTTTCAATTGCACCCATCATTTGCGGTGCAACTTGACCACGTCCCGCACCAACAAGAATCACCCCATCAATATCCGCTTCATAAAGAGCATCTAAAATGATAGAGCTAGCTCCTAAATAAGCAAATACAATTTCTACCGTCGGATAACTTTCTTTTATTGCGTATACTTCTCTATGCGTTGGCTTTTGATAAATTACTACCTCATCATTATCAATAAAGCCTAACATACCGTAACCAATTGCACCAAACCCATTAATGCTTGAAGAGTGGGTTTTCTTTACATATTTTGAATGTAAAATCTTTTCATTAAATACTACGCAAATACCAATATTTTTTGCCTCATCACTCGATGCCACCAATAAGGAATTCCGTAGATTAGAATATACATCCGTTCCGATGTCCCCCGGAGATTTTTGGGATCCTGTCACAATAACCGGACGCTCATCATGTAATGTCAGCTCTAAAAAATATGCAGTTTCCTCTAGACTGTCTGTTCCGTGTGTCACCACAATTCCACTTACAGAAGGATCTTGAAAAACTTTTGTAATTGTTTTGTTCAAGTGATTTAAATTTTCAAATGTCATATGCATTGACGGGATTTGATATAAATCAATTAATTCAATATCGATATCATTTTCAAGCTGGCACATCGATAAAATAGCCTGTCCATCAAGCTTACCGGATTCTAGCTTATTTTTATCGTTTCGCGTACTGGCAATAGTTCCACCTGTTGTGATTAGCACTACTTTTTTCTTCAAAAAATTCACCCCTTATGTAATTTTTCGTGTGCAATATTTTTTGCGATTAACCCACCATGGAAGCGACCATTTTCAATAAAAATCTCATTTGCATTATTGCCTGCTGCTATAACTCCGGCAATGAACAAATTTTCGATATTCGTTTCCATCGTTTCGGGATTAAAAGAAGGTCTGCCTGTTTCATTATCAATATGAACACCCATTGCACGAATAAATCGGTGGTCCGGATGATAGCCAGTCATTGCAAAGACAATATCGTTGCCTACTGTTTCGGTAACTCCTTCTATATCTAAAATTACTTCTGTCTCACGGATTTCCTTTACTTCTGTATTAAAATGCATCGTAATTTCACCTTCGCGAACAAGCCCCAAAAATTCCGGTAGTACCCATGGCTTAATGCTTGGTGAATAATCATTGCCTCTATAAATGACCGTTACATGTGCCCCTGCTTTGTTAAGCTCCAGCGCAGCATCGATCGCTGAATTTTTGCCTCCAATAACGAGAACGTTTAAATCAAAAAAAGGATGACCTTCTTTAAAATAATGATGAACTTTCGGCAAGTCCTCACCCGCAATATTTAAATAGTTCGGATGATCATAATATCCTGTAGCAATAACTACATAAGGTGTTTCATAAATTTCTTTATCTGTTTGTACGGTAAAAAAATCATTTGTTTTTTCTACACTTTTCACCATTTCAAATCGATTGACTTGAATTTTTTTAGCTTTCACCACTTCCCGATAATAGACTAGTGCCTGATTACGCTTTGGCTTTCGTTCTTCAATAATAAATGGCACATCGCCAATAGCTAACTTCTCGCTTGTACTGAAAAATGTCTGATGTGTCGGATAGTTGTATATTGCATTGACGATATTTCCCTTTTCAATTACAAGTGGTGACAGTCCGATATTTTGTAGTTCAATCGCTGCTGATAATCCACATGGACCTCCACCGACAATGATTGCATCTACCTTTTGCATAGTAACAGCTCCTTAATCAAATACAATAACCTTATTATATTGCTCTTTCTTATTTTACGAGGACTTCTCTTTGAAATTTATTTCTATTAAATGGCACTCAGGCTTTGCACCGAATCGCAATGGTAATAGAGTAGTACCATAGCCGTTGCTTACTAGTTCATAGCGGTTACGAATCTTTTTGAAATATCCATGCGGTTGGAATCCCAATTTTCCCAACCGAATTTGGCCTCCGTGCAAATGTCCAGCAATACTAAGTATTGGTTGGAATTTATGATGGATTTTTTTAAATAACTCTGGGTTGTGAGCAATAAATACTGTCTGCGATTCCTCACAATGTTCAATCGCACGTTGAATATTTCCTTCTCCTGGTCGATAGGAAACCGCGCTGATCGTTAACTCATTTTCGTTTTCCAGTTTTATTGATTCATTTTCAAGTATACTAATTTCGTGCTTTGCTAATATTTGGCGAAGCTTATGTTCCCCAAATTCTACATCATTATTCCCCCATATAAAATAGGTTGGCCCGAGTTGCTTGATGAGTCTTATATTATGAAGCAAAGTTTCTTCAGTTGTACGGCGATCTACAAAGTCTCCGCCAATTATGACAGCACTTACTCTTTTGTTTATCGATGTAATCATCGTGTCATCAATTTTGCGAGCATGTGTATCGGAAATAAAAAATATATGAACCTTCTCCTGTTGTTTACCGATTGTATGTACTTCATGCATACGAAGGTTATTTTCATGTGCCTGCATATACATAAAAAGCAGCAATACAATACAAATACTCCCGATTATACCAATAAAAACCATGCGCCATCCTCCAATATAAAAGCAAATACTGTTTATACATTATCCATTTTCAACGTTTTCTTAACAAATAAAAAGACGAGCGCCAAAACGGATCGTCTTTTTACATATCGATATACGAAATGTTTTACTGCTCTTATGGAACTATTACTAAAACTTGCCCAGCTGAAATACTATCAGATGATAAATTGTTGGCAGCTTTTATTTTTTCAATATATGCAGGGCTACCGTTACCGTAGTACTTTAACGCAATTCGATATAAGTTGTCCGATGAAGAAACTGTATGTGTTTTTTGCTCAGCTTTAGCTGCTTCTTGTGCTTTTTTCTTTTCCTCAAGCTCTTTTGCTTTTGCAGCAGCAACTTTTTGCGCTTCTTCGGCTTTTTTGGCTTCTGCAGTATCTTTTTCTGCTTTTGCCTTAGCTAATTTTTCTTCTGCCTTTTTTGCTTCTTCCGCTGCTAAGCTCTCTTTTTCTGCCTTTTCATCATCGACTTTGGCATTTTCAGATGCTTTTTCAGTGTCTGTTTCTTCTTTATCATCATCGCTGCTAATAGAGGCAGGAGTTTGCGGATTTTGCTTTTGAATTTCTACTAAATTTTCCTGCCCACCGCCACTTGCGCCTTCTTTTGCAGATGTGCTTGGTTCATATAGAAGCCATACGTACCCTAAAATTGTTAAAGGAATAAAAATTAAGACAACCGTTAAGACTGTCATCATTGGGTTTGATTGTTTTTTGGCACTCTTTTTTCCGTGTCTGCTAACACGCGACGCTTTTGAACCTGACTCGTTATGTAGGTCAATCTCTTGGCGATGCTCTTCTACCTTCTCTCGGTAATCTTCTTTTGCCATGTTCTGCACCCCTCCAACTACTAAAAATATAACTTTATTATGACGAATTTCTCCAAAAAAGGCAACGGTTCATGAGTATATTACAAGTTTCGTGCTAGTAATTTGTCTAAGCGCTGTTGCCAATTTGTCATTTTCACTGTTGTTTTAGATGCATCTCTCTTTTGAACAAGATTAGAGAGTTCTATTCCACAGTTTGTACAGCAATTTTCCTGTTGCTCCAATAATTCTTGTCCAAAGTAACGAACTACTTGTCTTCGCATACATTCCTGGTGTGAAATGAGATTTAAAACAAGCTCCACTTCTTCAAACTTTTTCAGTTGTAAATCAAGCATTCTACTTTTTACTTTTTCTGCAGATTCCCGCGCTAACCAATAACTTAAAACTCGAAACACAACTTCCGACAGCTCCCCTTTTGTATATAGAGATTCTGGGTGTTCACCTGCAGCAACGGTTTGCATAAATCGATCAATATGCACTTCTTTTGGCAGATCTTCCGTGGCGATAAATTTAGCAAATTGCTCATCTCCATCACAATATAGCAAAAAGGCAACAGCGGAATTTCCATCTCGTCCTGCTCGACCAATTTCTTGCATGTAATTGGACAAAGTAGCAGGCATTGTTTCATGAATTACCTGTCGTACATTCTCTTTATGGATACCCATTCCAAATGCATTTGTTGCAACAATCCACTCTAGTTTCCCTGCTAAAAACTGCTGTTGGATAAATTGGCGATCCTGTGTTTCCTTTCCGGCATGGTAAGCAGCGGCGGCAACATTCTGCTGGATAAGCTGCAAACTAATTGCTTCGGCTTTCGCCCTGGATTGTGTATAAATGATTCCTGGTCCCGCTGTATTTTTCACATGTTCAATAATCCACTCAATCTTTTCTTCTCTATTCATAAAAGCTTTTTTCACTAAATGAATGTTTTCTCTATTTACAGTGTGCATATATTGAAAAGGCTCATCCATATTTAAATACGATTTAATGTCTCTTAGCACTGAATCAGTAGCCGTTGCAGATAGTGCAAGTATTGGCGGTCGGTTCGATTCGGGAAGTACTTCTCCAATACGCAAATAGTCTGGACGGAAATCAAAGCCCCATTGTGAAATGCAATGTGCTTCATCCGCCACAATCAGTGACAGCTCCATCTCCTGGATACGTGCCTTTACCTGAGGTTGCAGCAACATTTCCGGAGAGACAAAAATAAATCGATACTCCTGCAGAAAATGAAGTGCATATTTTTTTTGTTCCATTGTTAAGAAAGAATTAAGGGCGACAACCCGTTTTTCCCCCCGTTGTTTCAATTGGTCAACTTGGTCCTGCATAAGTGATAAAAGCGGCGACACAATTAAAACAGGTTTTTGAAATAAATACCCTGGCAATTGATAGCAAAGTGACTTCCCCATTCCAGTTGGCAAAATGGCGACAACATCTTTTCCCTTTAAAATATTTTCGATAATTTCTTCCTGCCCCGACCGAAATGTATCATATCCAAAATATTGCTTTAATGCGCCTTGTAAATTCATGTTGTAATAGCTCCTTTCGCCAATGTTAGCCTCAATTGAAAATAACTTAAATGTGGTAATATTTCCTTCAATGTTTTTAAACGTTTCGTTCCATAATCTTCGACTGCCGCTAAAACTTGCTGCTGTTCTTCTATCGTTATAAATGGCTCGATGGAAAAATTTGTTTCATTCATTGCCATTTCAACAATATGATCTTCAATCGTATTGATTTTCAAACGGCGAATTTGGCTAATCTCCTCAATGGTTCTTCCAACCTTGTAAAGCTTTGCAGTTGCATTGGCTGAAGAAGTCAACAGAACTTCAACACGAATGTTTTGCATTATATCATGTAATAATGGATATTGAGCTGATTTATGAGACAGTTCATTTAGCCATGCATGTAGTCCGCTTATATAAAGAAGCTGTACATCCATTTCATGCATTTCATAACCAAATGCCAGCTGTTGCCATGTAAAACCAGGTTCGTTATAGCCTGATAATCGATAGATCATTAAATCTTTTATCTTTTCTTCTATTGTAAGCATCGACAGGCTTACTGATATTTCACTATGCAATGCCTGCTGCAGCAATTGCTTTTGGTATTGATGGCGCAGTAAAAACTGACGGACCCATTGCTGTATTTGTTCATTCCTTTCGATGGGAATAAACGTGTTTTTTTGGTGTAGCTGATGAGATAAACTTTGCACAATAAGTGATACCCGACTAAAAAACAAATGTTCATTCCCACGGTAATGCCAACTATCAAAAGAGATGGGTAATGATTGTGCAGCAAGTTGTTTTCCATATTCCGTGATACTATAATAACCATTCTCTTCAATTAAAATAGCATTTTTAGCAAACAACAAATCAATCTGCTCATCGAATTTTTGACGTGTAAGTTTTGGTAGCAGACCAAAGAAAGGGTATAAATTATATAGCCCTACATCATGAATGGTCTGCCCTGACCTCTTGCCTTTTAAAAGATGAAAAGCAGCAGAAACTGTTCTTTCTTGTTGGAATGTATATAATATTTTCAAAAGAATTTGTTGGATTAGCATATCAAATCCCTCATTTTCGTAGTATTAGGTTGAAAAGTACTGAAAACACATTTAGAATAAATAAGAGCTTTATGGAAACGAACGGATAAAGGAGAGGTAACAATGCCAAAATATACAATCGTAGATAAAGATACATGTATTGCTTGTGGCGCTTGTGGCGCTGCTGCACCAGATATTTATGACTATGATGATGAAGGTATCGCTTTCGTTATTTTAGATGATAACATGGGGACTGCCGAAGTTCCAGAGGATCTACTAGAAGACATGCAAGATGCATTTGAAGGCTGCCCAACAGATTCTATTAAAGTGGCTGACGAAACGTTTGATGGCGATTCTTTAAAATTTGAATAAAACGTAAGTCAATGAAAGTGATTCTTTAATTTTTTATTAAAGGGTCACTTTTTATTTTTCTTTTTTCATATTGCGGATCATGATTAGAGATGTTATAGTTATTATTAGTAGTAGGTACTAATAATAACTAACTATTGTAGGGGTGTCGTTATGGATTTAATGCAATTAACAGGGAAGAATATAGTCGTAATGGGCGTTGCCAATGAGCGAAGTATTGCCTGGGGGATCGCGAAAAAGCTTTTTGAAGTAGGCGCTAATGTCATTTTTACATATCGCAAAGAGCGTTCAAAAGGGAAAATCGAAAAACTTTTAGTAGGTTATGAGGATCACAATACAGCTGTTTTTGAATGTGATGTAAATAGTGATGAGAGCATCGAAAAGGCATTCACTCTAATTGGGGAACAATATAAAGTCATTCACGGAATCGTCCATTCAGTTGCTTTTGCACATGCAGAAGATTTGCATAACCGTTTTGTTGAAACAACACGTGAAGGATATGCTTTTGCACAGGATACGAGTGCATACTCTTTAATCGCCGTAACAAAAGCAGCAAAGCCTTACATGACGGAAGGCGGATCTGTTGTGACAATGACTTATTTAGGTGCCGAGCGTGTTCTTGATGGTTATAATGTGATGGGCGTGGCAAAAGCTGCACTTGAAGCTTCTATGCGCTACTTAGCAGCAGATGTTGGTGCGGATAATATCCGTGTAAATGCCATTTCAGCTGGTGCCATTCGGACATTAGCAGCAAAAGGTGTACCTAGCTTCAATCAAATTTTACACAAAATCGAAGAAACAGCTCCGTTAAAACGCAACACGAACCAAGAAGAAGTTGCTGATATGACAATCGTTATGTTAAGCAAGCTATCTCGGGGCGTGACAGGCGAAACGATTTATATCGATAGCGGTTATCATATTATGGGTTAGACATAAGCGAATTCACAGCCTCCCTTGTGAATTCGCTTATTTATTTGGTAAAATATTGGAAAAGGATTTTTCAGGAGGAATTTACTATGAAAAAATATATTTTATCCATTTTACTAAGTGCCACACTTATCGGATCTCTTTCTATTTCAACAATTGAAGTCGAAGCTAGTACGAAGGGCAAAATAAAGTTAGTTGAATACAAAAATTGTACGGATCTTAATGCTGTTTATAAAGGCGGCGTGGCAAAAGCGGCAAATGTTAAGAATAAAGGCGGTAAAACGAAGCACCAACCGTTCGTCTCTGCTGAATTATATAAATTAAACAGCAAAAGTGACCGTGATAAAGATGGCATCGCTTGCGAAAAATAGGAAAGTAGGTAAATACATGAATATTATTGCCCATCGCGGATTCAGTGCAAACTATCCTGAAAATACAATAATCGCTTTTCAAGAAGCGGCAAAGTTAGATGTTTGGGGTGTGGAGTTTGACGTTCATTTAACTAAAGACAATCAATTAGTTGTCATTCATGATGAAAAAATTAATCGTACGTCAAACGGCAAAGGCTTTGTAACGGATATGACATTGCAGGAACTTCGTGCTTTTGATTTTGGCGCTTCGTTTGCTTCTGAATTTGCAGGACAAACAATCCCTACCCTTACTGAAGTTTTAAATATATTCAAGCCTACACATCACATTATTAATATTGAGATAAAATCAGATATTTTTGAATATCCTGGTATTGAGGCACTTATCGCAAACGAGATTCATGCTTTTGATTTAGAAAAGCGTGTCATTATTTCTTCCTTTAACCATGAAAGCATCGCACGCTTCCAGCAAATTATGCCTAATGTTAAAACCGCGCTGTTATTTGCGTCGCTTGTAGTTAATCTGGAGGAATATGTGAAGAACTTCAAGAGTGATGCCATCCATATCCCCTACTACTATGGCATGCGATCAATTATACAGCGAGCTATTAAAAACGGTGTTATTGTAAGAGCCTATACAGTCAACGATGAAAAAATGGCCAGTCAAATGGAGGCCCTGGGGGTTGAGGCAGTGTTCTCCGATGTAGTAAAAATATAAATTAATGAAAAGTCTGTTTCAAATAATTTTTTGAAGCAGACTTTTCATTTGTAATATTTTGATTATTTTTAGAAAAACGCTTTCAAAGAGCTAATATTGTTTAAGTTCATTTTATCGTCAAATTATTAACAAATCCCCGCATTTTTTAATCATTTTCTTTGAGGTCAGACATCTACTTACTGTATATTTAGAGTAACAACAAACACCGATTCGGAGATGAAATATATGAATACAGAAATTTTAACATTTGTTGAAAAAATGGAAGCAACCGTATTAAACGATTTAGTCACTACAGATACTTCCGATTTATATGAAATTGCAGTTGAAATGATTGCTGAGCATAAAGATGCATACGTAAATATTTGCCAAGCATATGAAGTAGTAAAACATAAACTGCTTGGTTAAACACTGAAATATACAGCTGAAAAGGCTATATGTACATGAATAAAGACAAACTCTTTTCTAAGGGTTTGTCTTCTTTTATTTGTATCGGTTTACAAACAAAAAAAAGAGCCATCCTAATATAGGATAGCTCTTCTATGGTTACATCATTAAAATTAAAGTTTTACGATGTTTGTAGCTTGTGGGCCACGTTGACCGTCTTCAACTGAAAACTCAACTTTTTGACCTTCTTCAAGTGATTTGAAACCTTCACCTTGAATAGCTGAGAAGTGAGCGAATACGTCAGAACCGCCTTCAACTTCGATAAAGCCGAAACCTTTTTCTGCGTTAAACCATTTTACTGTACCTTGTGTCATATAAATGACCTCCATTTAATTAAATTTAATAAGATCGCAATTCTTCCAAAGAAAAAAATTCACATATTACAAAAAGCACAAAATAAAACACTAATACTCTTTGTAATAGGTGAATTTATTATTGTCTTGTAACCAATCTCATTACACTAACTATACAACAAAAAAACTCATCTGTCTATTACAAAGTTTTAATTCATTTTCTTTTAATAATTTTTTTCAATTAATTCTTTCTATTCGTAAACAATTCTACTTGGTATGGTCATTCCATAATCCAGGTCAACAAAATCGAATATACATAATAAATTAAAACGAAAAAATCAAAATCGTATACCTCTATATCTCTCCTTTTAAGTGAGGTATACGCTTCCTTATTGTAAATGGCGATAGATATTAATTTTTCACGAGAGGTTTTTTAAGCATCTCCAACAGCATTTCATATTCCTTATCCCCTATAGTTCCCCTTACCATCTCTTCTATTTCCAACTCCATCTTTTTGCTCTTATTAATTATATCTATTCCTTCTACCGTTAAATGAGAGACTTTCTGAACTTTCGATTCTTTTTTTAATTCGGTAGTGATTAGCCCCTTATCTTGAAGAGAAATAATGAATTTATGAACCCCCTGTTTAGAAATATCCAACTGTTTCACTAACTCAGGTACTGTTACATAACCTTCATGTATATTTTTAAGCACGAACCATTCCGAGCTTGTTAAATGAAGTTCATTGTTTTCAATCCACATTATTTCTGCCCGTTGGCGTAACTGTTTATGTTGTCGATATAATAATTCAATAAAATCAATCATTCAAATATCCTTCTTTCTATCTACCTATTTATTAAATACCATGAAGCATCATACTAAAGGAAAAACATTTATTCAAGTCACAACACTGAGCGTTTAAGTCAACTAAGTTGACTTAAATGCTTATTTACTATAGAATTGAAATTATAACTATCTTTGGAGGCGTATGAATGTATAAAATTGGTGACTTAACTAATTATAAATCGCATGGTATTTGTCGGATCGACGGCATTATGGAACAAAATTTCACAGGAAAACCTATGCTTTACTATGTTATGAAATCAAAAATTAAACCAGGCGTCACTTTATATCATCCTGTCGAAAGCAGTAACTCACAACTCGAAAAACTTTTAAGCCATAGTGAAGCAGTGCAAATTATGAATTGTTTTTCGAATGAACCTACCCAATGGAATGACCGTAATACGAATCGTCAAAGAAACCACGCAATAATTTTAAATACGAGTAATCATCTTGAAGCTGCCCAATTAATGAACACGCTCCTACGTAAAGATATTGAATTACAAAAAAATGAAAAAAAAATAACTTCCCAAGATTCACAAATTTTACAACAAATTTCAATAATTATTTTGGATGTATTGGAACTTGCTTTAAAGCAGCCAAAAGATATAATCGAGAAAGAAATATACAAAAGAGTTCACGGAGTGCCAGCTTAAATAAAGTTGGTTTTTACATATCGTCTAAGTAAAATTCGATGCAACAATTAATTTAAAAAATAATTATTTATGTACGCCAGCTCCCGCCGATGCGAGCTGGCTTTTTTTAATGACTTTTGATACTTCTTGGGCACTTCTTTAATTACATATGAATTAAATTTCTTTAATTGTCTCATACTACCGTTGTATGTGATTCACCTAATTTTGAAAGGAAGTGTAATTGTGGGTATATTTACTGGCAATCCAAAAGATGAACCTTTACATTATGGTGAGGTTTTTAGTATTTGGACAAATTTAGCTACCGGTTACGGAATGATAGCAGGATATCAAACATTCTATAATCACGCCGGTGACCAGGACTTGAAAAAAATTATCGAGGATTTTATTCAATGTGCACGAGATGAAGTGAAGCAATTGGAAAAAATACTTAAAACAAATGGTGTTGCCCTTCCTCCTGCACCACCGGAACGCCCTGAAGCACGAATCGAAAATATTCCACCAGGCGCAAGATTTAACGATCCGGAAATTAGTGCAGCCTTATCTATGGATGTCGCTGCAGGTTTAGTAAGCTGCAGTCAAGTTATGGGTATGGCGATTAGAGAAGATATTGGCTTATTGTATGCTCAATTCCATACAGCTAAAGCACAGCTTGGAGCTAAGCTATTACGCCTAAATAAAGAAAAAGGCTGGCTAATCCCTCCACCATTACATGTACACCATCCCCTTCATTAATAAAATGACCAAAATGCTACGGAAATATGTTCGATTTAAATAGCGGATAATTAGATATCCAATTAATATTTTGAACACGATTTTCAACTTCAAAAAAGCCTTCGTCAAATTGAAATGACGAAGGCTTTTCCTTTATACAACTTCATGATAATACAGAGCGTATAAATCATTTAATGTTACCTTACCAAATGCAAAGTCCATTACATTATTCTCAACTAAAAAGGCAGTTAAATCGCTTAATAGTTGCTGTTCCGAGCTTGGAAGATGGAGTAAAGTCATCTCTGTAACCAACGTTTGCTGCTTAATCAACGGATATTTTGTTTTCAGCAGCTCTTTAACAGAATCATCCATATTTTTCACACGGATTGTTTTAATCTTTGCCTGACTAAATCCTTCAATAATCTCATTCGTATTGACCAACTTGCCTTCATTAAACAGGAAAATCCGGTCTGCATACTTCTCCAGATTATCGAGTAAATGGGAAGCAATGATAATCATTTTCCCCTCTGCTTTTTTCTTCAATAAAATTTTCGAGATAATTTCTACATTGTTCGGATCCAAGCCATTCATTACTTCATCCATCATCATAATATCCGTATTTGCCACAATTTGCATAGCAAAGCATAACCTCTGCCGCATTCCGAGGGAGTAAGTCCCTGTTTTTTTATTCACATAATGCCCCATATTCAACGCTTCTATTGTTTCATCAATTAGCTTTGGATCCGACTTCCACATGGCAGCGTACATTTTCAAATGTGTCCGTCCGCTTAAATGGTTGTACAAGTCGCTTTGGTCCGGCATCATGGACACGAACTGATGAATCTTTACTTCGTTTGATTTGCTTGAATAGCTTAAATTACCGTTAAATAATACTTTTCCTCTTGTTGGCTGCAAATAGTTCATAATGACATTCATTAGCGTCGATTTCCCTGTTCCGTTTGGTGCAACAAGGCCGATCATTTCTCCTTGATTAAACTTTATCTCAATGTCATTTAACACTGTACGTGTTCCAAATTGCACCGTTATGTTTTGAATATCAATCATGTTACCCCTCCTATTTAATCAATCTAAAGCGCTTCGATAGTGAAATAAGTAATGTTAAAACAAGGATAATTGCTGCACTCGCTAACAATAATTTCAAGCCGAGCATGTCGTGTAATCCTTCACTTGTAAAATAGAAATTTTGATATTTCGATACAATATTCCCAACCTGGACATAAGATATTGGAAAATATTCGACATTCCAGAAATAGCCGACACCACGACTTGCGTAAAAGCGATCACCAAAAATAAGTAATCCTCCCACCAACAAATTAAACATTTCTTGGCGGAATATAATACTGCATAATAGTACTGCTGAAACAATTACTACCATCCAAGTTGCTAATAATAAGAAGCAGCGGAATAAAAATATCCCCATAGACATATGAACAAATTTACCTTGCTCATTTGCAATCAATTCATAGCCATAAACAGGAACTGGTAAATCAAGGTTCCCAAAGCCAAATTGGAAGCCAACAATCATCAGACCAACGATAATCGGAATCCATAGAAACACACTGCCTATTAATCCAACAAATACCTTAACCAATAGCCGCTTCCAGTCTGCAATTGGAAAACCCTTTAAAACAGATGGATGACGACGATCCTTCGTTACGATATCAATTGTCAGTAATAGCGTGGCAATTAATAGAATGTATGGTAAAGGTCCCTTCAATAAGCGTTCTAATGTTTGAAGTGCCGTTCGTTGTTCTAAAATTTCAATCGTTAAATCGTACCATACACGTTTATATGTATCATAACGCTGAAATTGTTCAAAGTAGGCATAGTAAGCTTCCTCTTCAGCAAATCGTCTGTCTTCCATATAATAGCGTGGATTGTATGCGAGTAATTCGTTACGATAAGTATAGACATTGGTGTAATAGTACCAAGCACTCGTTTCATCTGCATACTTACGTAAGTCCCCTTCATCAAGAGCTTGTAGACGTCGCTCATCATAAGGATTCAGGAAACCAAACATACTGACAGCGTGTCCAACAGATTCATGATAACCATATAAACTTTTACCAAACATCGAGTCTAAAAATTCCGCACGAGTTAAATACCTCGCCTCAATTTCATCATAGTCTACCTTTTCTATCGGGTCATAAGCCGGCGCAAGTTTAAACGCATAAAAGAGAGCCGCAAATGTCAGTAAAGCAAACACTGCAATATTTTTCTTGCTCGTAAAAAATTGCTTCAATTCAAAAACAAAATATCTCCGCATATCCGTCCCCCCTTACGCTCGATTTATTTTCCCAGTAGTGAAGAAGCGCTGTATAATAACCAGCATCAACACAATACAAATGACCATAACAATAAGCCCTTGATTCATCGTAATCGTTGTTGACTTTTCTAAATCAACCGGAACACCAGCTAAAATTTCATTAAAGCTCATAAAATTGAACGGATTATATGGAAACAGACTAATCAGTGATGGGAATAAAATCGGTAAAAAGAACAAAATAAAGTGAACAAATAAAGTTAAATACATGTTTTTAAGGAGTACGTTCAAAATAATCGATAGTAGCATGATAAAAATTGATATGACAATCATGTACAGTACAGCACGTCCAATATAGGAAATACTTGAGACGAGTGTCGGTTCACCTAAAAACACACGAACAGGTTCTGTTATATCTCCAAAGCCATTTCTCAAACTTACAAGCGCACTCATAAAGATGAGCGCAATAAATGCGAGCACATATCCAAACGCAATGACACATTTCGAGAGGATGTATTGGTCAAATCGTACTGGATAACCTTTCACTAAACTCGTATGTTCAAAGTCATCCAACAAGATTGAGCTCGTGTAAAAGCTAATAAAAATATACCAACCAAAGCCAGCAATACTGAAGAAATAAAGTAGGAACGGTATGTAATGTGATAAATCACTGATTGTTTGTTTCTCGGAATCTACCATCTGTTTAAAATACATATAGTTCAGTGTATTCTCTAGCTTAGTAGGCAATAAATCTGCAACTTTTTCATAGTCCTCCAGATCAAATGCCTCTTTTCGAAGCTCTGCTGTAGTCATTGAAGCCTCATAATACAACTGATAATTATCCATTGTTAATGCCGCTATTTGTAAGGCAATCGACCTGTTTTGCTTCGTCAAATTTTTAAAAAGATCACTACCATCCCCATCTTCAGAAGCATCTTTTACCTGAAACTTTGACAGTGCTGCGCGACCATTATAAAAATCACTCTTCTTTTCATCTAGCTGCTGCCCAACCTCCTGTGCCTTAATGAAAAACATCATACCAAACACGACAACTACGACAGCTAATAGCGCCACCAAGTTTTTACGATTCGTACGTTCAATCAACAACCCAACTTTTAACGCTCGTAACACGAATGCAACACCGCCCTTTATATTTCATTTTTTGGAAAATTAAGTATCTTATATTAGAATAATCTAATTATTCGGTATTTACAATACCAAAAACCACCAGAGCTTAAGTCCTGGTACTAAAGTATTGAATCAATTTGAAATGTTTTTCACTTCCTAAAAACGACAAAATAAAAGCACCCTGTAAATTACAAGATGCTTTGCACATTATCAAATTCACTTATTAACTTTAGGCTTACAGAATTGCGCCCAATAATTAAAAAAGGTTTTAGTCTAGTTCTTTACTTAATTGCTCAAGGATTTGTTTAATCGTTTTGATTTCAATGTCCAAACGAGACAACATATAGTTATTTGTAATATTAATCGTCGGTTTATACACTTCGCTTACATCTAATCGCTCACAAAGAATTTTAAACTGATTTTCCTTTTGGCCAATCTCTTCAAGCTTTCCCTCTAGAATTCTTATTATTCGTGCTTTATCAACAAATCTTAAAAAGAAAAGCCCTATTACAAATTCCTTAACGTCCTCACCTTTCTCAAAAAGATTATAAATTTTTTTCGGTAACATCTCTCTTCCTTTCTCTGTAATTGCGAATACTTGTTTATCAGGGCGATGTTCTTCTTTAATCACTTCTACTTGCTCAATTAAGCCGGACTTTGAAAGAGAATCAAAGTGATAATAAAGCTTACTTTCTGTTAAATTCCCAAGTTTGTCTAATGGAAGTGGTTCCGAAAGCTGCTTTTTCAATTTATATGGATAGCTTTTTTCCTCCATAAGCATGCTTAAAATGTAAATTTGAATCGACATAATATCCTCCCCCTAAAGAAAGAGCCTCAATCATTGATTGAAGCCCTTTCTGTATTATTGAATGATTTGCTTTTCTGTTGGCTCTTTTTTGTGTAGAAATGTAACGATTAAGAAGTTAATGAATAGCGCTCCTAATCCCACTAACACTAAGCCCCATACAAATGGTGATTGAGCTGTTGAACCGAACATCACTGCAAGATTCGATTGGACAGCGTGATACATCGGCGTGATGTAAGAAGCGACATAAAAGTAGCCATCCATCATTTCACGTGGCATTGTAGCACCATTAGCAATCGTTTGAGTTAATAATACAGGTATGTTTAAAATCATACCCGCTTCACCCACTAAGAATGTGAAGATTGCGCAGAAGTTAAAGGCTACAAAATACGTTAAAGTCTGTTGGCCAAAAACTTGCAATAAAATATCACTATTTAAATCAGCAATTAAGAAGGAAATACCTACTGCAAGAATTGAGGATACAACGGCAATAATTAATGCTGAAATTTGAACATAACCAAATAATTTAAAGCGAGATGCTTTCCCACGACTTTGTTTATAAGCTTGAACTAACTGCATTGCTGCAATCATTGCCCCTACATAGGCTGACATTGTTAAAAACATTGGCAGCATACTATTGTGCATTCCATCTGGTATATCATTTGTAATGACATAATTCCCTATATATGCTTGATCAATTTGTTGGGCCAATTGTGCAGCTTGCTCCTCAGGCACATTCATATTCATTAAAATCCCTTGAGCAGTTTGTGTTGAAAAGCTTGTACTTAATTGATTATTAATTTCTGTTACAATCGCGCTCATTGACGATGATACCATTGTAGCAGATGCTTCGTTTACGGTGAAGTCAATTTGAGCTGACTCCCCGTTCTGAGCACTTTCCGTAAAGTTTTCTGGAATGTGAATGACTAATGCTAATTTATTATCTTCTAATTTATTTAACGCTTTTTCATTAGATAAATTAGACTGAATCTCAAATGGTAAACTTTCCCCTAACTGCGTGACGATTTGCGCACCAGATTTACCAGCATCCTCGTTAACTATGGCAATCTTTAATTTATCCATATTTCCTGGTAGCGCTGTATATCCTAGTAAAAAAATTAAAAGCATCGCAACTGCATAAAAGATACCCATAAATACAGATGCACCAAAACCTTGATTTTTCATAAATTTATTAAATGGCATTAAATAATTCTCCCTATATAAATAGTCAAAGTACTTTAACTAAAGTACTTAGTATAAAGTATAGTATATTATTATTTTAAAAAAGTAAATGATTTCATCTTTTCTTTTACTATGTACTTCTAATAATGCAAAAACAAATTAATATGATATTTTAAAAGTATTGTAAAAAAGCAATACATTTGTATGCCTTTACGTTTTTACGTTTTTAAATGTTTCTAAATCAAAGTTTTGGGAATACACCAAAAAGGCACGAGTCTTGTTCAAAATTAACGTTCCTGCCTTTTACGACTCTATTTTAATAAAACTTTTTATACAAATGTCGGAAAGTTAACGTAGCACATCTATACTACTTCCTGTTTCCCAATCAAAATCTTTAGATATTACACTTATCTATTCCTATAATTTGGTTATTAAATTTTTTTAAAAATACTTTTAGACTTCTATTTTTGGGGGAACAACAATAATAGAAACATTAAAGGAGTTTTTAAAATGAACATTTCAAAAATTTTAGGTGCTAAATACGCTAATTTAGAAACTGCCAAAGTATTTGTTAAGCCTGGGCAAGTAATCGTTACATATGATGAAAAAACATATTATATTGTAAAAAAAGACGTGTTTAATCATGTTCTCTCTCCGTTAGCGTACTGTGCCGCTTAATTCTTGAGAGAGTATTGGTCAGTAAAACAAAAAAAGTGTTGGAGCCTACAGCCCCAACGCTTTTCTCTTAGTACATCTTCATATTTGATTGCGTTCCTACTGGTGAACAGAAGTGTGGATTCTGTTCCTATATAATAGGTGGAAATTTAGTTCAATAAGAATAATGATAAATCAATGTTTCGTGGAGTTCGTACATTATAAAACACTGTAGAAGAAAATTATTAGTTTGTGGGCAAAGCAGAAAATCATTTGTGGGCAAATTTTATACAAGAAAATATGCATAAGGGTTACGGTCATTTATCTATTTATCTTCTCATTCTAATTTTAAATATAAAAAAAGCATTCCCTCAAGAATGCTTTATAAGTCAGAATATATTGTTATTTCCTTAAAATATTGCTGATGCATGTTGCAATAAACGTTCTTTAATCAACCTGATTTTTACGATAAATCTCAGTAAGATCTCTTATATAAATTAATGAATAGTCATCTCTAATATCCACTTCAAAAAAGTAATAATTTTTTGTTTCTATATCTTTAACCTCTATTTCCCACAACCCCATTCCTCTTCGATAATTGTTTTCATCTGATTTTAAATTTTCTCTACCAATGCCATAGTTAGTTTCAATATAGTTTTCCACGTAGTTATAAACGATAGCGTTTCGAGATTTAGAATTAAAATAATTGTAATTAGCAAAAATAACTACTATACAAAATAAGAGATTAAAGATAATTATTTTTTTTTTCATTTCTCTCTCCTTCCGCCACATAGACTATATCCTATTTTTAAAACTATATAAGTTTGATTTTTATGTCTTTACTAACCACTTTAACAATAAAGAAATTTTAATATTAGTTAATTGATAAACTAACCATCGATATAATTGCAGAGTTAACGTTATAATTCACATCCAATATAGTACTACTAGTCAATAACGTTTGAACTCCAATTTTTCCTCTTCCTCTTAAATTTAAAGAAATACAATGTCTAGGAAAAAAAGACTTCGTTTCTTCAATAAATTGTTCTGCATTTCCTAAAGCTCCAGGGATATATACAAGAGGTAATAAGTCAGGAACATGGTCATTTGTCTCGATATAATGGATATTAATGCCGGTATTTGTGAACTTATCAGTATAGTTCATATTGCCTCCCGAATTTAATCGTATATTCGCTATATTTCAACCCTTTAATTTAATATGTATGAATGGAATTAAACTTCCTTCCAATAAAGTTAGCAGGCACGGGGATGATTTCTAATTCTCTTGACCAAACAGAGAGTTGACCAATGTGATGGATTTCATGTGCAATAATATGGTGAAGTATTTCATCCACAGTGTATGTATCTTTATCCCAAGGAACACTTACAACTTCCCCCTTTAATTCATCTAAATTTACATTTAAAAATTCTGCTATTTCTTTTTGGAATGATTCCGAAAGAGACTTAACCATTTCAAGTGAACTATAATCTGAAAACCGAACTACTACATCTTCCTTTCCTTGAATACCACGTACCCAACTATATTCCACTTCAGCAATATGAAAAAGGGTATATAAAATACTTCCTACTCCACCTTTGCGTTTTTTTAACAACTCTTCAGCAGTTAATTGCTTACACCATTCAAACCATTCATCTCTTACATTCCAGTTATATTCAAAAAAATTCTTCATTAAAGCACTCCCATTTTATAAAGTAGTTTGAAGATATAAATTAGCTTTCTATACCTAAATTCCTCTTTTATTGAAAAATAATTTAACCCGTTAATTTAAGAGCATAGCTTTACAATTCCCCCTAAGGCATACTTCTACAATCTGTCTTTATTACTGAAAAAGCACAATTCTTTTTCAAGAATCGCGCCAGATTTTGGAAGATCGTTTAGCGGGATGGGTCGTTACTTACTTTTAAGAAGAATATTTCTTTACTGAGAATATAATTCCGAAAAAAATGATTGGAACTCCCGAATATTATTTTTTATACTAGCTCTAGAATAAAAGTGATAAATATAGTTATCTTTCTCCCAATGGACCATCCAGCTTTTATATTTGGTATTTTGGCGACATAAAATAATTTCATTAACTGGGATGTGTAAAATAGATCCACTCACTTTTTTGATATTCCAACTCTGCCTAGTTCCAATTTTATTACCTGTAAATTGAGGAAGCGGATCTGAGAATTTTCTAGGGGCAATCCATATCCAAAACCCGTTAGTAAAGTCTTCTTGAGAACGATATAAAAAATGATACTCTGTATCAGATTCATATTCTTTATAACCTATTGAGTCTAAAATAAATTCATTATGATTTTTAGGTATCTTAATTCCTAGGTTTTCTTCAATTTGTATTTTCTTGTTAGCCTCGTACCAAGCTACACGAGAAACTTCGTCATCGGTATTCCATTTGGATCTATTATAACGAGCGGTGTAACTACAGGTAGTAAAAGACTGTTCACCTATTGTGCGAATTGAATCGTTATCAACTGCTTTTAAACCTTCTAATATTATTAAAATTTCTTTTTCATCAAAAGTACCCTCTATTACAGAGAGTTCAATATTAGTGAACCATCTACAAAAACAAGCAGCTTGATTACCTTTGTAATCGATACCAATAAAACCGACTATACCTTCTATTTCAAAAGACTTCCCTTGCTGTATTAAATTCGTATCCGCTGTAATTACAGGTATCGCCCAATCATAAAAAAATTGTTTAATGCGAAGGACTTTTCCTTTACTATGTATTTCAAAACGAATTGAAGAACGTTGCTTATTTGTTTCTTTTTTTAACGTAATATTTTTAAAATTATACGTTTCATGTAATGTAGGCATTAATATTACGAAATTCGTATATTTTTGAGCTTCTTTTATTTCACCAATTAAAACTTCGTTAATCACTTAAATCCCCCTCATCCAATTTTCACATAAAGAAACTCATATTAAATCATTCATAAGTCCAATTTTGACAGTTCCATCAAACTTAACTTCCCAAAATGGTCGTTTGGTAACATTGTATAAAATGAATTTATTTCACAATATGGTCCTATAACGGAAAACAGCAAACCTATACCCAGTAAACGAGTAGAATAACCAAAACTCCGAAAATGATACATAATTTTAATATAAAAGTTACTTTCAATCATTTATACTAAAAATATAGTCATTATGAGAGGTGAATTTAGATTATTAAAGATAATAAATCATCCCACTTAGATGAACACCTAAAGGATAATTCTGAAACTAGTAGTAATGAAGATAAAGAAATGCTTGAAAACATCAAGGTTACAATAGAGAAGAATAAAGAAGTAATAGAGCAAAACCGTAAAATTCTTGAATCAAAGAAACAAAAAGAAGCCACTGAAGAATGATCTCAGTGGTTTTTTGTTTTATCTTATTGCTCTTAAATCCCTTATAAAATCACTTTAGGGTCTTCCTTTTTTCCAGGAAAGCGCCCGATTGTTGCATAAGGTTGGCATCAAATTTAATTATTTATAATCTCAAGCCCAGAGATGTTCTCAAATACGATTTTAAGAACGGAGTTGGAATATAATTAGAGTATAGCTCATTAATATCTATTCTATTTCTTCTTGTTGAATATAATAATCTATCGCTTGATCAAACCATTTTTGTTCATCTTCTGTAAAAGGAGAAGGTGTCATATTTTCAAATTCTTGAAAATCAAGTTCTCCTTCTATATTCATATCAGCGAATTTTTGCATCAAATCCTCACTAAGCAATGAAAAATATTCTTCTACATAGTTCTTAATCATTCGTTGTACTTTCGGGTCCTCTACGGGTTTACCATATAATTGTTTCACTTCTTTAGACACTTGATAAATCGTTTTATCTAAAGAGAAATTATCTTCTTCGGATTTCTTTTCTAACTCTTCCACGACATCCACGACATCCGTTAACATATGGCGATCCATCCATTCTTTTTGTATATGTTCAGTACGCATACTGTGAATAAGGTTAAGTATTAAGTTACTATCCACTGTTCCCTCTTCCTCAATTAACCTAATTACTCTATTAATAGATTTCATTGACTGTTCGATTTGTATTTTCTCTTTTTCTAAAGCTTGCAAATGGAGAGACAAGCTTTCATTTAAATCAACTGTAAAGCTTGTTTTATTTAATAAATTTTTTATTTCATCCAGACTATATCCTAGGAATTTTAAACTTAGAATTTTTTGTAATATTATAATATCTTGATAATTGTAAATGCGATGCCCTGAAGAAGGATTCTTTTCTGGTCGTAATAAACCAATTTCATCATAGTAATGTAAAGTAGGAATAGGTATTCCTGTTTTTTCTGAAAACTCCCCAACGGAAAACTTGTTATTGTTATTCATCAAAATTCCTCCCAACAAAAGTATAAGTTCATTATAAACCCTCAAGTAACTTGAGGTTCAAGGGATAAATTTGAAATTGATATATTGTCGCACTATTCCCGTTAATTCAACAATACTTATTTCATTTAATTGATCTTTTCTGGAATATGAGAGTCCGATAGATTTATACGGATTTACAACGCTAAGCAAAACAAAGCGACCAAACATCGCTTTGGGAAGGTTTTTAAAGGGGATAACTATGTATTTATAGAATATTGAATTACAATAGGCATGGGAGGGGTATTGATTTTGAATAAAAGTAAGGTAACGACAATTTTAGGGATTTTATCTATATTGCCTGTGATAGTAAGTATTATTTTTTTCTATACAGAAAGAGGACCCAATGCTGATATTTACCTTTTAATTACTATTTATAGCGTTTTATCAATTATAGGTATTATACTAGCTGTAATATCTTCATGGATGTCTAAAGGACGTATTAGCAAATTATTAATTGGATTGATTGGGTTAATCGCAAATCTAGCGGTTTTATTTTTTGCTTTTCTATTATTATTAGCCATGGGAATTAGCGAAGCTTAATTATTTAAAAATTGGAAAGTTCTGCTTCATGTATACATTACTCAAAAAAACGAAAATAACGTCCCCAAATCAAAGTTTGGGCATACGCTAAAATGCCACGAATGTTGTGAAATCAACGTTTGTGGTTTTAAATGGAACATTATTTATACGCGATCTTATGCAAGTTTCTACAAATGTAGTTTTAGCAACAGTTTGAGCGTGTTTCAGATAGTGCTGCGTCATTGTTGTTACTGAATAAAATCGTGTATATTCTTATAGTTGTAACTTTGCATTTTTCAGAAGTAACCTTAATTAGAGTATAATATTTCATCAAAAAACGCTCAGAAATAATTTGAGCGTTTTTAATCGTCATTTACATAGAGAATTTACTGTCTAAATTTAATGCTAATCAGAGTGTCATTTTCATTGTTTTTAGAATCTTTCTCCCCATCAACCGAACCCGTTAATGATCAATTGACGTTCTTTTTTTGTTAGCTTATAAAATCCATGATTAAAACGAGTAAAAAACTTTTCTGCTTGCCTATAATGTTCCACGTTTCTAATAGCAGCATTTTCAACTTTTGAATTCACACCTCCATCAAATGAAGTCATCTCTAAAGTATATTTAGGAGTAATCGTTGGCAATAACTCTTCTGGTGTAGTCAACTGATATGTGCGGTATTGCCTTAATACTTTCTCAATTGCTTTTTGCGTTGCTTTCCCGTCTATATTTTTTAACATTTCCATCATTATTCCACTCCTTATCTTCTGCGAATTACACTGCCGGCTCGTTTGTATGTGTCCCGCCTAACAACCATCAATTCTTCAAGTTCCCACTTGCTTAACTGCTCTTTTTCCTTTGGCTGCTTCACCCATGAAGTTGTATTCTTTTGCTTTGTAATGCTTTGTCTTTTAAATTCTGATTGAATCGTTCTCAAATTCATTCACCCCTTTATTCTGAAATGGAATAGCTATGTCAATTTGAATTTCGTACAATAAAAAAGAGGACAACAAAAGATGCAGCTGTACACTGCTATCAATCGTTGTCCTCCAGATGACTGGTAGGCCTTTATATTAAAATATATCAAAAATCATTTTTTGGTTTCGATTAGATATTCAACCCAAGAAAGATATTCTTTTACTTTTGAAATTTTATTATCATAGTAAGCTTTATAAATTAAAAATATAATAATAAAAATAGATATTCCTATTAAACCATAGTTAAACATACTCTTGATAGTATCTATTTTAATATCCATACTTTGATTTAATTTTTCAAAGTATTTTTCTTTATCTCCTACCATCTCATCTGAATTAAAAGTTTCCAATGTTTCATTAGTATATTCATTTAATGCAGTACCTACTTGATTTGTAAAGTTAAAAATTAATGTAGACCCAACTGTAAAAAAGGCAATAAAAAATGAAATAGACAAGGTTTGTAAAAATATATTGAATGAAACTTGCTTCTCCAAAATATTTTTCATATATATAAGCTCTTTTTCTTCGTGATAGTTATTTAAATAATCTAATTTCTCTAATTTATTATTCAAACTCCCTTTTAAGCCATCGATTTTAGTTATTAGTTCCCAATATTTACTTACACTTATTTTTTTATTTTTTAATCCTTTTATTTGATTTTGTAAATCCTCATTAAAATTTATTTCTTCTCTATCGAAATAATAATGTACAATTTGCGCGATAAATATACAAATAAGTAAAACCAAACAAATAAGTAATAAAAATTTATTTATTATCAAAACTCTTCACCCTCTTCCCATCTAACTCTTTTCACCTGCCCTTGATGTGTAACTATTTTAGTTTCGGCAAATGCAGGGAGTTCGGCGACTTTGGCTTTACCTTGTGACATAATAATCACACAACTGTCAGCTAACTCCATTATATCAACCAAAAGTCTCCCTTCAACATTTATTTCCAAATCTTGCATTCTCATATAGACACCCCTCTGATATAATATTATTGTACAGATCAAAGGGCTGGTCTAAATCCAAGCTACGGTTGCAACCGTAGCTTTTTTCTATATCAAAAACATTTCACCTATCTATCTTTATTTTTAATTAAGCCAAGTTCATCAAAAGTTTCTATAATAGAATCAATTAATAAATCTCTTGGAACATCCATTGTCCCTTTTACAATCTCCAAACCAACGATATTTACTTCACTTTCTTTGACTTCGCATTATTCCCTACTCCAATAAGCGCATTAATTGCTAAAATTACGCTCGAAACTTTCATTAAGTGAATTGTAATAGAAGGATGGTTCTTCGCTTTCAAAATCGATTAAACAAAGTACTCACGACCAACTTTCACGATTTCCTCTACTTCTGCCGCCATATTTATCACCCTTTTTCCGGATTACCTAGTAACTACCTGTTGTAACTGCGATAAACGGTTCACCTTTCCAATGTTTCTCAAGGATTTCACGGACTGTAATAAGACCTTTATCCTCTTCTACTTTATTAACCTTGTGAGCATATTCTATTAGCTCTCCTCGGTGATCCGAAAACCTATTCCTCTTCCCGTGTCATCAAAATGTGTCCGAAATATATGCAAAAGCTCAAAACATATGTAAAGTATCGTACTGAACAGAAGATGCTTGTCGGTAGTCTTTACAATCATGATTTAAATCTTGTATTCACTCGCGATGATGGAAATCCTATTTCAAAATCCACACTTTGGAATGCTTTTAAATCTTCTCAGGAACATTTAGAACTTGAACCAATCCCGATTCACTCTAGCCGCCACACTCACGTGGCCATGCTTATTGAAGCTGGATGGGATATGAAGTCCATTGCTGATCGTCTTGGTCACGAATCTGCTACTACCACGATTAATACTTATGCGCATATATCGCATAAACATGCAGGAAATACCCTTCATAATTTCGATGAATACATGGGGAAATTAAGGCAATCTAAACTCAGCTTGTGGGCAAAAAAAAGCGTTGGAGCCTATAGCCCCAACGCTTTCCTCTTAGTACATTTTCATATATTGATCGCGTTCCCACTGATGCACAGATGTGCGGAACATATCGAACTCTACTTCTTTCGCCTCTTTAAAGTTAGCGTAAATGTGCTCGCCTAATGCGTTTATAATGACTTCATCTTTAGCTAAAGTCGCTAATGCTGCATCTAAAGAACCTGGTAAGCTATCAATGCCGTTTGCCGCACGCTCCTGTGCATTCATTACATATATGTTGCGGTCCACTGGTGCTGGTGGTTCGATTTCGTTTTTCACGCCATCTAAACCTGCCGCTAAAATAACTGCCATTGCTAAGTATGGGTTTGCTGATGGATCTACTGAGCGTAGTTCAATACGAGTTGATAGACCACGAGATTCTGGAATACGTACTAATGGTGAACGGTTTTTCGGTGACCATGCAACATAGCAAGGTGCTTCATAGCCAGGTACTAAACGTTTATATGAGTTTACAGTTGGATTAGTTACTGCAGTGAAACCTTGAACATGCTTTAATACACCCGCTAAGAAGTGCTTAGCCGTTTTTGATAACTGTAAATCTGCCCCTTCATCCCAGAACGCATTTTTGTCGCCTTGGAATAACGATAAGTTGAAGTGCATGCCTGAACCGTTTACACCAAATAACGGTTTTGGCATAAATGTTGCATGTAAGCCGTGTTTACGTGCAATTGTTTTTACAACTAACTTGAACGTTTGGATGTTATCACACGCTTCGATCGCATTAGCGTATTTAAAATCGATTTCGTGCTGACCAGGCGCTACCTCATGGTGAGATGCTTCTACTTCAAAGCCCATTTCTTCAAGCTCAAGCACAATATCACGACGACAGTTTTCACCTAGATCAGTTGGCGCTAAATCGAAGTAGCCACCGTCATCATTAAGTTCCAATGTTGGATTACCTTTTTCATCTAGTTTAAATAAGAAGAATTCTGGTTCCGGCCCTAAGTTGAAGCCTGTGAATCCAAGCTCTTCCATTTCCTTTAACATACGTTTTAAGTTTGAACGGGGATCTCCTTCAAAAGGTGAGCCGTCCGGTCGTGCGATATCACAAATTAAACGAGCTACTTTACCTTTTTCAGCCGTCCAAGGGAAAATCATGAAAGTATCTAAATCAGGACGTAAATACATGTCAGATTCTTCAATACGAACGAATCCTTCAATTGAAGATCCATCAAACATCATCTTATTATCTAAAGCTTTATCTAATTGACTTACTGGAATTTCAACATTTTTAATTGTACCTAAAATATCCGTAAATTGTAGACGAATAAACTTCACATTCTTGTCAGCCACAATTTTTTTGATACTCTCTTTAGTTGCTTTGCCCGCTTTATTAATAACTGTATTTGCCATTATTCAACACTCCCCTAATTATGTTTTTATCTTTTTTTAGAATTGAAAGAAACGCGATAAGTCGCCTTGTCGTAGCGAAGTTTTTTGCATTCGCTGAGCTTGTTGCATTTCTTCACGCAGTATTGCCCTTAGTTCTGTATCGGACATTCGCACAATGTCAGTATTCGTAACATAGTCTTTCGTCCGCATGGCAAATACCTTTTTTATACCTGCCATATTAATACCCTGGTCAAGTAACTCTCTGATTTCCAATAGGGCATCAATATCATCTAAAGAAAACATTCTCCTATTTCCTTCTGATCTGGCAGGGACGATTAGTTCATGTTCTTCATAGTAACGGATTTGTCTTGCCGTTAAGTCGGTTAGTTGCATAACCATGCTAATCGGCAATAACGGCATCGCTCTTCGAAATTCTCGACTCATCCTCTCGCCTCCCTTTCTTGATTTAACTTTAAATCAATGTTAGGTACTTTGTCAATTCAATGTTATAAAAACTAACATATGAATATTAGAACAAATTAATCTCAGAATTCGAATATTCACTCATTTATGTGAACTTGATGTAAATTACCATTAATTAGTAATACAATAGCGCCGATATAATAGAATAATTAACAGTACGGCAATTTTGGATACCTATTCAATAAGCGGGTCACTCTTTAAAAATCTAATTTCCGTTAGGATTACATGATTCCCCAACCGAATTACGCAGCTATACAAAGCGCCTATGTAATTCTGACTATAGTTCCTCGTTATTGAATGAACTTCATATTTAATTTTCTTATTTCTTTATCAGCAGATACTTAAAAGATAAAAATTAGATAATTATGGATTTATTTGAAAAAATTATGTAAAATACTTTATAGTGGATTTCGACTGAATAAGTAAAAGAAGAGGATAGCTGAAAACAGTACATCCCTTCTCCTTTCAACTATATAAAACAACCAAATCGGACCGTCACTGAAGTTTGAGAGATATTTATCTTTCCTGACGTTTACGACTTACTTTGTTTCGAATTCGCTTGCTGCTCAAAACAGCAAATGAATTTAGATAAAGCCTTTAGCAGCTTATGCATAATTTATGTGTAGTTCGGCTGAGGCACAATAGATTCTAGGAGGATATATGAATATGAAAAAGAAATTTTACACAGTAGCAGTTGCCTCATTAGCAGCGACTGCAGTAGCGGTAGCTCCAGCTTCAGCATCAGGTGCTTTTACAGATGTGACTGAGAATAACGCACATTTTAAGGCAATCACAGAATTACATGCAGCTGGAATTATTAGCGGTTATTCAGATGGCACATATAAACCAGCTCAGGATGTGACACGTGGACAAGCAGCGAAAATGCTTGCTGGTGCACTTGGTCTTGATACAAAAAACGTAGTAAATCCGAAATTCGCAGACATCCCAGTATCCCACCAATATTACGGTCCTATTGCAGCATTAGCAGCGTTTGATGCAATCGAAATTTATGAAGATAACACAGTCGAGCCAAACGAAACAATTACACGTGGCGAATTCGCCTATATGCTTGCACAAGTATTAGAATTAGAAGCTGAAGAGGGTAGCTCATTTGATGATGTACCAGAAGACAATGAATACTATTATTACGTATCAGCATTATATGAATATGGTATTATAAACGGTGTAAGTGACACGGAATTTGGTGTTGAGAACTCTATTACACGCGGTCAGCTAGCAACTGTTATTTTCAATGTAATGAACGAACTTATAGAAGAAGATACAGAAACTGTTGAGCCAACTGAACCAAAAGAAGAACAACCTTCAACAACTTCTCAAGATACAGCGCTATTAGAAACTGTTTTTACAAAGGCTATTGAAAAACAGCAAACTACAACTAGCATGAAGGCTACAATGACAATGACACAATCGATGGAAATCGAAGAAGGCGAAGAACAAATTAAAATCGATACTAACACAAAAATGGATATGTCGATTGTCAACAAACCTATGCAGTTCTTTGCTGATGGTACAATCTCTACGGTTGATCCAACGACAGGAAAATCTATTGAAATGCCATTGAAAATGTATATGACTGAAAAAGATGGCATGTATTTGTACGAAGGAACGACAAAATCTTGGATGAAATTCCCTTCAGATATGTATGAGGAGTTATTAGCTCAATCCGGCACACAAATTAATGCAGCGGATCAATTAAAAATGCTACAACAATTTGCTACTCATTTCACAATTCAAGAAAATGAAGATTACTATACTTTAAAATTAACAGGAGCTGGTGATAAATTTACCGCGTTAGTTGAAGAGCAGTTATCTGCTATGAACTTAGGATTGGATGAAGAAGTTCTAGCTGAAATGAAAAACATGAAGTTCGGTAATTTCAACTATGAAATTAAAATTAACAAAAAAACTTTTGACATCGAAGAAATGGTAATGGACTTCGGAATGGGCATAAATATTGAAGGTGTTGTTATGGATATTGAAAGTAAATCAACAATAAAATATTCAGACTTCAATGCAGCAACAACAATTACAATCCCTGCCGAAGTACTGAAAAACGCAAAACCAATTGAAGATTTAGACGCATTAGATTCAGCGGGTCAATAAACTCCAATTCTTTAATAAAAGCTATCTGGAAAAAGCATTTTTTCCAGATAGCTTTTTTATTCACTAAATCCAGCTCGTTCAGATAAATAATATAATACAACCAACGAATTCAGACATAAAAATTTTATGACATCGGTAAATTATCCAAATTAAAGGTTAAAATACTTTTATATATAACCCCACTGCTGATTTCCTTTTAAATTTCATGAAAATGGAAATATGAAATTCAAGAATCCTTGAAATATAAAATTGAGAAATTATCTGGTTTAATCACAAAATTTCAAATTATTATAGTGTTGAAAAGAAATCGTAGTATTATTCATGTATAATTATTACGATATATTTGAGGAGGAGATTTATGTCAAAGCAAAAAAACATCGCAAAGTCTATCGGACAAAAAATCATTGTTATTATCGGAGGTTTTATCGCCGCTTACGGTTTAGAATCCGTATTAATTCCAAATAACGTTTCCGATGGAGGAATTACAGGGATTAGTATCGTAATTTCACAATTAACACCATTACCTTTAGGTATGTTAATTGCTTTACTTAATATTCCATTCGTTTACTTAGGTTATAAACAAATCGGTAAAACCTTTGCAATCAATTCTATTCTCGGAATTGCTTCTTTAGCAATTGGTACATCCCTTATGCACCATGTCCCGACAATCGTGACCGGGGACGCGTTATTGATTACCGTTGTTGGCGGGATTATTTTAGGTATCGGTATGGGGCTGGCACTACGTAATGGTGGTGCATTGGATGGTATTGATATGCTTGCAGTATTACTTTCTAGAAAGCTCCCGTTTAGTACGAGTGATTTAATTTTATTTTTAAACTTTTTCGTCTTCATTATTGTTTCGTTTGTGTTCGGCTTTAAGGGTGCTTTATTATCAGCAATTGCCTACTATATCGCGTCGAAGGTTATTATCGTTGTCGAGGAAGGGTTAAGCGGTTCTAAAACGTATAAAATTATTACAAGCGAACCTGTAAATATGGTGGAGACAATCCGAGATCGTTTAGGACGTAGCGCTACTTTTAATACCGTATACGGCGCTTATTCCAACCAAGAGTTTAAAGAAATTACATGTGTAATTAATCGAATGGAAGAAAGTAAGATGAAAATTATCATTCGTGAAATTGACCCTAATGCTTTTGTCACTGTTTATGAAGTTGTAGAAGTAAAAGGTGGCAGCTTCAAAAAACAAAATGTACATTAGAAACGAAAAATGGGTGTGTAAAAGATTTTCAACTTTTACACACCCATTTCTATTCAACTTTTTTTGTTAATACTATACGGAATACACAATCCGATAACTGCTCCAATTAACGCTGGAACAATCCAACCTAAACCGATTGTATAAAGTGGTAAATAATCCATATATACAGCTGAAATTGATGATAATAAGTTTCCTTTAAACGCTGGGACACTTTCGATTAATGCATTGTAGCCATCGATAACACTAATAAAGAATGTAAATAAAATAGCTGTCGCAAAAACTGATTGTTTATAACCAAACAACGGTCCGAAAAGCGCTAAAATAATTAAGACAATTGCCAAAGGATATAAGAACATTAACACCGGTACTGCATATGTAATAATATTTGTTAATCCGACATTCGCAATAACGAACGATACAAGACACAGCAGTACAACAAATGCTTTATAGCTCACTTTCGGAAATACTTCATGGAAAAATTCACTACACGATGTAATTAACCCAATACTTGTTTTCAAGCATGCCAACACAATAATAATAGCGAGTAAAATTGCCCCGTACGAACCAAAGTAATAATCCGCTACAGCTGCGAAAATTTGACCACCATTCTCATAAGTTCCAATCGCCGTTACACTTGATGAACCCATATAAGTAATGAGACCATATATAAGCATCATTAAAGCCATCGCAAAAATACCCGATTTCCAAGTCGCTTTTGCAATATCTTTTTTATCGGTAACACCCGTTCGCTTAATCGCATGAATAACTACAATACCGAATGCAAGTGAAGCCAGCGCGTCCATCGTATTGTAACCTTCTTTAAACCCTGTCATAAACGCATCATTTATATATGCCCCAACAGGCTCTACAAAATCACCCATTGGCGAAAATAAACTGATCCCGATTAAAACAAACAGAAAAATCAAGAATGCCGGTGTTAAGTATTTCCCGATAATATCCATAATTTTCGCTGGATTTAATGAAAAATAAAATACGATAGCAAAAAATACAAAGCTAAATACAGCTAGCCATAATGTTATTTGAGACGGATCGATAAAAGGTTCAAATCCAACTACAAAAGGTACCGTTGCAGTACGCGGAATAGCAAAAAATGGTCCAATAGTTAAATATAATGCCAATGCAAATAATAAACCAAATACTGGGTGTACTTTACTCGCTAAATCACGCAATCCGTTACTTCCAGAAAGGCCAATTGCAAGAATACCTAAAAACGGCAGCCCTATTGCCGTTATTAAAAAACCAATTAACGCCAGCCAATAATTCGTACCTGCTAACTGGCCCATTTGTATCGGGAAAATTAAATTACCCGCACCAAAAAACATACCGAACAGCATCGTCCCGATTACTGCGTATGTTGAAAATGGTATTTTTTTCTCCATCGTCATCTCTCCTAAAGAAGTAATATAATGTTGGTCTTTTGACGAAATAGCCAGATTTTTCACAACAATGTACATTATGATAACAGTGAATTACTATGATTACAATAGTAATAATTATTTCCATATAACTTAAGACACATAAACTAACAATCTTCCAGCAAATAAAAAGGAGTTATGTCATAAAAACAATCCTTTATGACATAACTCCTTGTGCTTTTATTTAGTTAAGCTAAATATTGTCGGCGCTGTTGTTCAATCCATACACGCATCGAACGGTAAATCATCGTCACGACAACTAGCATCATAATTCCTTTAACTATATTAAACGGTAAAATACCCAATACTATCGTTTCATACATATCATATTCAAAGCCCAGTAAATACGTATATAGTGGTAGGAACGCTACGTAATTTAATACAGCCATCCCCAACGACATTACAACCGTCGAAACAACTAAGCCAGAAATTAACCCTTTTGCAGAAGGGAATTTTTTGTAAATATAGTAAGCTGGTAAAATGAATAATACGCCTGTTGCAAAGTTTGCCATGTGACCTACCGGAATTCCTTCTGGAGCTCCCGTATAAATCCAATCAAGTACATTCTTAACCAATTCAACAAGAATACCTGCGACAGGTCCCATCGTAATCGCCGCTATTAATGCAGGTACATCACTAAAATCAATCTGCAAAAATACAGGAAACCAAGGTAATGGGAAATTCAGTAGCATTAATATAAATGAAATCCCACTTAGCATAGCGATTGTTACGAATGACCGTAACTTCAAACTTCTCTTTTGCATAGAAATCTCTCCTCTTTGCTGATTCCATCTCGCAAGAAGAAAGGACGTATCAAATCATTCATGAAAAAACCCTTATGCAAAAAAGAGCATAAGGGAGAAATAGGCACACTTAAATAAAAGTCTACTTATGCATTTTGTAGTAAATCCCCTTAAAAATATGTATACGAAAGACATTCCGCTCATAGTTAAGGAAATTATTAACGGTACTACAAAAGCACGA
Source organism: Solibacillus ferritrahens (assembly GCF_037027585.1). Classification (NCBI taxonomy): domain Bacteria; kingdom Bacillati; phylum Bacillota; class Bacilli; order Caryophanales; family Caryophanaceae; genus Solibacillus; species Solibacillus ferritrahens. The sequence continues at coordinate 91,739 of NZ_JAXCLE010000009.1, read as the reverse complement.
CATTTTCATAAAATGACGACCGTACCTTCACCTTCTCCCATCCAGACTATACTGTCGGCTTTGGAATCGCACCAAATCCTGCACACAAAAAGTGGCTCGCGGGCTCGAAAAGTTTACTGTAACGTCCTCCAAGTAAATGGTCAGAGGCTACAACTTTAATTACCGCCGGTCGGGAATTACACCCTGCCCCGAAGATGAATCAATATGAAATTGTGCAACAAAATTCTTGTTACAATTTCTATTATATATATAAAAACGGAATTGTAAAGACCATTGCTTACAATTCCGAGTAAATTCATTTGTTTTATTTAAAAGTTATAGAACAATAGGTTCCCCGCGATTGGCTTCTCTAAAGGCTTCGTGAAGTCAAAACCACTCCAATTTTCTTGCACAATTTTTTCAAATTTAATTTGTTTATCAAAACTTGCTGCCGTTAAAATTAATCCTTCTATCATACGCATTGCTTGGGCAGCATCATATTGTTCCAAATCAAGTGCTTGTTCGAATGTTACAGTAACGATATCCCCTTCATCCTCTACTTTTAATGAAATTCCAGGTAAAATGACAGTACGATATATATCGTTTGCTTCCGTCGTCATATTATCGATCGCCTCAGTCACGTTAGGAAAGGTCATACGAAAATTAGGACTTAAATAAACTGCCCCATCCCTCATTTGATACATAAAATAATTGTATTGTGTCTGCTCCCCTTTCAATTGAAAAGACTGTGCCGTTTCACCAACATAATCAAAATAAACGACTTCCCCTTTTGCATCTTCAATTTGTACCTCTTCGTACGAATTTCCGAATGTATCCACAAGGGAACCGAAATAATTAGATAGTGTAGCAGAACTTGTATCATATCCGTGGTCATCAGGTAATGTGTGAATAAGCTTATCTCCCTCTTCACGCAATTCGCCTTTTAACGGGTGATACTCATTAAACCCCATCATATGTTCATCGAGTAATGGACTAAAGGTTTTATAAAGCTCCAATGTTGTCGGGTTATCGGTCCCAAGCTTATCTACCACAACTTCATTAGGTATTAATATACTGACAGGAACGCTTTCTGCATCATCACCAGCAAGACCAATTTTAAATAATGTTACTCCTTCAAGCTGGCTTTCATAAATTAACGTCTGTTCAGCTTGTGCATCCAATGAAAAATTAGAAATTGTCGATGGGTCACTTACATCCTCGGTCCTACTCATTTTGGCGCTTTCTTCCGATTCTGTAGTTGCCATATCAAATGTATTCTGTTCCATCGAGATGGACTGATCATTCCCTAAAAACTGTGCACCAATCAAAACTATAATAAATAAGGATGCGATCGATACTAGAAGCGGTGCCCAGCGAATCCCTTTTTGATTAGGCTGTTGTATTTGAGGCGGCTGTTCATTAAATGCTCCATCATCCTTTAAACGATTGAATATTTCATCCTTTGTTCGATGATCGGTTACTTTCGGGGCCTGTTTTAGGAGTTGTTCCAGGTTTTCCTCATCCCAACGCTCCTTTTTCATAATGAATTCGCCTCCTTTCCATCTTGTGCTTCCAATAGCTGTCTTAAATTTTTTAATGCCCGGTGCTGTGTCGTTTTAACCTTACCTGTGGTCCATCCTAATATATCAGCCGTTTCCTGTATCGTAAGTTCCTGAAGATAGCGCATAATAATCACCATTTTCTGATCCCCCGAGCATCGTTCCAATGCAAGCAGTAATCGACTTAGTTCATCGTTTAATTCCATAGACTGTTCTGGTGAAGGTACGGGGCTTACAAGCTGCTCCGTTTCCCAATCAAATGCGGTAAATGCATGCTTATCCCGAACCTGTTTTTTTCTGAAATAATCAATTGCCACATTTTTCGCAATTGAGAAAAGCCACGTTTTTTCAGAGCTTTTCCCTTCAAAACGTTCATACGATTTCAGTACACGTACGTACACTTCATGAGAAAGATCCTCCGCCGCTGTCCGGTTTTTCACTAAATAAAAAAGAAAATTAAAAACATCCTGATGATACATATCGTATAATCGATGGAAAATGGACTGTTGCACCCATCCCACCTCCGTTCTAATTATTTGTCGTTTTCAAACAGTAAAAGTTACAATACCATGGAATATAATTATGAATTAACTTGTTAAAAATAAAAGTTTACCACTTTGAGAACAAAATGATAAACTTTTCCTACTACGATTTTGTTAATTTAATGGTAAATAAAATGTAAAGGTTGTTCCTTGCTGTTCCACACTATCCACAGAAATCGTACCGTTATGCGCTTCTACTATATTTTTTGTAATCGCTAACCCTAAGCCTGTTCCACCTTTTGAACGCGTCCGTGCTTTATCCGCTTTATAAAAGCGTTCAAATACATAAGGTAAGTCATCTTGGTGTATTCCTCGACCAGTGTCCTTCACTTGAACCTTAGCAAATTTCTGCTCATTTGTTATCGATACTGTAACTGAGCCTTCAGCCGGCGTATGGCGGATTGCATTATCGATTAAATTCGTTAACACTTGCTCAATGCGATCTTCATCAATCGGAATGAGTGCATCTTCCGAAAAGTCGGTTTCAAAAAGAAGATGGACATGGTTTTCTTTTGCCGTCTGATCAAACTTATGTGTCATACGTTCAATTACCGATACTAATGGCACATCATCTTTATAAAGACTCATATGACCTGACTCCATTCGTGCCAAATCCAGTAAATCCGTAACGAGTCGGCTCATCCGTTGGGACTCATCATAAATAATGCGAATCATATCAGTGCGTTCCTCTTCTGTTGTGACAACACCATCTATAATGGCTTCAGAATAACCTTGTAGCATCGCTATCGGTGTTCGCAACTCATGCGAAACATTGGCAATGAAGTCCGACTTCAGCTTTTCCAACTTTGTCTCCTCTGTTTTATCTCGTATAACAGCGACTGCACCACGAATCGAATCTCCGCTATAGAGGGGGCTAATAGTAATACTATAATAAGATTTTCCCATCTGTAACTCTTCGTCAAGCTGATCTTCAAAACTTAGGACATGGTCAAGCATTTGATAAAGCTCTTCAGGAATCGGCTTTGAACTGTTTAAGCCTTTTTCGATAAACCATTTTTGAAGCAAGCGCTCTGCAGGAGGATTACTGACCAAAATTGTTTTATCACGATTAAAAGTTATTACAGAATCTGTCATCGATGTTAATATACTGGATAATTGCTCTTTTTCTTGATTAATCACTTCTAAATGGTGCTTTAATTGGCGCCCCATTTGGTTAAAGGCTACTGCTAGCTGACCAATTTCATCATTCTGCTTTATTTCAATTTTCGAATCAAATCGACCCTTTGCCAATTCAAATGCGTGCTCACGCATGTTACGTAATGGCAACGTAATTTTGGAGGAAAGGAAAAACGCAAAAATAGTTGTTAATATGAATGCAATAGCCGCTGCCAAAAAAACAATTTTCGTTGTTTCATTACTTGTCTGATTTAATGCGTCCGGGTTTTTATAAATAAATACCGCCCCGTGTAACTCTTCTTCACTTTTTAAAGGAAAGCCAAGAACGATATATTTCATTTTTTTATTTTCATCAATATTCGAAGGCAGAAGGAGCTCTTTGACAATTGGCTCGTTGGTTGCATAAACTTCCCTTAATTCTTCGTTTGAAATAATATTTTTCTGTATTTCCTCTTTATTCAATCCTTCTTGCATTGAATACAACACTTCATTTGGATTTTTCGCAATTAAGACATTCGTCGTTTCTGTTAACAGCTCCGAAATGATTGCGAATTGTTTATCATCCAATTCATCCTCATCAACAATGCTAGCAATGGCTGCAGCAGTTTGTCTCAAAGACATTTCAGATTGTTCATTATGATAGCTTTCTAGAAACTCCAGCATAAATACCGTGAAAATAAACAGGACAAATGAAACGAGAAGCAAAATGGTTACCCATAGCTTCCCGACAATACTTGTTGCTATTCTAATCATTTACAACCTCGAATTTATAGCCTACACCCCAAACAGTTACAATCATTTTCGCCGCATTTTCAGAAACGCGGTTCAACTTTTCTCGTAAACGTTTAACATGTGTATCTACTGTACGGAGGTCACCAAAGAAATCGTAATGCCAAACTTCTTTTAACAGTTGTTCACGGTCAAATACTTTATCAGGAGATTTCGCTAAAAAGTATAATAATTCATATTCTTTCGGTGTTAAATTTACTTCTGTACCATCCGCCGTTACACGGTGTGCATCGTGGTCGATTGTTAAATGCGGGAATACAACTAAATCCTTTGATGAAGATGCATTCGATACTGGTGAAAATACAGCTGAGCGTCGTAAAATAGCTTTTACACGCAGCACAACTTCACGTGGACTAAATGGTTTAACAATATAGTCATCAGCTCCTAGTTCAAAACCTTGAACCCGGTTTGCTTCTTCTCCTTTTGCTGTCAACAAAATAATCGGTGTTGTTTTCTTTTCACGCAGCTCAGCGCAAACTTCCAAACCGTCTTTTTCAGGCATCATAATATCTAGTAAAATACAATGATAATCTTTTTCTAGCGCCATTGAAAGTGCCTGTTCTCCGTTTTCTGCTTCTTCTACTGCGTAGCCTTCGCGTTCTAAATACATTTTTAATAAACGTCGAATGCGGTCTTCATCATCTACAATTAATACAGAAATATTTTCTGACACTGATGTTGCCCCTTTCAAAACTCTATTTCTCTACTCCATTGTACCTTTTAAAAGTACAATTGAAAAGAAAAGCTCAACCAAAATGATTGAACTTTTATAACTTTTTGACATATTAATATTTTTATGCGTAAGAGTGTAACCCAGCAATTACTAAGTTTACGACAACTAAATTAAATAAAATGATTAGGAATCCTATTACCGTTAACCAGGCAGTTTTTTTACCTTCCCAGCCTTTTGATAGACGTAAATGTAAAAACGCTGCATAGAATAGCCATGTGACAAGTGCCCAAACTTCTTTTGGATCCCAGCCCCAGAAGCGTCCCCATGCTTTTTGCGCCCAAATCATTGCAAAAATCAGTGCTCCGAGCGTAAATATTGGGAATGCAATTAAAACTGTACGGTATGCAATTTCATCCATTAACGTAGAGTTTACTCGCTTTACCAACGGCTGGAACATAGTTGCTACCTTTCTTCTAAAGATGAGGCGGATCAAAATATATATAACCGTACCAAATAGAACGGACCATACTACTGTTGTTAATTTACGCGCATCAATCAGTGCAGGCAATTCTACTAATGGAGTCATGCGATCCTCTGTTAGCTCTACATACTCATTCATACCAAAAATCGGCGGCATCATATATGTTGAAGTACTTACTTTATCCAAAGTATCGACATATTCATACTTCGCTTCATAATCCATGACATTGAATGTTACAGTAGCTGCCACGAAACCTACAATTAATACACAGCAGAACATAACAGTTTCCAGCCAAAAACTCTCTTTTGAGCGTTCATTCATATTTACATTTTTCAGTAAATAAATTAGACCAGCTACCGCACTGATTCCAAAAATGGATTGACCTATTGCTGCCGTAATTACATGAATTGTTAACCAATGACTTTGTAATGATGGTACTAACGGACTTACCTCTGTCGGGAACATCGAAGCATATGCAATGATTAGAAGTGCAATTGGTAACGCTACAACACCCAATGCAGACACTTTATACATAAAGAAAATAACTATGAAAGACAAGATGATGAACATACCGAATGCTGTCGTAAATTCAAACATATTACTAACTGGTGCATGTCCTGTATAAATCCAACGTGTTATGAAATAACCTAATTGTGCAACAAAGCCGATAATTGTAACGGTGATTGCTAATTTACCGTATTTGTCTGCTCGACTTGCCGCTGTATCATTTTTTTCTTTAATTGCCCCTCCAAATAGGAATGTGCCAAATAAATAACAAAAAAATGCAACATACAGTAAATAACCGCTTAAATCTATTAAACTCATAAGGTTTTACCATCCTTTTCTGTTTCAACATGTTCATTATTTTCTGATTCCAGCTGATCTACGTATTGTGGTATATGGGCATGCTTCTTTAAGACGTCTAAATCTTTCTTCATACCAAACCAGTTTTTGTTTGTATGGGCTGCTAAACGAACTGTACCGTCTTCCAACTGTTCAATCCATATACGACGGTGATTCCAATACGAACCAATCACTACACCGACCATGAAGATAATCGCTCCGACTATAAGTAGAGGGATTGTGCGATCGTATCGGACCATTAAGCCCGACATATGACGTGTTTCAACATTTGCAAATTTCATTTTGTACATGTTGTTACCTTCTGGCTCCAAGGTTTGCTGAATAGCTACAAAACTTGTTTCCCCTTCTGGTTTCTCAGGAGTACTCATTTTAAATATAAATGCCGGATTATTCGGTGTTTGTGTAGCAGTTTGCGGCACACCTTCCTTAAACCCAGAAAAATCAGGATAAAAGCCCATTAATTCTACTTTTGCTCCATTATCCAATAAGTATTCGTCTTGAGGATTTGTTAAATCTATACTAACCTGTCCAAGTGATTCTTCAGTTTCTTTAAGCGTTAAGTCAAAAACCATTGTTTTAATTTCATTCAGCCTGAAGTCCATCTGGTAAACTGCATAACCTTCATGCTTTAATGGATGATTCACACGGATATTAAACTGCTTCACTTCTTCCAAATCTTCAGCTTGTCCTGGAACAGCATTTTCCTGTTGTTTATATAATGTAACATCTGTTTGGTAATTTTTTGCGACAACATTAATTCCTTGTTTAATTTGCTCACCTTGTGGATCATTATCGTATGTTTCCAATATAAATTGGTCGTTTTTCAAAAAATAACCATCCATACCCGGAATTGCCCGTGTTTCTCCTTCACGTAACCAGATAGACTCATCTACGTAGAAGCCAGGAACTAAATGGAGCATAACAGCTATTATAAATATGATAAGTCCGACATGGTTTATATAAGCGCCATAGCGAGAAAAACGCCCACGCTCTGCCAATATCGCGTCATCTTCACGGCGTACATTATATTTTAGATTTTTTAAAGTTTGTTCAGCAAGCTGTAATGTTTGGTCAGTATTCTCACTCGGCTTGCCTTCACTATAAATGCGTTGACGCTTCATAAAGCTCGTATGTCTTTTTACTCGCTGATTTTTTAAAGATTTATGTAATGGGATACCACGGTCAATACTCGCAATAATAATAGAAACGCCCAGCATTAATACTAGTATTTGGAACCAAAGGGAAGAATAAAGATCCGATAACCCTAACGCATAATATATTTCTCCAAACCAGCCATATACATCTGAATAGTATTTTTCCTTCTCTGCATCCGTCGCTACACTAACGTAAAATTCCTGTGGTAAAATCGTCCCGATGGAAGCTGCCACTAAATTTATTATGATAAGTGAAATGCCGACCTTTACACTTGAGAAAAAATTCCATATTTTATCAATAATCGATTTGTTGTAAGTTTTTGAACGAATGGCTGTCCCTTCGTACCGCATGTCTGCAATTTTTTTGCTTTTTTCCTCCAATGTTAAAGGAGATCCACATTTTTGACAGAGATTAGTACCTTCAGGATTTTCATGCCCGCATTCACAAAGTATTATATTCATTGCGTTAAAACTCCTATTCCGGCTTTATTGACTCCATATACTGTGCGATTTTTTCCTCGCTCATTTCACCAGTTATAATACGGTCAATAGTACCATCTGGTTTAATAAATATTGATGTAGGAAGAGGCCCAATGCTGTAGGCTGTAAATACGCTTTTCGTTTTGTCGATCGCAACCGGGAACGTCATCCCCATATTGGCAACATACTTCTTAACCTCAAATTCGGACTGTGCAAAATTGACAGCAATAATTTGTACACCTTTATTAGCAAATGCTGAATATTGGCGTGTCATAGCAGGGAATTCTCGTTCACATGGTTCACACCATGTTCCCCAAAAATTTAAAACGACACCTTTTCCTTCGTAATCTTTTAATCTATGTTTTTCACCATTCAAATCTACTACTTCAAAATCAGGCGCTTGTGCCCCTGCCTTTACTACCTCTAGTTTATCTTTCGTTACAGCACCATAAACTGTATATCCAATCGCTATTGCTAAAATTGCTAGTATAATGCCACGTGTCACAGAACGTTTTCTTTTTTTTTCCAAACAAAAAACCTCCTTCCTTTTAGCAACTACTGTTGCCTATTATAGCAAATAATTACAAAATGATAATTATTTTAATTATGAATGATTTATGAACGTTTCCACTATTTTAATTGTTGTAATCTATTTTTCCTGTTTCAGCCAGTACCCGCAATAGTTTTACTTCATGCTTTGTTAGCTGACGATATTCCCCAGGCGACAATCCTGTTAAATCCAAAAATGCAAAGCGCTCACGTTTTAACTTCACAACCGGTGTCCCAATTGCTTCAAACATACGACGCACTTGACGGTTACGCCCTTCATGGATTGTAATTTCACAAATTGCTTTCCCAGCACTTTCATCAAAACTTGTCATGCTTACTTTTGCTGGAGCAGTTTTCCCGTCTTCTAGCTTAATTCCATTTTGAAGCTTCATTAGCCCTTGCTTTGTAGGTATTCCTTTAACACGTGCAATATATGTTTTGTCTATTTTAAATTTCGGGTGTGTCATTAAGTTTGAAAAATCCCCGTCATTCGTCAATAATAATAAGCCTGTCGTATCATAGTCCAAACGACCTACTGGGAATATACGTTGATGAACATGCTTTTTGAAAATATCCGTTACTGTTTTACGTCCTTTATCATCTGTAACAGCTGAAATATAGGCACGTGGTTTATATAATAGGAAATATACTTTATCCTCTTTTTCAAGCTTTACGCCTTCTACTTCAATCGTGTCCGAATTTGAAACCTTTGTTCCAAGCTCTTTTACCACTACTCCATTAACTTTTACTTTACCTTCTACGATTAATTGCTCTGCTTTACGTCGTGATGCAACGCCTGCATATGCAATTACTTTCTGTAATCTTTCCATAAGTTCACCTCATTGATTGATAAACTGCAAAGACGCACGCTTCTACAGCATTCGAATTTGCACTTTTCCTTTATTGCTATAAATAATTTGATGTAAATTAAATCTATGACTCGTCATCCACATTACGTACGCCATAAATTTCCTTAACGAATAAAAATTATGGCATACTTTCAATACTTATTAAAGAAATTTCGCTTTTCCAACAATACATCCGGTCACCTTATCGTAACTAATTTGGAGGCGACTAATACATCATCTGCATACAAAAGCCATACTCCTCTATTTGAATCCTTAAGTCTTGAAATTTTTACGATATGCTGAAAGTTTGGTTTTTCCTTCTTATGAAGAAGCATTTGTAATGGCTCATCCAGTTCTATCGATAATCCATTCGCCTTGTATTCCCCTTTTTTTACAATTGTTTCCCGATCAAAATTCTTGTCGATAAAGTCCGCCAAATTCCGGTGAACATTCCAATCATTTCCTTCATTGATTGTAACGATAACAAATGATTTTTGTTTCCGTTCGAAAAATGTCGCAAGTGTGCGCCCTGCAACTTTTGTATAGCCTGTTTTTCCAGAAATAGCCCCAATTTTTTCATGCATAAGGCGATGTTTATTTTTCCACTGCCTGCCATCCGAAAAATTTTGTGTGGATGCAATTTTCTTGAACTGCGGGTTCATCATCGCAATTTGCAGCATTTTTGCCGTATCGTATGCTGAGGAAAGGTGGGCTTCATTGTGTAACCCTGTAGGATTTGTAAAAGTCGTTTCATGCAGACGATAAAGCTGAGCCTTTTCATTCATTAGCTTCACAAAGCCTTCGACCGATCCACCCACATGCTCCGCCAACGCAGTTGCCGCATCATTTCCTGACTGCATCATTAAGCCGTGAAGCAGATAGTCAATTGTATATGTCTCATTTTCCAATAAATAAATGGAGGAGCCTTCGACCATTGCAGCTTCTTTTGAAATAACTACTTCATCGGAAAGTTCACTATTCTCCAAAACAATTAACGCAGTCCAAATTTTCGTTAAACTGGCTATCGGCAATCGAGCATGTTCATTGACCCCCATTAATGTACGGCCGTTTTCTGCATCGATAACAACATAGCTATTTCCCGCAGCCTCTATTTGCATGGTACTACTAAAAAACACAAACAACATAACAATAGATACAAACCACTTTTTCAACAAGTCACTCCTTTAATTTTGATTAAATGTTTCCTGGAACTTCGTTAAAAATAAATCTGTAGGCTGATCATCTTCCTGATCGACTTCTTCCGGTAACGGCGGCAATTCTTTAATACTTTTCAACCCAAAATAATTTAAAAACTCTTTTGTCGTTCCATATAATATTGCACGCCCTGTCCCTTCTGCGCGTCCCACTTCCTGTACAAGTGCACGTGAAACTAGCTTGGCTATCGGTCGTTCACTCTTAACACCCCGTATATTTTCCACTTCTGCACGTGTAATTGGCTGCTTATAGGCTATAATCGCCAATACCTCCAATGAGGCTGCAGTTAATACTTGATTTGTGGGATTTTCAATCAGCTTCTTCAATGTGTCGTTTACTTCTGGCTTTGTTGTTAATTGATAAGTTCCAGCAAGTTGTTTTAAAGCTATTCCGCGCTTTTCGTCATCATTATACTGAGATTGGAGTTCACTTAATCCTGCCTCGATATCCATTGGTTCCACTTCTATATATTGTGTCAATTGTTTTACGGTCATACCTTCATCACCAGCTACAAATAACAGTGCCTCGATTCTACTCAATAATTTGTTCGAATTCATCCTCTATGTCCTCCTTTTGCAGTAATACCGATAAATCGTCGAAGTTGTTTTGTTGTTCAACGACAACGATTTGGCGCTTCATCAATTCTAATAATGTTAAAAAAGTTAAGACAAGCATTGGTTTATCGTCTGCTTCAAACAATTGAGTAAACATTACTCTTCCGCCTGAATTTTTTAATATTTTTACAACAGAGCGCATTTGGTCTTTTACAGAAATCTCCTGCCTAGCTACTCGAGTGGACAATGGTTTTCTCAATTGTTTGCGGCGCATTAGTTTCTGAAACGCACTAAGCATGTCATAAACATTTACATTTTGATCAAAAAGTACCATCTGTTCATCCGGTATAAATTCAGATAAATCGCTTGGCGCTTTTGTAAAGACGTGCCCGCGTTCAGTTTCAAGCTCCTGAAGCTGTACAGCTGCTTCCTTATATTTTTTATATTCGATTAAACGGGCGACAAGCTCTTCACGTGGATCGGCTTCATCCACTTCTAGTTCAGCTGTATCGATTTCACCTTCATTAATGGGGATAAGCATGCGGCTTTTAATAGCTAATAATGTGGCCGCCATTACTAAATATTCACTTGCTTCGTTTAGTTCCAATGTTTGCATCGCATGGATATGATCAATATACTGTTCTGTTAACTCCGACATCGGAATATCATAGATATCAATTTCCAAGCGATGAATTAAATGTAATAATAAATCTAGTGGCCCACTAAAGGCATCTAGTTTCACTTCGTAAGACATAAAATACCACCTATCCTAATCAATTGTGCCTTAATCGCTTTTCAAGAAAAATAATTACCGGAAAAGTTGAATCGAAATTTATCATAAATATGTAAATTAAGCTATAATTGAAATTTGCATTTACTAGTTATTTTTATTCGACATCGTTCTACAAAAACAAGCAGAACCTATTTAAGTATAGATGAAAGGAGATCACAATGCATCCTTTGTTTCACCCACTGTTTATCGATTATTGTGCATATTTCAATGGCAATGAGGACTACTTTGAATGTCACGAAGTATTGGAAGAGTATTGGAAAGAGATTGCCCCAAAAGAAAAGCTTCATCCGCTTGTTGGCTATGTACAACTTGCGACAAGTATGTACCATTGGAGACGGGCTAACTTTAATGGTGCAACACGTATGATGAGTAAAGCAGTCTTAAACTTTGAGCAAAATAGAGAAAGCGAGTTTTTTGATTACATTGATTTCAAGCAACTCCTTTTGATTTTGAAAGATAGATTACAGAAAATGCAGGCAAATGAACCGTTTCTGAAATTTGCACTTCCTCTTAAAAATGAGCAGCTACAATCCTTGGTTCAACAAAAAATAAGTACATGCACACCAATGGATTCACACTTTATTTTCAATAAACATATGCTTAGAGACCGCACAGAAATACTTGAAGCAAGACAATTTAAAAAAAGAAGTCGACTGAACTAGTCGACTTCTTTTAGTATAGTTATACACTTTTGGACAAATGCACTTGTGTCTTCGTTTGGTTGAATATTTTTGAATCCCATCTCTTGGAGCTGTCTTAGCATGGTCAAGGCAACACCTTCTCCACGATAGGATGGGATGACAGTAATATGTTGAATTACTGCGGCATCATTTTCTTCCGCGATTCCTACTGCTCCCACATATTCGTCACCTTTTTTCCATAAAAAAAGCGTCCAATTTTCATTTTGCTCATATTGGTGAATGGTTTCCATTAAACGTTTAATGTCTTTTTCCTGCGGCATTAACGAAATCAATCCCATAGCAATCTTTTCAAGTGCTTTTTTATATCTAACTAACATTTTAACATTCCCTCAATTCTACCATTGCAAATCCTAACAAAAGTCCAGTGGAAATGCAATAACACAATTTTCCAACGTCTAATGTAAAAGGCACTTATACTAGTTTGAGAATTTGTAAATAAATGGACTAATAATATATATGAAAAGGAGTGACCAAATGATAATTCCCATTAACAGGCCGAAACCCCATTTCGCTTGCTTCGATAATTTCAACGATTATTCACCCTTTACCAATGTTAACGGCAGATCATTTACTACAAGATTTTCATAGCTTTCTCGCTTAATCGCAAGTTGATGCACACCATTTTCAACGAATACTACTGCTGGTCTTGGAACTCGATTATAGTTGGAAGCCATTGAATAGCCATATGCACCTGTACAGAACATTGCTAAAATATCGCCTGTCTCTGCTTTTTGCAAAGTTGCATCAATGATTAACTTATCGCCTGACTCACATAATTTTCCGGCAACAGTATATGTACTTGTTTTAGTTTCATTAGCTCTGTTGGCAATAACCGCTTCATATTTTGCATCATATAGTGCAGGGCGAATATTATCGCTCATACCACCATCGACTGCAATATATTCACGTACACCCGGTACTGTCTTTTGTGATCCTACTGTATAAAGCGAAGTACCCGCATCCCCTACTAAAGAACGACCTGGCTCAATCCAAATTTCAGGCATTGCCAGATTAAGTTTTGTACTTTCGGCTTTCACTGTCTGAATCATATCTGCTACATATTCATGAGGTTCCAGTGGCTTATCTTCTTCTGTATATCGGATTCCAAAGCCGCCACCTAAATTTAATACTTGTGCTTCGAAAGCATATTGTGTTTTCCACGCACCCATTTTTTGCATTACTTTACCCGCCGCCAAACTGAAGCCTTCTGTTTCAAAAATTTGAGAGCCGATGTGGCAATGTAAACCCAATAGTTCGATATTTTCATCATATACTACTTGTTTAAATGCCTCATCAGCTTGTCCATTATTTAAATCGAAGCCAAATTTAGAGTCAGCTTGACCTGTAGTAATAAAGTCATGAGTATGTGCTTCAACACCTGGTGTCACGCGCAACAGAATTTTCATTTTTTGATTTCTTTGTTTTGCCATCTCTTTAAGTAAAGAGATTTCATAAAAGTTATCCACAACAATACAACCAATCTCAGTTTCAAACGCTAGCTCAAGTTCAGCAATTGATTTATTGTTCCCATGGAAATGAATGCGATCTGCTGGGAAACCTGCTTTAATTGCCGTGAAAAGCTCGCCGCCGGATACAACATCCAAAGATAGGTTTTCCTGAGCTGCTAACTGATATGCCGCAACACAGGCAAATGCTTTTGATGCGTATGCAACCTGCGCTTTTACACCAAGATTTTCAAACGTCTGGATAAAGCCACGTGCACGTTTACGAATAAGCGCTGTATCATAAATGAATAGCGGTGTACCATATTGTTGGGCCAACTCAATTGTATCTATACCACCTATTGTTAAATGGCCTTGTTCATTAATTTGCTGTGTTCCGTATAAATGCATAGTTTTCTCCCCTAACTATAGCCTGTTCGAGCTAATATTCTCAAAAATCAAATATATCATATGAGAACTTTAACATAGGAGACTTACTGATGCAATGTGTGTTCAAGCTCGTTTTCGCTGTTTTGCACCTACTACAAACGGTCTAAGTGCATCCTGTGACATTGGTGTTCGGATAATGACCCGAGCAAATGCTTTTGGGAAAAACGGAACAAGAGGCCACAAATATGGCACTTTCATCGGCTTTAATGAACATAAATATGTGAAAATAATAAAGATACCTATAAAGAATCCACTTACACCAAACAATGCGGTTGCCGCTAAAAGCGCTAATCGGAATACTTTAACGGAAATACTCAATTCGTAGTTTGGAATGGCAAACGTAAAGATGGCCGTAACTGCGGTATATAATACTACTTCACTTGAAAATAGCCCTACATCAATTGCAATTTGTCCGATGATGATACCGGCGATTAAACCCATTGCAGTTGATAACGGTGTCGGAGTATGAATTGCTGCAATCCGCAAATATTCAATTCCGATATCCGCAAATAATATTTGCAGAAATATTGGAATTTGGCCTTTTTCATTTATCCCGATAAAGGCTAAGCTATCGGGGAGTAAATCCGGATGTGTAACTAGTAAATACCAGAAAGGAAGCAAAAGAAAGCTTAGAATGACCGCTCCAAAACGAAGGAACCGCATCATCGTCCCGACTAACGGTGCCTGCCGATATTCTTCAGCATGCTGCAGCAAATGGAACATTGTTACAGGAATCAACATTACTGAAGGCGAGGTATCTACCATAATCGCGATATGACCTTCTAATACATGGGCTGCGACAATATCAGGACGCTCAGTATAACGAACGAAAGGCAATGGATGGAATTTCTGCTTAAACAGCCATTCTTCCAACGATTTATCGCTCATTGTTAAACCATCATGCTGAATTTGCTGTAGCCGCTCAATAAGCCATTTTAAATGGGACTCATTAACCAAATCACTCATATAGGAAAGAACAACATCTGTTTGCCCGTAAGTTGAAACATGATGCATTTCAAATCTTAGCTTCTCGCTTCTTATTCTACGACGGATTAATGCCGTATTTGTAATAATATTTTCAGAAAAACCATCCCTGGATCCTCGAATAACTTTTTCGTTATCGGGTTCTTCTGGGCTACGACCGGGATAATTGCGGAATTCCGCTAAATAGCAATAGCCGCTTTCTGTAACAAATCCTACATTGCCGCTTAAAACACCGAGCATAAAAGCATCAACTGATGTTGCATCTTCTTTACCATGATAATTGAAATGGTAGTGGAAGTAATCTTGTTCGTCATCAATTTCCTCTTCTTGATCCCACTGGGTATTTGCAAGCATCTCAGCTAAGCTTTCTCCATTTACCAGACCACTAACGTATACGATAAGCGTGGGTAAATTCTTTATCGTAATATCCTTAACACAAAGATCAAATGTTTTTCCTGTATCGAACTGGGACTCAAAATAACCTCTTGCAATATCCTTAGATGTAAAAAGCTGATTCGTCATTTTTTCACCGGCTTACTCATAGTTGATAGTTCCATCCAGGTTTTCAATTGGGCCAATATTTTCTTTTCCAATCTCGAAACTTGTACTTGGGAAATCCCGAGACGATCGGCGATTTCCGTTTGCGTTAAATCTAAATAATAACGGAAGTAAATAATCGACTGCTCTCGTTTCCCTAAGCGTTTTAGCATATCTTTCAATGGTACATAGTCAAATGCCAGCTCAGATTTATCATCTCGCATTTGATCCATCAATGTAATGGAATCACCATCATTTTCAAATAGCTGATCATGCAGACTTGCCGGGTCCCGCATTGCATCTGTCGCTAATAAAATATCATCTTGTGATACTTGAAGTATTTCCGCTAACTCCGCGATAGAAGGCGGCTTTTCATTTGTCTTTAAATAATCATCCGTTGCATGCCGAATTTTAAAATTCAATTCCCGAATGGATCGACTTACTTTTACCATTCCGTCATCTCTTAAAAAGCGTTGAATCTCTCCAATAATCATCGGTACTGCATACGTAGAAAACTTTACTTCATAGGACAAGTCGAATTTATCAATCGATTTCATTAAGCCAATACAGCCTATTTGAAATAAATCTTCCAGCTCAACCCCTCTTGATGCAAAGCGTTGAACGATAGACCAAACAAGTCTAGTATTTCCTTCAATCATCGTTTTTCTCGCAAGTTGATCTCCCTCTTGTGACTTTGCGATTAACTCGCGCATATACGCTTGTGTTAATAACGTTTCAGATGACTGTTCGATGTTCCCCATCCCCTTATTTCGTTATGTCACGAGTGTCTGTATTGGCATAATTTGCTTTGTAAATGTAACGATTGTTCCTTGTCCAATTACGGATTCCACTTGTAAAAAATCCGAGAAGCTTTCCATAATCGTAAAGCCCATTCCAGACCTTTCAAGCTCCGGTTTTGTTGTAAATAATGGTTCGCGTGCTTCTTCGATATTTTCGATGCCGCATCCCTCGTCCTTAATTGTTACGCTAATTTCCGCGCCATACCTTACCGCATAAACAGTAACAATCCCATTTGGATTGTTTGCATATCCATGAATAATGGCATTTGATACGGCTTCAGATACGATGGTTTTACATTCTGATAGTTCCTCAATTGTCGGATCAAGTTGCGCCATAAAGCTTGTAACTGCAATACGCGCTAACCCTTCATTTTCACTACGCGCTAGAAAAGTTAGCGTCATTTCGTTATCCATTGACAATCCCCCTCGCTGTGTAAAATAACTTGCTGTTCAGATGCAAATTGTACGCAATTTCCTAACCCTGAATATTGAAATATTTTTTGCATTGTTTTTGATGGATTTAAGAGTATCGTTTCCCCATCGACAGCTCGGAGTTCTCGCATTCTGCCAAGCACTAACCCAATACCAGAACTGTCCATAAAATTTAAATGCTCTAAATTCCAAACGAGTAGCTTTACATTTCCTTGTAAAATTGCTTTTGATATATGTGTTCGCACTTTTTCTGTTTCATGATGATCCAGTTCACCGAAAAGTTGGACAATCAATATATCATTTGGATACATTGTTAAATTAAAATTCAACTACATCGCCTCCTTCTTGCATGCAAATTCGGCAAGGTCGGATAATTTCCTTTACAGCTGACAAAACTAGTGTTAATTCGTTAAAAGTAGTGCTCGTGCGACAACTGATTTTAGTATAGGTATTACAATTAATTTTTAATCATTCATAGTACGAAAAAAGAGACTAAGTAGAAAGTTAAACTTTCTGCTTAGTCTCTCATTGCATATTCATAGCACAAACTTCTGGGTAGCACTTGTCCTATCAGTCTCCCCTGTCAATTTATGCCTTCGACGATCAAAGTTTATCTCCTTCCCCTTGTGATAAAACTTGGCATTCCTTAAACGCTAAATGCTTGCAGCCAATACATTTTTTTATGTTAATATAATCAAAAGCTGCCGTAATTGCTTCCCCTGTATTCTGATAAAAATTCCGTTCTTCAATTAAGTCGTATAATCCACTACGTCTCAGCATTTCCTCTAAACTAGGCTTAACCCCCGTAACGAAGACTTCACCGCCATTCGACTTGAAATTTTTTACGATACTGCGGAAATATTCTTCCCCTGTCGAATCAATATAAGGTACCTTTCCTAAACGCATAATAAATACATCAGGTCGGTAGTTAATAGTATTTAATATCGATTGTTCAAAAGTTTGTGCTGCACCGAAAAAGAGGGGACCTTCTATTGTATATACACTAATCTGCGGACAATCATGTAAATCCGACACCATCTGGGGTTTCAGTTTACTACCATCTTCCTCTAAGTTAGGTAATACTTTCGATACGACGAGCATTTCACTCATTCTTTTTGCAAAAAGCACCACTGCTAAAACAAGACCAACCTCAACTGCCAAAGTTAAACTTGTAAACACCGTTAACAAAAATGTAATTACAAGTACAAGCGAATCCCCGGATTTCAATTTTAGAATATGTGAAAAATGATGACGTTCACTCATATTCCATGCCACAATCATTAGTACCGGCGCTAAGCTTGCTAGTGGAATATGTACAGCAAACGGCGCCAGGATTAGTAGTGTCAAAAGAACAAATATCCCGTGGATAATACCTGACATTGGCGAAGTTGCCCCTGTTTTAATATTAGTAGCTGTTCGTGCAATTGCCCCTGTAGCCGGTATTCCTCCAAAGAATGGTGTAACAATATTAGCTATCCCTTGCCCAATAAGCTCCCTATTACTATGATGCTTGCTGTTTGTCATACCATCTGCAACAACTGCAGACAGTAAGGACTCAATCCCCCCAAGCATTGCTATAACAAAGGCTGGACCTATTAACATGTAAATCCGTTCAATTGTTATTTCCGGAATTTGAAATTGCGGTAATGTATTTGGGATTGCTCCATAGGTCGAGCCGATTGTTGTCACTTGACCTTGTAAAAAAAGCACTGCAACAAGAGAGGAAACTAAAATTCCAACGAGTGCCCCCGGAATTTTAGGTAAAAATTTCGGAGTAATAATAATCATGGTTAAACTGATGATCGCTATGAGAACGCTATAGAAGTTTATTGTTCCTATATTGGAGGCAATCTCTATAATATTCATATGGAATTTTTCATGCTGCTCCATATTCGACAAACCTAAAAAATTCCCGATTTGTCCTGCAAAAATGATGATGGCAATACCTGCCGTAAATCCAACAGTAACAGGTCTGGGAATATATTTGATGAGTGTCCCTAGTTTGAAAACTCCCATTAATACCAGCATAATACCTGCCATCAATCCTGCAATGAGCAGGTTTTCATACCCGTAGACTAATACGATTCCAAGTAAAATCGGAACGAATGCACCAGTCGGACCGCCAATTTGAAATTTTGAGCCACCAAATATCGATATCAAAATCCCCGCAATAATCGCCGTGTAAATCCCATATTCTGGGTTAACACCAGATGCTATCGCAAAGGACATAGCCAAAGGTACAGCGATAATCCCTACGATTATCCCTGACAGTAAATCCTTTTTAAAATGGGCGAATGAATAGCCTTCAAATCTACCTGACCATTTAACTTGCATACAATCCCTTCTTCACTATTTATTCATTTATATAGTTATTATCGTACATAGTACAGTAATTTAATTCATATTTTACCATATTTATGTATTTTCAAAAGCATAAAAAAAGCCTTTTACTACCCTTTCGGACAATAAAAAGCTTTACCTATATTATTGAGTTATAATCGCTTCAATTAACTTCGGTGCTTCTACTTTTTCAGCGGAAATGAATACATGTGCATAGATTTTTTCCATTACATGTTCTATATTTTCGCTATTAGCATGAATTGTCATTAAAGATTCACCTTGTGCAACTTGATCGCCTACTTTTTTATGCAGGACAAGTCCAACGGCTAAATCGATTTCAGACTCCTTAGTAGCACGCCCCGCACCAAGTAACATAGCTGCTGTACCAATATCATCAGCTTCAATTTTTGAAATATAGCCCGCTTGTTTCGCTGGAACGTCAATTTGATATTTTGCTTGAGGTAAGCGTGATGGATCATCCACTACTGAAGCATCGCCACCTTGAGCAGCGATAAACTTTTTCAATACTTCCAATGCCGCGCCATTTGCTACAACTTCCTCCAGCATTTTTCGTGCTTCCTCGATTGTTTCGGCTTTTCCGCCTAAAACAACCATTTGGGAACCTAATGTGTAGCATAGTTCATTTAAATCTGCTGGGCCTTGACCTTTTAATGTATCAATCGCTTCCTGTACTTCCAATGCATTACCAATTGCATAACCTAAAGGTTGGCTCATATCCGAAATAATTGCCATCGTTTTACGACCGACACTGTTTCCGATTTTCACCATAGCTTCTGCCAGTTTAACCGAATCTTCGACTGTTTTCATAAACGCACCGTCACCTGTTTTTACATCAAGAACGATTGCATCAGCACCAGCTGCGATTTTTTTGGACATTATGGAACCTGCGATTAATGGAATGCTTGAAACCGTTCCTGTTACATCACGAAGTGCATATAGCTTTTTGTCTGCCGGCGTTAGGTTACCTGATTGACCGATAACAGCCATGCCGATTTCATTTACTTGGTTGGAGAATTCTTCACTTGATAATTCTACATGGAAGCCTTCAATTGCTTCCAATTTATCAATTGTTCCACCTGTATGACCTAAGCCACGACCGCTCATTTTGGCAACAGGTACACCGACAGCCGCTACCATTGCTGCAAGTGGTAAAGTTGTCGTATCTCCTACACCGCCTGTTGAATGCTTGTCTACTTTAACACCTTCAATAGAAGAAAGGTTAATTTGGTCACCAGATTCCACCATTGCCATCGTAAGGTCCGCTCGTTCACGATCCGTCATATCTTTAAAGTAAATCGCCATACATAAAGCACTTGCCTGATAATCAGGAATCGTACCATCTGTATAACCTTCAACGAAAAAGCGGATTTCCTCTGTCGTCAATTCTTCGCCATTTCGCTTTTTTTCAATAATATCTACCATTCTCATGATGATTGTCCCCCTTATTTAAGCTCTTCTAAAAAGCTTTTTCCGAACTGTGGTGCTGCAACCTTAAAATTATCAGCAATTGTTGCTGCAATATCTGCAAATGTTTCACGTAATGGCAGCTGTGTTCCACCATTAAAGCGAGGAGAATAAACAATTAATGGCACAAATTCACGTGTATGGTCTGTACCTGGGAATGTTGGATCGTTTCCGTGATCAGCCGTAATGATTAGTAAATCATCGTCTGATAACGCATCCAACACTTCCGGTAATCGACGATCGAATTCCTCTAATGCTTCACCGTAACCTAATGGATCACGACGGTGTCCGAAGTTCGCATCAAAATCAACAAGGTTCAGGAAACTTATCCCATGGAAGTCACGACGAACAACTTCAGCCATTTTATCCATACCATCACTGTTGTCTTTTGTACGAATTGATTCGGTAACCCCATCACCATTAAATATATCCGAAATTTTACCAATTGCAATTACTTCTAGATTCGAGTCTTTCATTTCTGCCATTGTTGTACGCCCAAATGGTGTTAATGCATAGTCATGACGATTGGCCGTACGCTTAAAGTTGCCCGGCACTCCGACGAAGGGACGTGCAATAACACGACCAACTAAAAATTCCGGATTTAAAGTTAATTCTCGTGCAATTTCACAAATTCTATATAATTCGTCCAAAGGAATAACGTCTTCATGTGCTGCAATCTGTAAAACAGGGTCAGCAGATGTATAGACGATTATTGCGCCTGTTTCCATATGTTCCTTACCGTAATCATCAATGACAGCGGTTCCACTATACGGCATGTTGCAAAGCACTTTGCGCCCTATTGCCGTTTCTAATTGAGTAATCAGTTCTTGTGGAAAGCCTTCCGGATAAACTTTGAATGGGGTATCAATATTTAGACCCATTATTTCCCAGTGCCCTGTCATCGTATCTTTTCCTACAGACGCTTCTTGCATCATGCCAAAATAAGCTGTAGGTGTTTCGACTTTATTAATACCTTTAAGTTCACGTATATTGGCTAAGCCCATCTTTTCCATATTCGGCATGTTTAAGCCATTCATTTTTTCTGCTATATGACCTAATGTGTTTGAGCCGGCATCGCCAAAATTATGTGCGTCCGGTGCTTCACCAATACCTACAGAGTCCATTACGATTACATGTATCTTTTTAAACGGTTGCATAATGCTTTCACTCCTATTCTTCCTCTCTATTTTACATAAAAGGCCTAAACAAATAAAGGTCAGACATCCGATTTCGATAGAATTTATTTTTAGGCACGTGGATGGAATTGTTTATATACTTCGGACAAACGAGTTTTGCTTACATGTGTATAGATTTGTGTTGTAGAAATGTCTGCATGACCTAGCAGCTCCTGGACAGCTCGTAAATCTGCTCCATTTTCGATTAAATGAGTAGCAAATGAGTGCCTCAATACATGTGGTGTTATTTCTTTTGAAATATTTGCCGTTTCCGCATGTTCTTTTATAATTTTCCAACAGCCTTGTCGAGTAAATCGTTTCCCTCTTTGCGTGATGAAAAACGCATCATTTTTAGGAGCATTTCCTAATAGCTTTGGTCTTGCTTCTTCTAAATATGTGCTGCATGCTTTCAGTGCTCCTCGACCAAGCGGAATAATCCGTTCCTTTCCACCTTTACCAAATACGCGAACAAAGCCCATCGTAATGTGAATATCTTCCAAATTTAATTCAATAAGCTCACTTATACGCATTCCGGAGCCGTACATAATCTCTAAAATCGCTATATCCCGAACACCCTGTGGTTTTTCTATGGAAGGTGCAGCTATGAGATCCTCAATTTCTTCTACTGATAACACCTTTGGTAATGATTGCTCTTTTTTCGGCATTTCCAAATGTACAGTAGGATCTTGATCGGTTACCTTTTCTCTAAGTAAAAATTGATGAAAGGATCGAATCGAAGAAATTTGTCTCGAAATCGTTTTCGAAGACTTACCTGCTGTCCGTAAACTCTCCAAATAAAGCAAAATATGTTCACGAACAGCTTCATGAAATGCATTAATATGCTGTTCATAATGGATATGACGAGCATAAGCGATTAAATCTCGTTTATACGATTGTAAAGTATTATCAGAAAGCTGCCGTTCAACCTTAATAAAATGAAGATAATCGTCTATTGAATCTTTCAAAGCTTGCATAAAAAATCGCCCCTCTAGCATTATATAAACTCATTTTACCATTTTACTTAGACAGTCGATATAATTGCGCCTCCATACATTTTTACTAATATTTGTTTTTCTGTTTATATATGGATTATGTTTACAAAATGTACTTTCTGCGTTATTCTTGAAAGTAAAACGTTATGATTGAGGTGATAACTTGGGATCGAAAAACTAAAAATTGGAGAGCTTGCCACTGCTACTGGGGTAACAAAACGGACAATTGATTATTATACAAATTTAGGCCTTTTAAAAGTTGAGAGATCGGCATCCAATTATCGCTATTATGATAAAGAAATGATTAATCGCATCCACTGGATTGAGGAGCAAAAAAAGCAAGGTAAATGTTTAGATGAAATCCATCGTTTAATTGCTCCTACAGAAAATGAGCCTGAAGAAATCGATATTCAAGACATTCGTTTACAAATGCGCAAGCTCGAACATGATGTAACAGTATTAATGGAACATTTAGATGAGAAGGAGCGACAAAAGCTTCGTAAAAAAGTTTCGCCTGAAAGTGTAGCACTCATGCAGTCACTTTTATTAATTTTAAATAACTAGGAGGTGAACGTTCTACTTCGTGAGTAGAACGCTCGTTTGACCACAATCATTAACTTAATAATTTTCTCGGTTTTAATCGCTTTAACCGCCTTTTTCGTAGCAACTGAATTCGCTATCGTAAAAGTACGTCAATCACGTATTGATCAGCTCGTTGCTGAAGGGAAATCTGGTTCACTCTCAGCTAAAAATGTAACAACACATTTAGATGAATATTTATCTGCCTGCCAGCTGGGGATTACCGTAACAGCATTAGGAATTGGTATGGTTGGTGAATCTACTTTTGAGTTTATATTACACCCGCTATTCGAATCCATCGGAATTGGTACAGATTATATTCACTGGTTTACATTAGGCGGAGCTTTCTTTTTGGCAACGTTTTTCCACGTTGTAGTTGGTGAATTGGCACCTAAAACAATTGCTATCCAAAAAGCGGAGGCCGTAACTATGGCATTTGCGAAACCTATTCAATTTTTCTATAAACTAATGTTCCCTTTAATCTGGCTATTAAATGGTTCTGCACGTTTATTATTGAAAGTGTTCGGTATGCAACCAGCGAGTGAACATGAATTATCACATACGGAAGAAGAATTACGATTACTTTTATCGGAAAGTTATAAATCAGGCGAGATTAACGTGAATGAATTGAAATATGTAAACAATGTATTTGAATTCGACGATAAGATTGCACGTGAAATTATGGTACCGCGAACGGATATTATTGGATTTGATATATCCGCTACGTTTGAAGAAGTGTTAACTCAAGTATCTGAAGAGCGCTATACGCGTTATCCAGTCTATGAGGGCGACCGTGATAATATATTAGGTTTTTTAAATATTAAAGACTTTTTAACACTCGGGATGAATAACCGAATTAATCCCGCTACATTTAAGCTTGAGGACTTCATCAATCCCGTAATCCATATGATCGAGACCACTCCTATTCAAAGTTTATTGCAAATTATGCAAAAGAAAAGAATCCATATTGCGATATTATTGGATGAATACGGTGGAACGAGCGGAATGATTACTGTAGAAGATATTCTGGAAGAGTTAGTCGGAGAAATTCGCGATGAATTTGATGACGATGAAATTCCGGATATTCGTAAAATTGGCGAAAATCATTATTTAGTCTATTCTAAAGTATTACTTGATGACGTTTCAAAGTTGCTGTTCTTGAATATTGAAAGTCCTAACGTCGATACAATCGGTGGCTGGTACTTTACAAATATGCCAGATTTAAATATTGAGGATTCATTCATTTATGAAAATTATCTATTTAAAATCCAGGAAATCGATGGACATCAAATTCAATTTTTAGAGATAAAAATGCTAGATGATTTAATTGAAACAGTGCTGTAACCTATATTTCTTCACAACCCTCCAAAAGAACTAGTATTTTCCCAAAGTTTTAATTAACTAATGTTAGGGAATCATATAACTATTCTTAAGTTAAGGAGAGTGTATGTAAATGGCAATTTTAAAATCAGTGGAAAATGGTGTACAGGCTAAATCAGTAATTGAATCTTTCGTTGCAGAAGGCTATGATCGTGATCACATTCATATTTTTGCGAATAGCAATAAGCGTGCAGAAGATATCGCAGAATTTTTCAATGTAGATGCCGGAGCAACGGCGGAAACAACCAAAAATGATAAAGGGGTTTTGGCAGCGATTAAAAACTTTTTCCAAATGACGCCTGATGATCTTCATCATCAACTGTCTAACTTAGGAATAGGTGAACATGAGCATGCTACTGCTAAAGATGATTTAGAAGCAGGAAAAATCCTTATTATTGCACATCATCCACGTACTTAATTTAAATAGTAATACTTGAGACGATTAGGAAATCCTAATCGTCTCTTTTATGTTCTATAAGAAAACAAAAAAAGAACAGCCACTTGCGCTGTTCTTCTTTTTTGATTATAGATTATGCATTGCTGTCTCCAGAGTTATCATGATCATGACAACGCCAGCAGATGCCATGGAATGTCAGGCGGTGATCTTTAATTATAAAGTTCCAACGTTTCTCCACAATTTCTTCTACATCTTCCAATAAATCTTCTTGAATTTCATCTACTGCGCCACACTCGATACAAACTAAATGATGGTGGAAATGCTTTGCGCCCTCTTGACGTAAATCATAACGAGACACCCCGTCACCAAAATTAATTTTATCGACAATTTTCAGCTCGGTCAAAAGCTCAAGTGTACGATATACAGTAGCCAGTCCAATCTCAGGTGCTTTATCTTTTACTAATAAGTAAACATCCTCGGCACTTAAATGATCTTCCTCATGCTCAAGTAATACCGCTACTGTTGCTTCTCGCTGTGGCGTCAGCTTATAGCTCGCACTATGCAGTTGCTTTTTAATTCTATCAATACGGCTCTCCATATGTGACGCCCTCCTAAACTCTTTTCATTATACCAAATGAGTAAAACTCATTACAAGACAATGATTATTTAAATAAATAAGTAATTGCTATATTTTCAAGTCCGAAAAAAACTACCATCATTATTAACAGAAATATTACTTTTTTCCAAGGCATTACATTTTTCAAAGCTCGTCTACCACTATTGTTATTCGTAATTTGATAGAGAGCGATCAATAGTACACAATAGATCAATTGGAACGGAAACCACCAAAATGCATACAATTTTATAGATTGATGCTGCACAAGTAAATAAACCGAACTAAACCCTAGGAAAGTGACTTTTATAGAAATAAAAACTAGGGCTAGTCGTGGTAAATATTTATGTGTCGAAAAGAATAATACTATAATTAAAGAAACTAGGAAAGGAACAACACTCCAAAGCAGTTCCGGTTTTTCCAGATTAAGTAGTCTTCGATCACTATATTTAATAATTTGCTGTACTTGCTCAATTTGAAACAATTGATAACATGCTACACCACAAATAAAACATATGACTATCATAGATGTATATTGAATATATAAATATTTACGCATTTGGACGCCTCCTTGTCCATACAACTTATGCACATAAATTGTCCTTATGCGTAAACATTTACTGTTTTAAATTCATTTTCATTTTCACCCATAAAACTGCAAAAGCAGTTTTCGCATCGAATATTCTTCCATCAGCAACCATAGCTTCAGCTTCTTCCAATGATAGTTCCATTAGGTCTACAAACTCATCTTCATCTAAGTCCACGGGAATGTCCAATTTTTTTAACTTTTCCGCAACATAGATATGGATAACTTCATCTGCAAACCCAGGTGAAGTTGCAAAGGCTTGAACAAATTTCAAATCCTCTGACGTATAACCTGTTTCTTCCTCCAATTCCCTGCGCGCTGTCACAATTGGCTCCTCACCTTTTTCCATCTTGCCTGCGGGAATTTCTACAATTGAACGCTCCAGAGCTTTGCGGTATTGCTCAACAAACAGAATTTTATTGTTTTCTGTAATAGCTATTACAGCAACAGCACCGGGATGATTAATAATTTCGCGCTTTCCCGTTTCTCCATTCGGGAGCTTAACATCATCAACTTTCAGTGAGATTACTTTTCCTTTAAAAATAGATTCAGAATGGATCGTTTTTTCTTCAAATTTTTTCATGACTACGCCTCCACTTGTTCTCTTACTTCCATTCATTGTACCATTAGTAAGAGCTTTTCTAAAATATCGAATGTTGGAGGGATAATTTATGAAAAAAAGACAATTAGGTACGAGCGATCTGCATATCTCGGAATTGAGTTTAGGCTGTATGTCATTGCCTCTGAATCTATCAGAAGCAAAAGAAATAATATACGCTGCTATAGATGCAGGCATCAATTACTTTGATACAGCAGATTTATATGATCGTGGAGAAAATGAAAAAAATGTCGGAATAGCATTGAAGAAGCATCGACAACATATTTATTTAGCTTCGAAAGTAGGTAATCGTTGGGAGGAAGGAAAAGACGGCTGGAAATGGGATGCTTCTCCAGACTATATTAATGCGGCTATTCGTGATAGTTTGCGTCGTTTACAAACGGATTATTTGGATTTATACCAGCTGCATGGCGGAACAACTGATGACAATTTGGAAGAAGTAATCGACACATTTGAAAGCTTAAAAAAAGAAGGACTGATTCGTGAATACGGTATCTCTTCTATTCGACCGAATGTATTCGTTCCTTTTCTACAAAAAAGTAACGCTGTCAGCAATATGATGCAGTTTAATATTTTTGATGAACGAGCAAGTGAGTTTTTTGAGGTAATTGAAAAGACGGACGCATCAGTCGTTACACGTGGCTCCATTGCAAAAGGACTACTTACTAATGAATGGCGCCAACGATTGGGTTCATATATGGGCTATGAGAAATCTACTGCCGAGGAAATTTTACAGAAAATTGAACAACAGTACAGCGATGTCCATGCTGCTGCGCTTGCATTCAATCTGCAATATCATACGATTGCCTCTACATTAATTGGTGCACGTACAATCACACAGTTGGAACAAAATCTGGATGCCTACGAAAAAGCTCAAACATTGCACAATATTACTGACATCCATAATTGGACGAAAACTGAACGGTATACAGAGCATCGATGAAAAAAGCTATATCATTCGTAATAATTGGTCTTATCATTGTTGCAGTCATGTCCAATATGAGGTATGAACAGCAAACGATAATTCCCTTATTAAAAGAAGTTTTAGAGGATAAACCTTTTGAAGACTTTTTAAGTCAATTCCAAATTCCTTATTGGGGGAAAATAATATCGGTTGAATCTGAAGGCTACTATAAGTTTTTGGAATTCCTGTTCCGAAAAGGTGTCCATTTTTTGGGCTATGGATTACTCGCGGTCATCTTTTATATTTTCTATAGTAGGCTGAAATGGAAATTCCCTACTGTACTTGCTTTTTTCACAGTAACTGTAATTGCATCCCTGGATGAGTATCGTCAAAGTATGATTCCTGGGCGCAGGGGGCTTATAGAAGATGTAGTAATCGATGCTTGTGGTGCAATCACATTGCTAATACTAACAAAAATTGGACAGGCAGTATTTAAAAAAAGCTAGCGCAATCTTTACGTTGCACTAGCTTTTTGCTTAAAATTTGGAACCTTGATCCCCGTATTGATTTAATAGTTCTTCAAAGCTCATGTTTTTCTCACGTTGTTTCCGTTCGAAAGCGGCTTTAGCTATACGCTCTTCTTCTTTTGCTTTTTCATCGGCAACCATATCCTGCTTTGCTGCCTTTAATTTGGCCAACACGTCTCCACCAAGCTGATCGGCTAAAGTTGCCGGTTTTTCTTTTGGGACATTAAATTCTTCATTTGTACTTCTTTGTTGTTTCTTTTTTGCCATAATTTTCACCTTCTATATATAATCCATTACGATTTGGGTAATTGCATCCTGATTCGGCTTTATACTGAACATTGCATGTAGTCTGCATTCATCCCTTTCAGTGCGTTTCTGAACCCCACCGTTTAGCGCTGTACGATAGTGGCTACCCCTTGCCCGCCACCGATACATAATGTAGCAAGACCAAATTCTGCATCTTGCTTTTGCATTTCGTGGAGCAATGTTACTAAAATACGTGCGCCGCTCGCACCAATCGGATGTCCAAGTGCAATTGCCCCACCGTTTACGTTTAGTTTATCATGATTGAACGCTAATTCGCGATCAACTGCAATTGCCTGGGCAGCAAATGCTTCATTCGCTTCAATCAGGTCCATTTTATCTAATGTTACATTTGCCTTTGCTAATGCTTTTTTCACAGCTGATACAGGCCCTACCCCCATAATGGCGGGGTCTACCCCTGCACTCGCATTTGCAACAATCGTAGCCATTGGTTTAAGCCCTAATTCGAAAGCGCGCTGTTTCGACATTACAACAACTGCTGCTGCCCCGTCGTTAATACCTGAAGCGTTGCCGGCTGTTACAGAGCCTTCCTTTTTGAAGGCCGGGCGCAATCCATTCAATTTTTCCGTAGTCGTGCCATGCTTTACATATTCATCCTGTGCAAAAACGATTGGTTCCCCTTTCCGTTGAGGGATTTCGACAGGAACAATTTCTTCTACAAATCTATTTTTCTCGATAGCCTCTGATGCACGAGCTTGTGAGCGAGCCGAAAATTCATCTTGTTCTTCCCTAGTAATACCATACTGATCGCATAGATTTTCCGCCGTTACACCCATATGGTAATCATTAAAAGCACACCATAACCCATCTTTTATGAGTGTATCGATAATTTTTTGATCGCCCATACGGAAACCTTCCCGCGCATTTTGCATAATATAAGGTGCTTGACTCATATTTTCAAAGCCCCCTGCAACAATAACTTCTGCATCTCCAGCAATAATTGCCTGGGCTGCTAAATGAACCGCCTTTAACCCAGAACCGCATACTTTATTAATAGTCATGGCAGGAACTGTATAAGGAACACCCGCTGCAATGCTTGCCTGTCTTGCTGGATTTTGACCTAAACCTGCTGCAAGTACATTCCCCATAATTACTTCATCAATAGTCGTTGGATCCAACTGTATACGATTTAATGCTTCTTTTATTACGATACTCCCCAATACTGGAGCCGAAATATCTTTCAATGTCCCTTGAAAAGCCCCTATCGGTGTACGGACTGCACTTACAATTACTACTTCTGTCATGAAAAAATCCCCCTTTTTGATGTGAATCCCTTTGTAGGCAATATATATAGTTGCTTAACAAAATTTTATCAAATATTCCTTACTTTTCACACAAAATATTCTACCGCCAATTTCCTACATAATATTTGATTTATCCTAAAAATTCATTGAATATTAAATTAAATAAGGAGTGATTTCCATGAAAAAACGCACATTAGTATTATCAGGTAGTATCGTAACAACTTTGCTGGCCGCCGCTACTACAGTGACAGGTGTCTTCATGACGAATCGCATTATGTATATTAAGAAAAAAGATGATGCGTTTATTAGGGAGCGTGAAATAACAGCAAAACGCTTTGACGAAGCATGGTATGACGGCTGTTCAAAAGAAATATTAACGATTAATTCCCCAAATGGCTATACAATTAGCGGCATCTTTCTGAAACCGTTGGAAACGAATAATACAGTAATTATTTGCCATGGGGTAACTGAAAATAAAATCAACTCAATGCGGTATGCACGTATGTTTGAACGTCTTGGCTTTAACGCAGTCGTTTATGATCACCGCCGCCATGGAGAGTCACAGGGTAAAACAACGAGTTATGGCCATTATGAAAAATTCGATTTACAGGCTGTAGTCGATAAAGTCCGGGAACTTACAGGAGAAGATGCTTTGTTAGGTATTCATGGCGAATCAATGGGTGCTGCCACGACATTACTTTATGCCGGCACTCTGGCTGATAATGCGGACTTTTATATTTCGGACTGCGCTTTTTCAAACTTTCCCCAGCTATTAAAACGAATTTTCGAAAGTGTCGTGCCGATTGATGCAAAATATACACTTCCTTTTGCAGACTTTTTCATGCGAATTCGCGATGGCTATTCTGTCAAAGAAATCATGCCCATTGATGCGGTAAAGCAAATTGAACGACCTGTTCTGTTTATTCATAGTGAACCGGATGATTTCATTCCTTCGTCAATGACTAAAGAACTATTTGAACAAAAACCCGAGCCAAAAATGATGAAAATTTTTGACAAAGGAGAACATGCGAAATCATTCAATGAAAACCCAGGAGATTATGAACAAACAGTCGCAAAGTTTTTACATGATTATGTACCCGCATATCGTAATGAAACGGAAACACTGCTGTAAAATACAGAATCCGCCAAATAGTTTGGGTCATATTTTTATAAAACCCACTTTAAAATCAAAAGCAGTTTAAATTTTACTAATCGTAAAAATTTAAACTGCTTTATTTCTATTCCGCATATTATAAGGTCTTTCGTTTACTGCTCATTAAAAACGATATGCCATTCATCACGTTTATCCAAAAATTGTTTCGCCAGCTCTTGTGCACCTTCCAGGCTATGGCTTGATGCCCAGCCGCATTGCACTTCGTTACAAGCAGGTACGGATGTAGCTGCTAAAACATCATCCAATGTTTTTCCCAAAATCGCTAACACACCTTCATAATCATCATAATTCATAAATGCTACATAAAAACCTGTTTGACAACCCATAGGTGAAATATCGACTACTGCATCACTATGGTTGCGGATCCGGTCTGCCATTAAATGCTCCAATGAATGCAATGCAGGCATTTCCATATGTTCTTTATTCGGCTGTTTAAAGCGAATATCGTATTTTGTCACGACATCTCCTTTAGCCCCCTCTTTTGTTCCTGCCAAACGTACATATGGTGCAACCACTTTCGTATGATCTAAATCGAAGCTCTCTACATTCGTTTTTTCTGTTGTCATCTTTTTGTCCCTCCAATACTTACAATCCTTATAAGGATAGACTAGAATCATATCCAAATCAATAGAATATTCAGATTTTTAACTCTAATTTAATGAAGCACCAAATTTTCACAAAACAAAAACTACCTCCATCACTCTTAAGAATGCAAAAGGTAGCTTAATTTATTATTTATCTTGGAACTTGTTCATTTGAGACATCATTTGACGTACTTGTTTTTCCGACGGTTTACGTCCCATTTGCGCCATCATAACGCGAATCATTTGTTCATTAATTGGCGGGTTCTCTTTCAAATACTTAAACATATATTGACGAGCCGCGTAGAAACCTATTGCTACACCAGCGATTAATGCAACTACAATACCTAAAATCCATGCCCATGTCATAACTAAACTACCTCCTCCATTACATATGTACCGAGAAAAACTCTCCAACAAGCATTATACAATAAAAGTTATTACGTTTCTATATATTTAATTTGAGTTATATGTCTGAGTTCCAATCAGCCTCCAGACCTAGATGAAAATACAGTTGCAGGTCGTTATTTAGTTTTAGTAATTAAAGTAACATTAAGTTATCAAATACAAGGAGGAACACACATGAAAAAGTTTTTCTTATATTCTGCTGGTTTCGTCGCAGCAATTATTGCACTATGCCTATTGGCACCAGTAGTCGCACTATTAATATCAGGTGCACTTTTAGCAGCCGGTCTACATTATTACACGGAAAGCACATCTACATTTGGGAAAGTAATGAGTTTAGTTGTTGCATTTGTAGGATTAGTTAGTGCAATTTCAAACATTCCTGGTTTTATTGGTCTAGTGGCAATTGGAATTATTTTTTATATTTACAAATCACGTAAAAATGAGAAAGTCGAAATTTTTACAAGCAATAAAGAAGAGGATCCATTTATGAACTTTGAACGCGAATGGGCAAATTTAAACAAATAAGGGGCGAAACATAATGAAAAATTTATTCACAAAATTTAAATACTCGATTCAAGCGGACTTACATGATTTATTTGATAAAAAAGTAGAAAAAAATCCAATTAAGATGTTAAATCATTACATTCGTGAAGCAGAAAAACAAACGGAGCAAACTGGCAAACTGCTTGCACGTCAGGCACATCTAAAAAAAGAATTGGAGTTACAGCTATCTCAAACAGTAGAGATGCTGGAAAAACGAGAAAAGCAACTACACTTAGCACAGGCTAGCGAGGAAGTAGAACTCATTACTTTTGCACAGGAAGAAGTTGCTGCCTATACTGCACGTAAGCACACATTGCTGACAAGCATTGATGCAGCAAACGAGGAATACTTTGCTTTGGAACGCAAGTTTGAAACAATGA
The DNA here is from genome assembly GCF_037027585.1 of Solibacillus ferritrahens. Taxonomy (NCBI): domain Bacteria; kingdom Bacillati; phylum Bacillota; class Bacilli; order Caryophanales; family Caryophanaceae; genus Solibacillus; species Solibacillus ferritrahens. The sequence continues at coordinate 58,525 of NZ_JAXCLE010000009.1, read as the reverse complement.
AGCATAAAATTAAAGATATGAAAGTACGCCAACTTCAGTTAATGGGGAAAGAAAATGTTGTACGTGCCAACCATCAGATGGACAAAGTGTTAACTTCCAATAACAATGAAAACTTCGATGAACTTTCGATATATATCGATGAGCTCTCTCAAAATATCGAGCGCAAATATGAAGTGACATCATTTGAATCCCGTTTAGCTCAGTTGGAAAAAGAACAAAAGCTCATTGAACAACCAAAATAATGCTATAATGTTTTAAAGGAGAAGGCGTCGTGCTTTCTCCATTTTGCTCGTTTTAGGAGGAGGCAATATGCCGAAAATTACGTCAGATCAGCTTACGATAATCGTTATTAGTATGGCACTTGTCGTTTTGATCGAATTGACACTATTCAATAATAGCAGTGTATTTTTACTCGTTGTCGGTGCAATTCTATTATTCTACAGCTTTAAAAAGAAAAAACAATACTCACTCTGGGCCGGTCTCATCTTAATATTCTTTGCAGTAATTCATCTATGGACATTACGCCTATTAATCATCGGTTCATTAATTTTTTTACTCTACCAATACTTAACGAAAAAAGAAAAAATTATAGAAATCAAAAATCAAGTAATTGATACGGCCGGAAAAAATAAATTGATTGGCACTACGGGCATCCCGACAGAAAGCTACCAATGGCGTGACATTCACATTCAACGCTTCATTGGAGATATTACAGTTGATACAACAGAAACGATTTTACCACAAGGGAAATCAATTATTGTCATTAATCAATCACTAGGAAAAGTGCGGATTACTGTCCCGTATGAAGTATCGCTTCAGCTCCACTATTCTACGATATATGGTGAGGCAAATTGCTTACACTACTCGCCTAAGTTATGTATAAATGAGCAGTTCTATATTGAAGATGGCGACCCGGATGCAAAACGTGTACTCGTACTGTACGTTACTTCCTGGATAGGCGATGTGGAGGTGCAACGCGGATGATTGCATTTATTGCTCGATTCTTCGTACTCATTTTAATTTTTGCCTCTTTTACAATGAATATACTAATTTTTGTACTTGGACAGCCAGAAGAAGAAACGTGGCGCTTTTTATGGGAAAATGTTGATTATGACATTCCATTGCTTGGAATTATCGCCATTAGCGCTACCGGTATTAGCTTCTTCATTGCATTATGGATGGCTGTCACCGTGAAAATAAAGGAAAATCAGACGACACGGATCGTCAAAAAAATTGCAGAACCTGATTTTGCACAAAAATTAAAGAAAACTAACGGTTCTTTAAATAAAGCATTGCGTGATGCCAACGAATTAATTGATACCCAGCGTGCTTCTCTGCAACGGCTTTCACATGAGAAGGTCGAAACAAATGATGCAATCGTTCAGGAGCGGCTTCTTGCAGAACGTCAACGTCTAGCACGTGAGCTCCATGATTCCGTATCGCAACAGCTTTTTGCAGCTTCCTTGCTATTATCTGCCCTGACAGAACAGCAGCAAGACGAGCACGCCCAAAAACAGCTGGCTCAAGTAGAAAAGGTTGTCCAGCAAGCCCAGCTTGAAATGCGGGCACTGCTCCTGCATTTACGCCCAATTGCTTTGCACAATAAAAGTCTGGCAGAAGGATTGGAAGATTTAATTGTCGAATTACAGGAAAAAGTCTACTTTAATATTGATTATCAAATAGAGGAAATCAATTTATCTAAAGCGGAGGAAGACCATTTATTCCGTATTGCACAAGAAGCATTATCCAATACTTTAAGGCATGCAAAAGCGACAGAGGTTGAACTGTTATTAATTGCACGTGATCAGTTAGCCATTTTACGGATTCAGGATAACGGTCTTGGTTTTAGTAATGATGGCGACAAAACATCTTCGTACGGATTAAGAAATATTGCCGAGCGAGCTGTCGAAATTGGGTGTACGTATAAAATCGTCTCCGTTCCAAATGAAGGGACCATTGTAGAAGTAAAAGTTCCGATCAAAAAGGAGGAACAATTAAATGATTAAAGTTGTCATTGTAGATGATCACGAAATGGTACGTATCGGTGTCGCTGCCTATTTGTCAGCACAGCCTGATATCGAAGTCATCGGAGAAGCAACAAACGGTGAGGAAGCGGTTGAAAAGGTGCTATCATTAAAACCTGATATTGTCTTGATGGATAATGTTATGCCAATAAAAACAGGGGCGGAAGCGACAGCCGAGATTTTAGCGCAGTGGCGGCAAGCGAAAGTAATGATTGTCACAAGCTTTATTGATGACGACAAATTATATCCGGCACTTGAAGCAGGGGCTGTCAGTTATATACTGAAAACGAGTAACGCAAAACAAATTGCTGAAGCAATCCGTAAAACGATGGCTGGTGAAACAGTACTTGAGCCTGAAGCTACGACAAAAGTAATGGCCCGTATGCGCGGTACTGTACCTGCTTTGCACGATCATTTAACAGACCGGGAAATGGAAGTGTTATTGTGTATGACTAGGGGTCTTGCCAATCAGGAAATTGCCGAAGAGCTATTTATTGCACTAAAAACGGTAAAAACACATGTAAGCAATATTTTAAGCAAGCTCGAAGTACAGGATCGTACACAAGCAGTCGTTTATGCATTTCAAAACGGCTTAGTTAAGTAAGGAGGTTTGTTATACGGTGACATTCACATATGAAAAATTTGCACAGGATGGGACCCTTACATTATTGGATCCCCTCTTCACACTATTGCTGATTTTTTCAGCACTGTTCATTATTGTGCTGCTGCGCTTTGCAATAAATCCTAAAATCATGTTATTTATTGGTGCATTAATTATTTTGCTAAGTGCACAATTGCAGTCAATTGAAGGCATTTTGGCAGATGAACTTAATTTAGTCGGTTCATCGAAGAATTTTTACTTTTTTATTGCAATCGTCGTGATACAAGTTGGATTAATAGTGTTTGCATTTGTGAGGGACAAAAAGAAGAAATAACTTATAGTGGAAAAGGCTGTCTTGAAGGGATTTTTAAGTCCTTTTTAGATAGCTTTTTTTCTCGTTTTACGATATTAGAAGTTTTCACAGTTTATTAGAACATTCGGTGGGGATTTTAGAACTTCTGGGGAAGATATTTGAATATCTGATACCTTTATTTGAAAATCTCGGAGATATATTAGAAGATCAAAACTATATTAGAACTTTTTTTAGTTTATTAGAAAATCACGGACCGATATTAGAACTTTTTTAACAAGAAAAACTCACGAACCTACTTATTGAAACCGTTCGTGAGCCCCATTTTATTTCAGATCATTTAATTGTATCTAATGTTTTTTACAGCGAGCAACTGTACGCCTCTCCTAATTGAAAAGATATTCTTTTAAGTTTTCTAATGTTGAATCAATGCCATTGCGAAGTGAAGCTTGGTCTTCACGGCAAGTCTCGATTGCCTTTTCAATAGTAACGAGTGCCTGCTCTAAAAATGGCTCAGCATTTAAGTCTTTATAAAGTCTTGTTAATACAAGTGCCTTGTTCCAATACCAGCGTGCGTTATCCGGATCCAGATCAATGGCCCGTTCTATGTAAACCATTATCTCAAAAGGAGACCAATTAAACCGGTTCATCGTCTGACCTGCTATTCCGTAATAAAGTGCTTTATTCGGATTATGCTTTACTGCCTCGATAAAACAATGAACACTTTCATCATATTGATGTGCCATTAAAAACAAATGACCTTGTACATAAAACGACTGTGCTTTCCGTTTATCATCGGCTGTTCGTGCATCATGCTCAAGCTGCTTCACTTTAGCTGAAAATTCCTGTTCGTCTTTAATGCTTCGCAATTGTTCTAGTTCATCATTTTCTTCATAGCTTTCATTGGCACGTTCAATACTTTGCGTATGTTTCTCAGTCGGCTTAGGGAAATTTTCATACTCGTATTTTTTAAATAAATTTAAAAATTGTATAGCTAATGCGTCATTGGCGTCCTGTAACTGACGTGTAGACTCTTCATAGCATTTCAAAAATTGCCCGTCATAAAAATATTTTTCCATTAATAACACGAAAAGCACCTTCCTAATCTTGATGAATCATCGTATGAAAAAGAAGCGCCCTAATCATCATTAGGACGCTTTTTTTAAACTTATTTTGAAATAGTGCCTGCTACTTCAGCAATAATAATTTCTGAACCTAGCATTGGAGAGTCGCCTTGCTCACCATGTCCTTGTCCTTCTGATGGACGTTTATGTGACTCTTTAAATGCATCACTTTCACGCCATACTGCGAAGCTTTCTTTTGAATCCCAGTACATTACGACACTCATTTCATCATACTCTTCAAATTGAGTCGAAACTAATACTTCAACCTTTTGGAATCCTTCAAACTGTTGTAATGGACCTGGTTGCACAAATTTTGGCGCCATCATTTCGGCAAAGCCTTTTTTTACTTTAATGCGGTTTGTTACTGTAATCATTATTCCAACTCCTAAAATTTAAAAGTAAGTGTATTCACTTTTTATTAAAGCACTTTCATCACTGTTGCGCAATAATTCACACACGCTATAATGAAGGAAAATGAATAGTTGAAGGAAGTTTTTACATATGCAGTTTTCTATTATTGCCACTAGTGACATACATGGCCATACAGAGCGGTTTTCGCAGCTTGCTCAAATGATTTCAAAAAGACAGCCTGCATTGTTAATTGATAACGGTGATTTTCTTCAGGGCAGCCATTTAAGCTACTATTACGACCATATTATACATAAACAGCATCCTCAAATAGAGCTGGCTAATGAGCTCGGCTATGATGTTGGCATTTTCGGAAATCATGAATTTAATTATCCACTCGAAAAAGTGCGAAAAATACAGAAAGCCTGTAACTTCCCATGGATAGCTGCCAATATTACAGGCTTTGCAAAACCGTATTTTATAAAGGAAATTCACGGAATACGGATAGCGGTAGTAGGCGTTGTGACGCATTTCACGAAGCTTTGGGATGAAGTAAACACGATAAAGAATTTACATTTTGAACAGGCATTTGAAAGTGCGAAAAATACTGTGAAGTACGTACGAGAAGTAGAAAAAGCCCAATTCGTAATTTTAAGCTATCATGGCGGCTTTGAACGGGATTTGCATAACGGGATTCAAATTGATCTTGAACATGGGGAAAATGAAGGCTACCGCATGCTTTATGAAATAGAGGGTATTGACGTATTCATTACTGGTCATCAGCATTTAGAAATCGCGACAAAGATTAACGGAATTTCTGTCGTGCAGCCTGGAGCGAATGCGCATTGCTTTGCCCAAATCGATGTAACGATAGAAAATGACCAAATAATTCATGAACCATCTCTTGTACACGTGGATTCAAACATTCCAATACAGCCCTTTCCCGAATTTAACCACTGGAAAAGTGAAGAAATCGGTAATACAGAAAACGATTTAACATACTCGGATTTCTTTACTCCGCGAATAATATCAACATCGTACACGCAATTGATACATAACATGCAGCTTCATTATTCAGGAGCTCAGATTTCTGTCATTGAACTCCCCTACCATTCATCAGGCGGCTTTCACAAATTTATAACGCGGGAACAAGTTATACACAATATGCCGCGCGCCAATCGTTTGCTAGTTGTTGAACTGACTGGAGCTGACATTCGCGAAGCAATTGAACAAAGCGCAGCCGTCTTTGCACTGAATAACAAAGGCGAAGTCGATTTTAGTCTTTCTGTTTTTTATCCAGAGCCGCAGCCTTATATTTATGATTTATGGGGTGGCATTGACTATGAAATTGATTTAAGTAAACCAGTCGGACAACGTGTAGTTAAACTAAACTATAATGGTTGCCCTATACAAGACACTTCATTGTTTGAAGTAGCGGTCAACAGCTACCGCGCGACAGGTGCCCATCATTTCCACATGTTTAAACAGCAGCCTATTCGTAAATCAAAAAAATTCATACCTGACTTAATGATGGAATATATTGAACAGAACAGCCCATTAACAGTAGAGCTAAAAAACTTTTTTACAATGAAATAAATACTCAAAAATAGCGTATGTCGCTCCGAACAAAACGACATACGCTTTTAATTGCTACCTTACTATTTCCCCATTGGCATCATAAAACTTCAATCCAAAACTCGTATTTCTTTGAGGTAGGTAAATTGCTTCAATCCCAGCTTTCCCTTGCTCTACCTGAAACTCTATTTCCTTACTAGCATGATCAATCAGCACTCCTTTAACAATTGGATGTCCTTCTGTAAACGCCATAACATAGATTGCTTGCCCATCGTTACGAACATGAAAAATATTGCTTATTACTGGTACATTTTCACCCGGTACAGAAAAATTAAAATCCGTAAACTGATAGTAGTTATCCCCTTTTTGAAATCTCACTAGCAAATGGTTTTGCTGCTCTTTAATTAAGGCAAAACGGCTATTATCAAATGTTGCTGCCGAAATGAATTGAGCTTGATCAGTAGGTAACCCCGCCTCTTTTATTGCTTTTATACTTGATAATGATAATGTCGTTTCATCGTTAGTATAAAAATGAGGAAGCGGTTTAAAAAGGAATACTAATGTCGCAATTACGATACCTATATTCAAGAGAGTAATCCACAAATGCTGACGCTTTAAAATATTTTTTATAATGAAAAAAATACTAAGGATATACATACATACGATGACAGTTTGTAACGTACGATTGACTAAGAAAAATTTCTGGTTAGCTGGCATCTGTTCTGCTTTCGTAGGTTGATAATTGGCTAAAATAAGCGCATCTAATACCGGAACTAATTCAGGTAATTGTTGGAACCTCCTTACTTGTGAAAAGGCATCCGCTACTTCTGTAATACTATGAGGCTCCAGCATAAATTGGCGCATATAAAATAATAATGTCGCATACAGCATCCTCTGTTACGTCAGGAATCTCATATGTTGAATTAGTAATATGCTCAAAAGCTAGTTGCAATTTCCAATCACTCGTCCGCAAATATTCTACTCGTTCCGCTGCTGTTATTTCTTCGTCCTCTATAATTGTTTGAAATTGAAGTTTCCTTTCCATCATTTCGTTGACTGCATCCTGTCCTTCTACTTTGCTTGAAATACTAGCTGACATTTTTAATTCAGGATTCTGCTCATTAATCGTCAGAAAAATGAATAAAAAAATCGTAAATGTTACTACCGTTGAAATAACGACAGGTAACATCGTTTTACGTTGCTCACGAACTTTTTGCTGCGTTTCCATCTTTTTTAATTTTGATAAACCGTGTCCCTTATATGATTCCTTCATGGCCTCTTTAATTGGATCCATATAGTTCACCTTCCCTTGTTAACTCTATGCCGAGCATTTGACGTGCACGACGCAATCTTGTCTTGACCGTATTGACAGCGAGATTTAAGGAAGAGATATTATTTTTAACTTTCAATTTGTTATTCCTTTAAAATTTTGTTTTTTCTGAAACTTTTTCCAGTTCCATCCGTATTTACTAATACAAAGGACTTAAGGAGGTGACAACTTGTTTGGGTATTCCATTGAAACCATTTATTTAACCATCTTAATCGTTATCGGATGCTGTACGATTCTTTATTTATTTTTTGCAGATTTTGCTGATGTATCTATCGATGGACTTCCTTTTTTAGATCCGGCTGTTATCCTTTCGTTTATTACATTCACTTCTGCTGCCGGTTATATTTTTGAGCGTTTTTCAGGTTTTACAAGCCTCATCATCTTAATAATCGCATTCATTATAGCGTGTTTACTCACAGCACTTCTTTATTATTTCTTACTCGTTCCTTTACGCACAGCTGAAGTATCTCTTGCTTATACAGATGAATCGCTTGAAGGCCAGGCTGGAAAAGTCATTGTACCTGTTCCTTTAGATGGCTTCGGGGAAATCGTAATAGAATCCGCAAACGGTATCATTTCCAAACGTGCGGCGAGCTTTCATCATGTAGAAATTCCATATGATACAAAAGTTTTAATAATTGAGATGCGTAATGGTACGGCAATGGTTGCGGTTTATGAGAAAGAGGAGTTTCAATTTTAAATTTTAGGAGGAAAAGTATATGTCAAGTATTGCAGAAATGTCAGGTATTTTAATTGCAGTGGGGGTTGTCGTATTTCTGATTGTCGCTCTTGTAGCGGTTTATGTAATGAAATACCGTACAGCAGGTCCAGATGAAGCATTAATCGTAACAGGTAGTTATTTAGGGAGTAAAAATGTACATACAGACGAATCAGGTAATCGCATTAAGATTATCCGTGGTGGTGGTACATTTGTGTTCCCTGTATTCCAGCAGGCAAAACCGCTTAGTTTACTTTCTAGTAAATTAGAAGTAACAACACCTGAAGTATACACAGAACAAGGTGTACCGGTTATGGCAGATGGTACAGCCATCATTAAAATTGGTGGTTCCATTGCGGAAATTGCTACAGCTGCCGAACAGTTTTTAGGGAAAGCAAAGCAAGATCGCGAAAGTGAAGCACGTGAAGTACTAGAAGGTCACCTGCGTTCTATTTTAGGATCGATGACTGTTGAAGAAATTTATAAAAACCGTGATAAGTTCTCGCAGGAAGTACAGCGTGTCGCATCGCAGGATTTAGCGAAAATGGGCTTAGTCATTGTTTCATTTACAATTAAAGATGTCCGCGATAAAAACGGCTATTTAGATTCACTCGGTAAGCCTCGAATCGCTCAAGTAAAGCGTGATGCCGATATCGCAACAGCTGAGGCGGATAAAGAAACACGTATTAAACGTGCTCAGGCTGCTCAGGAAGCGCAACAAGCAGAATTAGAACGCGCTACTCAGATTGCAGAAGCTGAAAAAAATAACCAGTTAAAAGTAGCTGAATTCCGTCGTGAGCAGGATATTGCAAAAGCTCGTGCCGACCAGGCCTATGAATTAGAATCTGCACGTGCAAAACAGGACGTAACAGAACAGGAAATGCAAGTTAAGATCATTGAACGTCAAAAGCAAATCGAATTAGAAGAAAAAGAAATTCTACGTCGAGAAAAGCAATATGATTCTGAAGTGAAGAAAAAGGCAGATGCAGACCGTTATGCCATCGAACAAAACGCAGAAGCTCAAAAACGAAAAGAGCTTGCGCAGGCAGATGCGGAGAAATATCGTATCGAAACACATGCACAAGCAGAAGCGGAACGTATTCGTTTAGATGGTCTTGCTAAAGCTGATGCAGAGCGTGCACAAGGTACGGCTGAAGCTGAAATTATTCGTTTACGCGGTCTTGCAGAAGCAGAAGCGAAAGAAAAAATTGCAGAAGCATTTGAACAATACGGTCAGGCTGCTGTCCTTGATATGATTGTGAAAATGTTACCTGAATATGCAAAACAAGTTGCAAGTCCACTTGCCAATATCGATAAAATTACTGTTGTTGATACTGGAGGCGGTGCAAATGGTGGCGCTGGTAAAGTTACAGGCTATGCAACAGATTTAATGGCCGGTCTGCAGGAAACTTTAAAAGCATCATCTGGTATTGATGTAAAAACATTAATCGAATCATATGTCGGTAAAAATGCATTTGAAAAAGCAGCTCCCGTTTCTCACGAAAGATTTAACCATGTAGAGGAATTAGTGGAAAAATAAAGTGAAAATAGTGATCGGGACCTAAGTAGAGAATTTATTAAATGAGCAGAAACTGTATAATAAAAATAATCTTTATTAAAATTGGTTGAAGTGAAGGGTCGACTCCAGCGGGACCAGCGAAATTATTTTGCTACGAGTAATCGCAGGAGCACGACGCCTGAGACGTTCGTGTAAGGCCGTGCCCGCGGAAAGCGTACCCGTAACGGAAACCAATTTTTAGCGCACTCAAAAAACTACAATTTTTCTCCGCGGAGAAAAATTGTAGTTTTGTTTTGTCCCGGCATCTAAATTAGATTTTAACCGTCCAGCCAAATGGATCTTCCATTTTTCCGTACTGAATGCCTGTTAATGTATCATACAGCATTTGTGTCACTTCACCAATTTGGCCGTTGTTGACTGTAATCACATCATCCAGCCACTTTAATTCACCAACTGGAGAAATAACTGCAGCTGTACCCGTACCGAACGCTTCTTCCAGCGTACCGTTTTGGGCTGCAGCGACAATTTCTGCAAACTCGATTGCACGTTCTTCAAGCCGAATGTTTTTTGATTTTAATACTTGAATCATCGAGTCACGTGTAATACCGGGTAAAATACTGCCATTTAATGCAGGTGTAATGACTGTTCCTGCAATTTTGAAGAAGATGTTCATGCTTCCTACTTCTTCTACATACTTATTTTCCTTACCGTCTAACCATAATGTTTGAGAGTATCCTTGTTTTGCGGCAAGTTCCGAACCTTTTAAGCTTGAAGCGTAGTTACCCGCTGTTTTTGCTTCGCCGGTACCCCCAACTACAGCACGTACATAATGCTGCTCTACTAAAATTTTAACCGGGTTAATGCCTTCTTTATAATAAGAGCCAACTGGTGACATAATAATCATGAATTTATAGCTTTTCGCAGGGTTTACACCTAAATAGCTTTCCGTTGCAATAATGAATGGACGAATATAAAGAGATGTACCTGGTTCTGTTGGTACCCATTCGCGGTCCACTCGGATTAATTCCTTTAATGCTTCCAGTGCAAAATCCTCATCGATTGGTGGGATGCAAAGGCGTGCATTTGAAGTATTCAACCGTTGGAAGTTACGTTCAGGACGGAATAATTGTACGTCACCTTGCTCTGTCATGTATGCTTTTAAACCTTCAAAAACCGCTTGTCCGTAATGAAATACCATTGCAGCAGGGCTTAATGTAATCGGTTCATAAGGTTCAATAGATGCATTATGCCACCCTTTACCTTCTTCATAATCCATTACAAACATGTGGTCCGTAAAAATTTGACCAAAACCAAGCTTTTCTGCAGGTGTCTTTTCTTTTTTGTTTGTTGATAACTCAGTTGTAATTTGGTACGTTGTCATAATTCATGCTCCTTAACTTATTGAAATTGATACACTCTATCATACCACTTTATTTTTAGAATATTTAGTATTTTTTAATTTTAAACAAAAAATATTTTTTCCTAGCAGTTCAAATAGTTTTCGAGCATATTTCGGCATTTAAAATTAATTCATTTTTACAATTCCAGTTAAAGGTGCTGTCATATTATTTTTGAAAGTCTCCTCGTGTTCCTTTTTTACTGCGACTAGAACAGCACATGATGGTCCGGCCGATATTTCTAAATTGATATGTGCACTGTATCCTTCACCGATAAAGCGCTTAATTTCGGCACCAATTCCTTTTGAACCTGTAGGCCAGATTGCTTCAATGACCCCACTTTGTAACCCTTCGAACAGCTCTTTTAAGTTTGCAATTTTGTGAAGGTTTTTCATTACATCATTGCCTACTAGCGGTTCACCGACAACATAATACAGGCAGTTCGACCGATCACCGTTAAATTGCTTTTTCCCTATTATTGTTAAGGAGACAGCCGACTGCAGAGCGGAGAAATTCGTTTCACTCGAGCCGGTCAATGGTGGCATATTTAACGCCATTTCATTAAACGTCTTTTTAAACCCTTCTGCATACTCATTCCATACGTTGTCACCCGAAAAGTTGGCCATTAATAACTGTACAGGGATTGCCCCCGCACATAACTGCTCCAAAATGGCGGTACGTGCTGTAAAATATGCTGTAATTTCATTTGGCACTTTCACAAGATCATGCTCTTTTGTTCCAATACATCCTGAATTATCGATTGTTACGATTAACCCGTTTACTTCTATCGCGTTTCTCATGCGTTCACTCCAACACGCTGTACAACGTTTTTAATGAGCGGCATTACGCCAATGGCAATGAGACAGTTCACTAATGTTGCAATAGAAAGTGAAGCAATGGATCCGATATAAAATGCCGGCGAAATAAGGAAGTAAAATGGTAGTGGTGCAATAACTCCATTTCCAATTACGACAAATATCCATTTTGAAATATGCAGTCCTTTTCGATGCATTACAGCGAAAATTGCGACAATAATGAACATCTCTACTGCAATAATGATATGAAAAACACCCAATGGAAAGCCGGATGTGAGTCCTGTTGCAATATGACCGAGTGATCCTGCTGCGCCTGCGAAAATAGGCGGTAAAAAAATGGCACTAATAAATGCGGGAGCCGAATCCAGTGCTGCTGTTGTAACAATGCCTACCGGTATTTTAATAAAACTTCCAATCGCACACATTGCAGCGATTAAAGCGGTTAAAATGATATAACGTAATTTAGTTTTGTCCATAATGTGCTCCTTTTAAAATTTGTGGAATACCGTACCATACACGAACAACCGTATGCCCTTCGTTGCAAAGCTTTTGGTATAGTCGACCACAAGTATCTCTTAATTGACGTGCTTCCTTTTCAAGCGGCACTATCCCCCTGCTCGTATCTGTACAAATACAAAATACTTCAGCGAGTGCGGAAGTTTCAGCAATACGTTCAAAAATCTGCTGTGCAACCAGCTCCTCTGGCTGATGAAGATGCGGTAATACAATCTGTTCGAAATTGCTAATAATAATTCGTTTATCTTCAGTTTCTTCCTCTATCCGAGGTAATATCCCTTCGTATTTGACAAGCTTTTTTGTCGGTAATTGTGCAATTAAATCCTCTACATATGCTCGTTTACCGTTATGTGCGCCTCCGAGTATAATGAACATCTTGCACCTCCTATAAAGTCTTCAATGGAATCCCAGCTAAGCGTATAAATTGTTCGGTGGTTGGCAATCGTTTGCTGAAATGTCTGCTCTGTAAAACCATATTTCGCAAGCAGTATCCGAATGACACCACCATGAACAATCAATGTATATTCTTTCTCTTGTTGAACAATTTCATGAACACCCGTTAAAACGCGCTGTTGAAACTGTAAAAAGTGCTCCCCGTTAGGAGTTGGCATATTTACCGGATCATCTATCCAGGCCCGGTAAGTATCGTTATGCTGTAGTTGTTCATATGTACACATTTCAAAATCCCCGAAATGCAGTTCCCTTAAGTTTTTGTTTTGATAATATGAAGCATGCGGAAAATAGCATTGCGCTGTTTCACGGCAACGCAACAAATCACTTCCAAATACTTCATTTGTGTGGATTGGCATCTGTGCCTGAACCATCTTTAATATCGGCTCATCTGTCCAGCCAATATATTTTCTTTCTATATTCGCTTTTGTCTTTTCATGACGAATTAAATGCAAAGTAATACCGTCAGCCATAGTACAACCTCCAACCCTTCTCCTAAAGCACCGAGTAAATCACCGCTCATCCCGCCAAAATGCTTTTGCGTCCATTTCCGGTAAAAGAAAATAGATAGCAGCATAACAATAACTAAAATAAATAAGCTGTACATCGAAAAATAAATCCATACCCCTAAAAATAATATAGAAAAAAAGCTTATGATTAGCATCAGTTTCTTTGGAATGATAATGGATTTAAAATAAGCTGCGAGCCCTGTCTGCTTGGCCGTTTGCATCGTTAAAAAGTAAATGAGCATCCCTAAACGTGCAATAAAAGGGATAAAAATAATAAAGGGAATAATCTCCTCATGACCATTTAAAAGCATTTCATAAATAACACCGACTTTTAACAGCAATAAGCAAAAAACACTGATGACACCGAAAGCACCTGTACGCGGATCATCCAAAATTTCCAATCGTTTTTCTTTTTCACCATAGGAAAAAAAGGCGTCGCTCATATCAATCCAGCCATCTAAATGCAGACCGCCTGTCAGAATAATGAACATAATTACGATTAAAATCGCCAAAAGCAGACTCGAAATGTCACTATAACTTGAGATGACAAAAACACCACCACTAATCATTACGCCTATGAATAAACCAACGATCGGTAAGAAAGCGTACATCCATGTAACCGACTTGGCATTCATATCGAGCTGCCTCTTAATTGGTACTGCCGAGAAGAACTGCCATGCTAATAAAAATCCTGTAAAGCTGTTTTTCAACTTGCCCACTCCTTATTTCCATTGCTGTACAAGCTGATATTGTACTTCATATGCTTCATCGCTATGTTGGACAATCCACTGATGAAGTTCTCCCAAAAGTTTACGATATAAATTTACCTCATTATAACGAGAAGGCAATTCGTCTAACACTTCATTTGATACAACTACTATTGTAGCACCTTGCTGATGCCAAGCTAGCAATTGCTTTTGCAGCGATTCAATACAATTATTGATATATTCGCTATTTTTGCATTCTGCTTCATAGTTAAAAAGTACATTCGAAAGCCAGGTTGTCACACATTCAAAAAGCACGACTGCATCTTTTGAAAGTTGTTGTATCGTTAAAGGAATCTGTACTTGCATTTCCACCGTGTTCCAGGTAGCGTTTTGGTTTTGACGGTCCCACTGATGGCGGACAATCCGTTTTTTCATTTCATCATCAAATGATACTCCCGTAGCGACATAGTAAAGCAACTTATTTTCACCTAACCGCCTCGCATATTTTTCTGCAAAAGCACTTTTCCCGCTGCGTACACCACCTGTTATAAAAATCAATCGTATGCCTCCTTTCCAGTTCAAAAAGAACATGCCCAACTAAGGCATGTTCTTCTATTCTATAACTATTTAAACAATTCCGGATATACTGATTGTGCCATAATTTCTACTGCTTCACCAATACGTGGTCCAGGACGTGACATAATATCGCCATCCACTAAATAAACTGCCTTGTCTGTGACTGCTTGTATTTTATCCCACCCTGTACGTCCTAAAATTTCTTCGACCGCATTTTCCATATAAGTTGCAGGTGAAATAATAATTTCAGGATTGCGAGTAATAACATCCTCTTCTGTCACACTAATCCAGCTCGTCTGATCAGCATAAATATTTTCGATATTTGCATAATCCATTATTTCTTGCTGGAAAGTACTGTTGCCGGTTGTCCAAAGATCCGGAGCTGGGGACACTTCGTAATACACTTTTTTCTTCGTATCGATTGTTTCTGTTTTTTCTTGTACTGTCTTAATTTGTGCTTTAATATCGGCTACAACTTCTTCACCTTTTTCTTCGATACCCATTACTTCTGACAACTGAATAATATCTGAATAAACATCATCGAATGTCGTGGCAGAAGCAATAACAAATACTTTCAGACCCGCATCTTCCAGTTGAGCAATTTGTGCTTCCTCCCCAATTGTATATGCCACAACTACATCCGGATCCAATTCCAAAATTCGTTCTGCATTAATGACGGTAGACGTTGAAACACGTTCAATTTTTTGTGCTGCTTCCGGATATGTATCAAAGTCCGTTGCACCGATAATTTGTTCACCTACTCCTAGTTCAAACAAAATCTCTGTATTGCTTGGCTGTAGTGAAATAATCGTTTCCGGGACTTCATCAAATGTCACCTCAACACCACGGTCATCGACAACTGTATAAGGAGCGCCATCATTTTTGGTTGTAGCTTGCTCCTCATTTTTAACGTCCTTTTCTGTTTTTTCCTCATCTGATCCACATGCTGCTAGTAATAATGTTGCCGCTAATGCAACGACCCATTTGTTATTCAATTTCATTTGTTGTAACTCCTTTTTTCTTTTTCGTTGGATAAGATTTTGAGATAAATGGAATTTCTTCCTGCTGATGCTGTTGATTCATATAGACCGCCATGACAAAAAATACATTGGCAAGCAGCCCGAGAAAATCAAACAGAATTTCATCCACTTCTCTTTCTTCGCTTACTTTATGTAATGCCCTGTAAGACTTTTTCGCCTCGCTGCGACAAATATGCAGTCTTGCGGCACTTTCAATTCCCTGTGGCAGGACAAACTGCTGAATCGTTTCCCCGACTTCACTTACATAAAAATCGTATCGATCGCTTAACCATAGTAAATCTTCAGATGTAATAGCTAATTTACCGCGGACCGAACCATTGGCATGATAGGCTAGCGGCTGAATCTTTTTTAAATCTTCAAGCACAATCTGACCTAATGCATCATCGACTAATGTTGGAAATACTGCGCCGATTCGCGTTGTTAAAGAATCCGTCCGAATCTCATAGTCAACACAGCTTGATTTTTCCCGCATAAACGGATAGCAGGAATAACGAATATCTTTTTTCATATAGTTCTCCTCACTTCAAGTAGTGCCTCCTCGCAATTATTGAGTGAACGAAAAAAAGCCACCCAAGAAAATGGATGGCTTCAAAAATCAATAAAAGGGTGCAAAACGCTCATTCGATCAGTGATTGCCGTACATTCTCTTTAATTCCGAAGAGGGATGTTACGATAAGAAAAAGATTGGTCTCCTGGCTCTGCGTTTCACTTTACTCACAAGTACCTTCCCGCTATATTAGCAGTGGTATTACACTTATTTTCATCAACGCTTACAGTTACGGATATAGCTTCGGATTTACACCGAATTCCCATTTATGCATCATGCATCTTTTTCCTGCAAATTTATTCAATTTGTCTTTATCACTTTAGCATATAAAAAATTTTATGCAAACTACATTTTATAAACATTCAGGACATTTGCCGTAAATCTCAAATTTATGTGCTTCTACAGCATACCCCGGCAACTTTTCACCAAGCATTTCCATTGGGCAGACGGATAGCTCTTTTACTTTACCACAATCACGGCAAATAAAATGATGGTGATGGTGGTCTGACTCGCAGTGCATGCGGAAATTACGCTCACCGTTTAATTCCGTTTCTTCCAAAATATCAAGCTCGACAAAAGTCGCTAAGTTGCGATAGATCGTATCGAAGCTCATCCCAGGGAAATCCTTTTTCAATACTGACAGCAAATCACGGGCAGTCAAATATTTATCAGTAGCTGCAAACATATCCAAAATCAATTCTCGTTTATCGGTCTTTTTATAGCCGTTTTCCTTTAATATTTCCCACGCGCGAGTTGCATTCATAGTACTTCTTCCCCTTTCGATTTAATCGATACTTTTAGCACAATTTTTTTGATAAATATAACTAGCAATAAAATAATGATCGATGTGACAACAATTGTTCCACCAGGTGCTAAGTTTAAGTAAAATGCAGAAATCAATCCAATAATTACTGCCAGCTCTCCAAATACAATTGCTAAAATAATGGCTTCTTTAAATCCACGCGCCAACCGCATCGCAGCGGCTACCGGTAATGTCATCAAGCTTGATACAAGTAAAATCCCTACGATTCGCATACTTGCGGCAATGACTAATGCAACCACTACCATAAACAGCAGATGAATCCACTTTGCAGGTAAGCCACTCGCTTTAGCGTATTCTTCATCAAACGATAAAACAAAGAGTTCTTTAAAAAACAGAACTAAAAATAATACGACAACGACCGCAATCGCCATCACAACATACAAATCCTGCCGCGATACAGCGGAAACTGAGCCGAATAAATAGCTCATCAGATCGGTATTAAAGCCACTTGCCAACGAAATAAATATCGCGCTAATTCCGATACCACCTGACATAATAATCGGAATCGCAAGTTCTTCATAATGTTTATACAGTCGACGTAAACGCTCAATTAAAATCGAGCCACTTACAGATGCCACAATACCTAGATAAATAGGGTTTAGCAATGCCAGTCCTGCGAATGACTGACTTAAGTAAAGACTTCCAGCGATACCGGCAAGTGTTACATGCGATAAAGCATCTGCTATTAACGACAATCGACGAACAACGATAAACACCCCTAGAAGCGGTGCAATCACGCCAATAATCAATCCCGAGAAAAAGGCATTTTGTAAAAATTCATAGTTTAATATTGCTTCTATCATAACGGCGGTCTACTCCTTAATGAATCTTTCGAACAGAGTGACCGTTCCAGCTAGCGATCTGTTCTTCCGAAATCGTATCAAAATCATTTTTATATCCGTGGAAATGGATCGATTGATTTAGGCATGCTACATGACTGACACGATCCGAAACCGTATCAACATCATGCGTAACTAAAATCATCGTCATATTGTGATGCTTATTCAAGTGTGCAAGCATATCATAGAATGCCTGCACATTTTCGCGGTCAATTCCTACTGTAGGTTCGTCTAAAATAAGGAGCTTAGGGTCTGACACTAAAGCACGTGCGATAAATACGCGTTGCTGTTGGCCACCAGAAAGCTGCCCAATATTACGCTTCAAATATTTTTCCATACCGACATCCTTTAAAGCACCCTTCACTAAAATGTCAGCATCTTTTGGATATCGTTTAAATAACCCAACCTTTTGTACCAAACCGCTTTTTACAACTTCTTCAACTGTTGCAGGGAAACCGGAATTAAAGGCATTGGACTTTTGCGACACATAGCCAATCCATTCACGGTGCTTAAAATGATTGGCTTGTTCGCCAAATAATTTAATTTCTCCAGACATTGGCTTCAATAGACCTAAAATTAATTTTAAAAGTGTCGATTTTCCAGAGCCATTTTGCCCCATTAACGCCAAAAAGTCGCCCTCATGAACGCGTAAAGAAATATTTTTCAAAGCTTGTGTGTATTCATATTGAAATGAAACATCCTTCAATTCAATTAGTATTTTTTTCATATCGTTCGCTTCTTTCTAATTCAAAATCATTACGATTTACATCATGTTAGTATAATAGACTTTTTGGTTCATGTAAAGGAAATAAACTTGAAAGGATGATGACTATTCAAATGTTACAATGGTTTGAAAATCTTAAAGGAATGAATGATAAACAGTTACAGAAGTTTGCCAAACAACAGGAGCTTGAATTTTCTATTGAAGAAATTAAAAAGCTGCGCAAAATTTTAAGTAATGCTTCCATTACTTGGGGCATTTACGGGATACCACAAAATGTACGCGAGGAAATAGAGCAGCTGATCGGCTCCAAAAGATATAAAAAACTAAGAAAAGTAATCGGATTTTAGTCTTATCTGAAAGGCTATTGTGGCCAGTAAAAAAGCTTGGAATTTATAGTTAGTTCCTTTTTAAGAACTTTATAAATTTCCAAGCTTAGTTATTTAATAATATATTCCAATTAAACGTTTTCTATACATACTTCTAATGCAAGCTCTATTGCAGCTTCCAAATCACGTCCAGACCAGCCGGGTATTCTACCATGTTGGATAGCCAATTCAAATGACGCCGGTATATGGATAAACCCGGCAGCACGAATCGACTCATGATTTACTGCGTAATACAGTCCTTCATACATAATATTATTGCAGAGGTACGTTCCTGCTGAATTAGAGATCGCCGTTGGATACCCTGCCGAATTCAAACGATTGATAATTTTTCGTATTGGCAATGTTGAAAAATAGGCAACATCGCCATCTGTTCGAATTGATGCATCTTCAAATTCATGACCTGCATTATCTTTTTCTCCATCCTTTACATTGATGGCAACACGTTCCGGTGAAATTTTCGAAATACCTGCTGCAAGTCCCAGTGAAACAATGATTGTAGGCTGTACTTCTTCAATAAGGTTCAAAAATTGTTCAGGTGCTTTTTGAAAATCAACAGATAGTACATGCCCAACTACTTCATATTGACCAATAGTTTTCCCGTTCAGTGCCTGTACAATATCCATCGTTGGATTAATCGGATTTGTCAGGAATGGCTCGAATCCTGTTACTAATACTTTTTTCATCTCATTACACCTCTACAAATTTTTAACAAGCGCTGTCATTGTACGATCTATATATGCATTTCCGTTCGCCGTGTTATGCAATAAAATCGAGAATATATACTCTTTGCCACTTTGTCCTTTAATATAGCCTGATAATGTATAAACATTTGGGATATATCCAGTCTTCGCATAAATCCGGTTTTGTAAATTAGCGCTCGTTAAACGCTTACGCAATGTCCCTCCGACAAAACGTTCATCATTACCTGCGATTGGCAATGATCGATAAAACGTATTGAAATAAGGTTCTTTTTGAACTTTAAATAATAATTGGGACAAACTATTTGTCGTCACAAGATTTGAATTGGACAACCCTGAACCATCTACGATACGCCAATTATCCACAGGAATATCCAATGACTCTGCATAGCTCTTTAATAGCGTTACGCCCTTTTTCGTGCTTCCTTCCCCTAGCTGCTCCTTGCCCATCGCTTTTACGAGGATATCTGCAATACTATTATTACTCAGCTTCATAAATGCAGGGAAAATGGACGCTAAAGTACGTGATTCATTTGTGTAGAGCAACTTAGCCTTTTGTGGTACTTTACCCAATTGAATTTTTGAATCCTTTGAGAACTTGATGCCTGCACTTTGCCATGTTAGCTTAATTGCCTGCATCGTGTTTTGCGAAGGATCCTGCAGTGTTACCCACTCTTTTTTGCTACTCCCCTGTGGAATGTTTCCGGAAATAATAATGCGATTCGTATTGTAGGATCGTTTAATCGTAAGTGTATTTTTACTGCCTTTATTAACAGTTCTCGCCTGATTAGTAATTACCATGCCACTTAAATTCGGCTCCACTGAATAGCTTGGTTTAGCCCCAACTTTTCCTGGCTTTGCTGTAATAATAATTGTACTTGCATCAAAGTCAGCATTTTGAGACATCGTAATAGCTGATGTACGTGCACCGAAGTAATACGTCTCATCTGTTTTGTCGACTCCTGGCGGTAATGTACTGCCAGAAAAGGCTGTGTCATCACCTATTAAATGGCCGTTAATAGTCCGTATGCCATTGCGCTTCAATATTTTAGCAAACTCCTGAAAATCCTCTTTATTCAAAGTCGGATCTCCACTGCCTTTTATGTAAACGTTGCCGTTCAACGTTTTGTTGACAACCTTTCCATCAATAAATAAGTCTGTAGTAAAACGGTAATCTTCTCCTAAAATGGATAGTGCGGCACCACCGGAGATTAATTTCATATTAGAAGCTGGACGCATAAGCTTATTCCCATTTTGAGAATAAACGATTTTCCCACTATCAATATCGCGGATTGTCACCGCTGCATTGCTTTTCCCTAAGTTCGACGTAACGGCACCGCTGACCGAGGCGAAACCTTGAATAGGTAATGAAAAGAATAATGCAAATAAAATGATAAGTTGTATAACTTTTTTCATAACAGTACCCCCGTTTAATTTTTGAAATTTACAGTTAATTAATTATAGCAAATAATGTAATAAAAAAATGTAAAAAAACATACTTTGCATCAAATTCGTGCAAAGTATGTTCATTTATTCTTATTAATTACGCAATTGATCAATTAATGCTGGGCGGAATTCCCCATCACGTAGCATTGCAATTTCATGTAAATAAGGTGCTTTTTTATTTTTTGCATCAATACCGACAAATGGTGTTTCCAATATTTTAGGTAAATGCATTAGTTGCGGATGATGAACAATATATTTCATTGCATCAAAGCCAATTTCACCAAATCCAATATTTTCATGGCGGTCTTTTGCTGCACCGCGCACATTTTTTGAATCATTAACATGGATCACTTTTAAACGATCTAAACCAATCACTTTATCAAATTCATTTAAAACCCCATCAAAATCATTCACTACATCATAACCTGCGTCGTGAATATGACAAGTATCCATACAAATTGATAAACGTTCATTATTCGTTACACCATCTATAATACGGGCTAACTCTTCAAATGTACGACCGATTTCAGAGCCTTTTCCAGCCATCGTTTCCAATGCGATTTGCACAGGGTAGTCTTGTGTCAGTACTTCGTTTAAGCCTTCTACAATTCGTGCAATGCCTTCATCGACACCTGCACCAACATGAGCACCTGGATGCAAAACGATTTGCGTCGCTTCTAATGCTGCTGTTCGTTTAATTTCTTCTTGCAAGAAATTTACGCCTAGCTCAAATGTTTCTGGCTTCGTCGTATTACCTAAGTTAATAATATATGGTGCGTGCACAATAATATTCGAAATATTATTTTCCTGCATATGAAGTAAGCCCTTCATAATATTAAGCTCTTCAATCGGTTTACGGCGCGTATTTTGAGGAGCACCTGTATAAATCATAAATGTATTGGCACCGTAGCTTAATGCTTCTTCACTAGCGCCTAACAGCATTTTCTTACCACTCATTGAAACATGTGAACCTAATAACATTACTCTTCCCTCCAAATTTGCTGTCCATAAAAAACAAAAGAGACCGCAAAGAAATACATTCTAAGCAGCCCCTTGCGAAAATTATTTATTGTTCTCTATTATTACGACGCGCTTTAATACGGCGTTCGCGCTTCTTCACTTTTTCCATTTCCCACTTCATATTACGTTTATAGCCTGGTTTTACTTTCTTCGGCTTACGTACGAGGGCTTTTGCTTTTACATCGATTTCATCTTGCTTCCGCTCAGTCTTACGATTTGCACGCTGGTGACGGTCTTTTAAGTCTGTCCATTCACCATTTTTCACATCTTTTTGCTCAAATGGAATACCCATTTTTTCGATGCGTACTACTGCATCTTCATCTTCAGGCTGGAACAAAGTAATGGCTGTCCCTTTTGTACCTGCACGGGCTGTACGGCCCACTCGGTGAATGAAGAATTCTAAATCTTCCGGGATTTCGTAGTTAATAACGTGTGAAATACCTTGAATATCGATACCACGTGCAGCTAAGTCTGTTGCAACGATGTATTGGAATTCTAAATCACGAACTTGTTTCATCATTTTTTTACGATCACGCGGGCTTAAATCTCCGTGAATTTGACCGGCACGAATACCTTCTTCAGCTAAGAAGTTCGCTACAGCCTCTGCAT
Source organism: Solibacillus ferritrahens (assembly GCF_037027585.1). Lineage (NCBI taxonomy): Bacteria > Bacillati > Bacillota > Bacilli > Caryophanales > Caryophanaceae > Solibacillus > Solibacillus ferritrahens. The sequence continues at coordinate 35,874 of NZ_JAXCLE010000009.1, read as the reverse complement.
TTTTACGTGTGTTACAGAAAATAACAGCTAAAAATGGATTGATTGCTTTCATAACTTCAAGCAGGCGGGTATTACGTGACTTAGAACGCACAGGTACTAATAGGAAGTTAATTCCTTCAGCTACAGGGCGTTTGTCATTCATATGAATATGGATAGGTGCATCCATATATTTTTTTAGGAATGGTTTTAATTTTTCTGGAATGGTTGCGGAGAACACAAACATTTCAAGCTTTTCAGGCATTGCGGAAGCAAATCCGTCAATTTCTTCAATGAATCCCATATCAAATGCTAAATCTGCTTCATCCACCACAAGTATTGGTGCCGTGTGTACGAGTAGCGCATTTTCTTTCACTAGATCCCTAATGCGTCCTGGTGTACCAACAACAATTTGTGGTTGAGTTTTTAAGCGGTCAATTGTACGTTGTTTATCCGTACCTCCGATAAATAACTTCGTTGAAATTTCCGTTCCTTCAACAAGTTGATTTAATGCATCAAAAATCTGTTGGGCTAATTCACGTGTTGGTGAAGTAATTACGGCCTGTACTTCTTGTTTTTCTTCTACAATACGCTCAACAATTGGCAATAAAAAACTATGTGTTTTCCCTGTACCTGTATGAGCTTGTCCAATCGCACTCTTTCCTTTTAGTACGAGTGGAATTATTTCTTTTTGAATTGGTGTCGGTTCTGTAAATCCAAGCTTTGCAATGGCGTCCTGCAAAAATGGCTTGAATTGATAATCAGTATATTTTGACATGTTTCGTACCTCCTTACATCTTTCCTATTGTACCATGTTTCGTACATTTAAGTGACCATCTGCATATCATAACTTATAAATAGTTTCAACGTCAAACAGTTGAGATGAATTTTCTTCATTCAGCAAAAATCACTCTCATCTTCAAGGGGCTAATGAATGCTTGGTTTTGTTAGGCTCAGCAGGTGTCTAAGGCGCCCACTGAATGAAGAAAGACCCCGGCGCATGTCATAGATTTTTTTAGTATCTTAAAAAAATCTGGAAGCAATTACGCCGAGGCATAAAAGAAATTACAATTTCATGAGGACATTAAGAAAGGAGTTCATTATGCGCCCACCCTATTATTTTCCACCTCAAGGTATGATGAATCAAATGCCTGCTGCACCTGTTGCACCACGTTTTCCAATGTATGCACCTTATATGATGCGGACACCAATGATGAACCAAATGCCAATGCAAATGCCGCCACAAATACCTATGGATGCTGCAGGCGCTGCTGCCGCGGCAGGTGCTGCTGGTGTTGCAGCAGGTGCACCTAGGCTAGAAGGTTTTTTAGCAGGAGCAAACTCTTTATTTAGTAATGCACAAAAGTTCACCCCTTATATTCAGCAAGCTGCTCCAATGTTTAAAAATTTGCCAGCTTTATGGCGTATGTACAGAGGTTTCAAAGATTCTCCGGATCCACTTGAATCATCCACTGTTGCTATGCCAACAGAACGTCCTAGGGGAGATACAACACCTGGAGAACGGTCGCAGAGAGAACGGTCCGGCAGAGGTAGAGGGTCAAGACAAAATCCTGAGCCGGTTCAACCTATAGCAACAAAACCTTCCCGACCAATGATATTTCAGCCACCCTTTGACTAATAACAACAAAAAAACTACCCCACATTTAACAAATTAGGGGTGATTCGTCAATTAAGTAACGAGTCACCTCTAATTCGAATATGGGGTAGTTTATTATTTCATCATATATTCTTTTTTAAGAACTCATTATACTTCCACCGTTTACATGAATACACTGTCCTGTAATATATGAGCCATCCTGAGATGCCAATAAAACATACGATCCCGCCAGCTCACTCGGTTGACCAGGTCGTTTCAATGGTGTATCTGTACCAAACTCTTCAACTTGGCTTGCATCAAAGGTTGATGGGATTAATGGCGTCCAAATAGGTCCTGGGGCAACCATATTAACTCGAATTCCTTTGTCTGCTACATTTTGTGCGAGACTTCTTACAAAGCCTACGATAGCTCCTTTAGTCGCTGTATAATCGATTAAAATAGAATGTCCTCTATATGCATTGACGGATGTCGTACATATAATGGAATCTCCCTGTCCCAAATGTGGGAGGACTTCCTTACTTAAATAAAACATGCTATCAATATTTGTACGGAACGTTTTGTCCCATTGCTCTACTGTAATATCCAAAAATGAATCTACCGGATATTGAACCGCTGCATTATTGACAACAATATTAATTTGACCGAAATGATCAATCGCTGACTGAACAAGCTTTTTACTTGTTTCATAGTCTGCAATGTCCCCTTCAACCAAAATGGCTTTAATACCTTCTTTTTCAACAATGCGTTTTGTATCTTCCGCATCAGATTGTTCTTTTTCCAAATAGTTTATGACAAGGTTTGCACCTTCTTTTGCATATGCAACCGCTACAGCTCGACCAATTCCTGAATCGCCACCTGTAATAATCGCTACTTTCCCTTTTAGCTTATTGCTGCCTATATAATCATAAGGCTGCGTTGGCAAGGGATTCATTTCACTTTCGATACCAGGCTGGGATGGTTACGTTTGTGCGGGTGTGCCACCAACTTGTTTATTTTCAACATTTGTCATGAAAGAAACACTCCTCTAATGAACAATTTGAAATAAAAATATTTTTTTCATTTCCGTAATATTTCTTCCCTATTGAAATTATTTAAAACAAGTGAACTTAAGATAGGACAGAGTTTTCTTCCAACTCTCTTTCAACTAAATCCAGCAATTGCTGAGAATCTTCCGCTTTAATAATATCGCCATTAACTATAGTAAAAAGATTGGCTTCACATATTTCACAGTTGGATGTACAGCCTAATTCAGTAATTTCTACATCATCTCTTTCGACCAATACATCATATACATCTGCTGCACCGAGCGATAAATTTGTCATGCAAAACTCAACCTGATTTTTTAACTCTTTTGTTTTGCTACGTTTAAAAAAAGAAAACACCATGTCACTCCCCCCGCTTTACTTCCATTTATTTCTTTCATTATAGCAAACTCATACGGTTTCTCCATGTGATTCGTGCTTAGTCTCTTTCTTTAGCAGCCTACTTCATAATTTGTTATCAAATTCAGTAAGCGAACTTTGAATAAAGTATATACGTCCTATATAATGAACTTACAGGGCTTTGAAAGGAGTTACGTAAAATGAAAGTAATTAAAATTAATCCGCGTGGTTACTGCTATGGCGTAGTTGACGCTATGGTAATCGCTCGCAATGCTGCACTTGACAAGTCATTACCAAGACCAATCTATATTTTAGGTATGATTGTCCACAATAAACATGTAACAGATGCATTTGAACAGGATGGTATTATTACGCTTGATGGCGATAACAGAAAAGATATTATTGAGCAGGTAGAACAAGGGACGGTTATTTTTACAGCACATGGGGTATCACCGGAAATACGTGAAATTGCGAAGCGTAAAGGATTGGTATCAATTGATGCCACATGTCCGGACGTTACGGTTACACATGATTTAATTCGCGAAAAAACAGCAGAAGGTTATGACATTATTTACATCGGTAAAAAAGGACATCCAGAACCAGAAGGCGCTATTGGTGTAGCTCCGGACCATGTTCACTTAGTCCAATCGATGAAAGATATTGATAATCTATCATTTGAAAACCAAAAAATTCTCGTTACGAACCAAACGACGATGAGCCAATGGGATGTAGCTTTCCTAATGGATAGTTTAAAAGAGAAATTTCCACATGTAGAAGTACACAAAGAAATTTGTTTAGCGACACAAGTTCGTCAAGAAGCAGTAGCTGACCAAGCCGGGGCTTCTGATTTATTAATCGTTGTCGGAGACCCAAAATCAAACAACTCTAACCGTTTAACTCAAGTATCAGTGGAAATAGCAGGTACCCCGTCTTACCGCATTTCCGATATTTCAGAGCTCCAAATCGAGTGGTTGGAAAATGTTGAAACAGTTGCGGTTACAGCCGGAGCTTCAACACCAACACCAATCGTAAAGGAAGTCATTGCATTTTTGGAGAAATTCGATAAAAACGATCCGGCAACACACGAAATTGTACGTTCGGTAACGTTGGATAAAATTTTACCGAAGATCAAAACACCAAAGCCAGTAGAAAAAATTATGCCTCACTAATCTATGAGGACTTCCAAAAAAAACGTAAATCGATTATATTGCTCATCGGCGATATAATCGATTTTTTCCTCTATACTATTACATAAAATCAGTTTCCAAATATACCTTTTCCGTATGGTAAACTGGAAATAAAACAAAAATGGGGTGACTTCAAATGCCTGATTGGTCCTATCATCCTTTAAAAAAGATAGCTTTATCTAAGATGGAAGCGAAAAACAGTAGGCAATTTATCCATCATTCCATGCGGACTATTGCTGCCATTCCCGGTGGAAAGCACCTCATCGAATTTTTAGGTCACAACCGAACTAACCCACTTTTGAAGCAACAGGTAAACGGTACTCACTTTAATTCACCAATAGGTCTTAGCAGTAAATTGGACCCCCAACTTACTGGGGTAACCGCTTTTCAGGAACTTGGCTTTAATTTTATTGAAATAGGCCCTATAGTAGTTAAAAAGCCTGCAGTACAGCTACCACCTCAATGGCACGATCAGCATATCTCATTTTCCCATACAGAGGAAAAAGTACTGCTAAAAAATGTGTTAAAACTAGTAATTACGAAAAATATTCGTATACCACTGTTTGCCCGCTTCGACGAAAACTTAAGTAAGCAAGAATTGTACACATGCATAACACAGCTTACCCCATATGTAGAGGGATTCTTTCTATATTCAGATCAGATTGCGCAACTCGATTTGGATATAGGGGCAACTCTATATCAAATAGTTTCAGTGGATTCAGCAAAAACGATTAGGCAAGTTCCAGCAATAGTGCGTGGCTTTGTTATCGATGCCCCTATTACAGCTACCAAAGACCATTACAGTGAACACAGTAATGCTTTCCCATTATTGCAACAAGCTGTACAGGAATTAAAAAAGTCCTTTCCTGACTACCCTATCGTTACTAGAGGTGGAGTAGAGTCGCCATCACAGGCACTATGTTTAAAGGAATACGGTACGGACTTAATCATGCTTTCAGAAGGTTATGTAAAAACAGGTCCTGGCTTACCAAAAAGGATTCATGAACGGCTACTCTATGAAAAAGAGATCCATAGCTCATCACAGAGCTGGCATTGGTCATTTTTATTCGGGCTTGCCATTTTGATCGGTGGCTTAATTGCACAATATTTTGCACTTACTACCGTCATTTTAAATTATGATGAAAATTTTATCGGTTTAACGCATCAACAATTAAATCTCATTAATCCACAGATTTTAGCCTTTATGGCACATGACCGGATGTCACTCGCTGGCACGATGATTTCTGCAAGTATTCTATATATGTCGCTTGCCTATTTCGGGATAAGGCGTCAGCTGCACTGGGCCAAAGTAACTTTTCATAGTGCAGCAATAACTGGATTTTTAGGCATTTTATTATTTATAGGCTATGGTTATTTTGATTGGCTGCACGGACTTTTTTGGCTACTCTTGCTGCCTCTTTATGCACTGAGCTGGCGGGAAAGCAAAACAGCAAACCGCAGCCCGCAATCTTGGCATGACACAAATGACCGGATTTGGATGCGTGGTGTTTATGGGCAACTGCTGTTCGTTATGCTCGGCTTTTTACTGTTGGCCGGCGGAGTCGTGATTTCATTCATTGGTATCACAAAAGTATTTGTTTCAACCGATATTAGCTTTTTATGTATGCCTGTTGAAATGCTGCAATCTATAAGCGACATGTTAATACCAGTGATTGCACATGATCGTGCTGGGTTTGGCAGTGCACTTATTAGTGTAGGTATCCTTGTATTATGTTTATCACTTTGGGGATTTCGCGCTGGGGAACGCTGGTTATGGTTTACGTATGCTTTCGGTGCCCTTCCCGCCTTTTTAGCAGGTATAGGTACACACTTTGCAATCGGTTATACAGCATTCATCCACTTGCTTCCTCTCTATTTTTTGGTTGTCATTTATTTACTGGGATTAGTAGTGTCGTATCCTTATTTAATGCAGCAGCCGGAAAAAAATTAATTCAAAATTAAAGGGGCTGGGACAGAAGTAGAGATTTCATTGATTAAGGAAAAGATCCTTAATAAAAAAACGATACTTTAAAAATTGATTGGAATGGAGGGCGAGTGTAGCTGACGGCTAACGCCTTTCGCTACAAGCAAAGCTTCCTGCGGGAACAGCAAAATTTATTTTGCGACGAGTAACCGCAGGAGCACCGACGCCTGAGACTACAGGCTCAGGCCGTGCCCGCGGAAAGCGTCCCGGAATGGAAATCAATTTTCTATGCCAGCAAAAAAATGCCATTTCCCTCAAGGAGAATATTGGCATTTTTGGGTTTGCTATAGTGCGCAAAATAGACGGACAAATTCCGCTTAATTATTAATTTAACGAAAAAACAACCAAAATAAGCGGAGATATTACGCCTATTGATTAAAAAAGCATGTAATTTAAAGAATTTCATGTAAATAACCGGAATTACTTCCTTTATTTCACTTAAAATGAGCGGAATTCTGAAAATAAGGGGAAATACTCCGCTTATTTTAATCTCTAATCACATTCTAAATAAATTTAAACGGCTCTGTATGAACCTTGGATTGAAGAAATTCGACAGGTAATTTTTTATCAGTACATAATGTCGCCATTTTTTCTGCAACCCCTTTAATCATCACTTTTTCTACATGATGACCAGGGTCAATTATGCTTAAGCCATCCAATTCCGCACTTTGAGCCATATGGAAGCCAATATCTCCTGTTACAAATACATCGGCACCTGCAAATTTTGCTGTACGAATGTACTTATTGCCGTCACCACCGACGATAGCAACCTTTTGCACAGGCTGATCAAGAGGACCTACTGCACGCAGGCAAGGGACATCTAATTGAACTTTCACAAACTCCGCAAATTCACGTAACGTCATCGGTTCTTTTAATTTTCCGATACGTCCCAATCCTTCTTCGTTTGTCGCCACATCCATCGTAAACAAATCATACGCCGGCTCTTCATATGGATGACTATTTAACATAGCCTTTAGTATTTTGTTTTTCATAGACTGCGGGAATACGACTTCAACTTTCTCTTCCTGCTCGATATGCAGTTCTCCTATTTCCCCTACAGCAGGATCCGCTCCTTCTACAGCACGGAAACGCCCTTTACCAGCCAATGTGTAGCTGCAAGCCTCATAATTCCCTAAACGTCCGGCACCGGCTTTTGCTAAAACCTCGCGTAAAGCATCGGCATCGTCAACAGGAACAAAAACAGCAAGCTTCATCATTTTTTCCTCATAGGAAATATCTAAAATCCTGCGCTCTTCCAATTGCAGTGCATCTGCTAATAAGTCATTTACCCCACCCGGTGCAACATCTAAATTTGTATGGGCTGCATATACCGCAATATCGTTTTTCAGACACTTTTCATATAATGCCCCCTGCGGATTATCTGTCCGTAAATTGGATAATTTCATAAAAATAGGTGGATGATGCGCAATGATAAGTTCACACCCATTTTCAATCGCTTCATTAACAATTTCATGTGTCACGTCTAGAGTAACAAGCACTTTTGAGACGGGTTTATTTAATGTTCCGATAGCTAAGCCAATAGGGTCATTAGGCATGCATGCATATTTTTTCGGTGACCATGATTCGAACAGTTGAATAATTTCGTTGCCATTTACTGACTTCACGCAATCGCCTCCTGTACTAGTTTTATTAAATGTGATAATTCTTCATGCTTTGCCTGATTTTCAGGGGTTTTACCGGCTTGCTCAATCGCTTGTTGAACACGTTGCCAATTGGCGATTTCCCGAGACCATTTTTCTACAAAAACAGGTGTTTTTGCATTCATTAACTTTGGTCCTAGTAAAATTTCCGCCTCCGTTAGCTTCATTTCACCGCGCTGTAAAACGAGCACTTCATAAACTTTGCCGTCCTCTTCCAAAATCACTTCATCCTGAATTGCCCATTGATTCGCAAGCGCCCATTCCCGTATCGCTTTAGCATGGATATTTGGCTGTAAAATTAGGCGGGTAACCGTTTTTAATGCCTGTGGATGCTTTTCTAGAATTGAAACGATTAAAGGGCCACCCATTCCTGCAATTGTTACCGCAGTTATCTCATCCCCTTCTTCTACTGCGGCTAAACCATCGGCCATGCGAACTGTAATTTTATCAGTTAAACCTTCTGTCCGTACTTGTTTAACAGCTGATTCATAAGGCCCCTTAACTACTTCACCCGCTACTGCACGAGAAGCAATCCCTTTATGCACTAAATAACATGGTAGGTATGCATGGTCACTGCCAATATCAGCTACAACTGCCCCTGTAGGTACAAATGAAGCAACCTTTTCTAGTCGTTTTGAAAGTTTTTGTGCGTTCATATTAAATATCCTCATTTCTATATCACAAACTAACTATATTATATAGAACTTTTATAAAAACGTCTCTTTCCAACAAATATTTGCATATCAAAAAAGTGCAGAAAATAGATTTCTCTAATTTCTACACTTTTATGATCTTTACAGACCAGAAATATATTCTGCTACCGCTTCAGCCTCAGCTTCGTTTTTAAGAATTGCTGGCATAGCGCCGCTTTCTGTACCGTTTAATGCTACATCTTTAATATGTTCTGCATCTAAGCCAACAATACTAGGACCTCCGCCACCAGTTAAATCTCCACCGTGACAAGAAATACAGTTCTTTTGAGCGATATCTTCACCGTTTAATTCAGCAGTTTCGCCTGCATGATCACCATCCGCACTGTTTTTATCAGCTGCACCCTCAAATGACATGAAGAAAATTAGTGCTATACCGAATGCCATGATAAGCGTGTAAGGAATAAGTGGATTGTTTTTCATTGCGTTCCCCTCCCTCATTAAATATTCTATTTCTTTCTAGGTAAATGCCTAGTAAACAATACTAATTGTACTTGATTCACTAGAAAACTAAAAGACCTATTGGACAACTTTTACTAGCTTTGTAACAATTTATCCAATTTGTCATTTTCATCACAATATATGTCTTGCAATTACCATTTTCTGTACTTCCGAAGTACCTTCTCCGATTTCCAATAACTTTGCATCACGTAAATAGCGCTCTACTTCATATTCTTTCATATAGCCATAGCCACCATGGATTTGAATCGCCTCATCGCACACTTCCATCGCCATTTCAGAAGCATAGTATTTTGCAATGGCTGCCTCTTTCCCGAATGGACGTCCTTGGTCTTTTAACCAGGCTGCTTTGTAAACAAAAGTTCGGGCTAATTGTATTTTTACCTCCATATCAGCCAATTTAAACTGCGTTGCCTGAAACTGCGATAAAGTCTTGCCAAATTGCTTACGTTCTTTTGCGTACTGAACTGCTTTATTTAATGCACCTTGGGCAATCCCTACTGCCATCGCCGCAATGCCGATACGTCCACCATCAAGGGTCGTTAAAAATTGCTTAAAGCCATTCCCTCTTACACCTAGTAGATTTTCCTCTGGCACACGCACATTTTCCAAAATAAGTTCTGTCGTATTGGATGCATTTAAGCCCATTTTCTCGTACTCTGATTTAATAGTGAATCCTTGTGCATCAGTCGGCACAATTATTGCACTGATTTCTTTATTGTTACCATTACGATCTGTAATCGCTGTCAATGCCAAATGTTTTGCATAACTTGCATTTGTGATAAAAACTTTTGACCCGTTAATAACAAATTCACCATTTTCCAATGATGCCGTCGTTTCAGTACCCCCAGCATCCGATCCCGCGTTAGGTTCAGTTAATCCGAACGCGCCAAATGATTCCCCTGTACAAATCGGTGTCAAATATTTTTCCTTTTGCTTCTCTGTACCGAATAAATGTAATGGTGCGCCGCCTAACGAAATATGAGCCGAATACGTAATACCAGTAGATGCACATGTACGGCTTAATTCTTCTGTTACAATAGCAAAACTAATCGTGTCTGCTCCTGCCCCGCCGTATTCTTCCGGAAACGGTAACCCCATAATTCCCATATCAGAAAGCTGCTTGAAAATCTCTACTGGAAAGGCTTTATTCTTATCACGTTCGATTGCTCCAGATGCCACTACTTCATCTGAAAATTCCCGTATCATTTTTTGTAACATACCTTGCTCTGCTGTTAAATCAAAATTCATGGCATTCATCCCCTCACCCTCAATTTGCTACATTTCTATTGTAATCTAAAAATCTTGTTTTTTACAGAAAATACACGCAATTTAAAGAGAATTTTGTAGAATGGTAAAATAAAAAAGCTATATAAAAAGTTCATAACTTTCTACATAGCCCTAAATTAATAATTATATATTGTTGCTTAAAGGAAATAAATCCAAGCACCAATTATTACGAGTAAACCGAGAATGCCTGAAATCGTAAAATAAATAATTTTCATCATTACACCACTTACCAACCAAAATACACAGTTAATAATCAGAAAAATATAAAGCATCTCATTATTGCCGGTAAAATATGTGGTACTTATTTTTAAGGTAACACCTAAAGTCGATAAAGCCGTAGCCAGTTGCAGCATGACCGCCAATAGATGGTTCCTTTTAGCGAAATAGAGCGCTCCGATTAGGCAGCTTACTGCAAATACAGCTGCCACCGCAATGACTACCCATTCAAATTGAATAGTGAAGAGCAAGAGTAAAATAACAATCGCACTTATTGGAAAGAATACAGCTAAATTAAACTTTTTACGTTTTTCAACATTATGTATCGCTTTTTTGGCCTGACCTGTAATTTCATCATCGCTATTATTGCCTTCTGAATAAAGTGTCATTAAAAAATCGCAATACTGCCCTGGCAACAATTTATTTTGTTTCCAAAAGCTAATTTCGTTCATAATAATCTGCTTTTTCTGATTCGACATGACTTCGCCCCATATATGTAAATTATATATACTATTGTAATTAATACCTCAAGGAAGAACATCAGCAAAAAGTAATGGCATCTACCATAAAAAACAATACTTATTAACTAATACACATAAGAAAAAAGATGAAGAAAAAATTTCTTCATCTTTTCCATATTCAACCTATTCTAGGAAATCTTTTAAGCGTTTTGAACGAGATGGGTGGCGAAGTTTACGCAATGCTTTTGCCTCGATTTGACGAATACGTTCACGTGTAACGCCAAATACTTTTCCTACCTCTTCCAATGTACGAGTACGACCATCATCCAGACCGAAACGTAGACGTAAAACATTCTCTTCACGGTCCGTCAATGTATCAAGTACATCTTCTAACTGTTCTTTTAAAAGCTCATACGCTGCATGATCAGAAGGCGATTGTGCTTCCGAGTCTTCAATGAAGTCTCCTAAGTGCGAATCATCTTCTTCCCCAATTGGCGTTTCCAATGAAACAGGTTCTTGAGCAATTTTCAAAATTTCACGTACTTTTTCAGGTGTTAAATCCATTTCTTCTCCAATTTCCTCAGGAGATGGCTCACGACCTAGATCTTGAAGAAGTTGACGTTGAACACGGATTAATTTGTTAATCGTTTCGACCATGTGTACCGGTATACGAATCGTACGTGCTTGGTCTGCAATAGCACGTGTAATTGCCTGACGAATCCACCATGTAGCATATGTTGAGAACTTAAACCCTTTGCGGTGATCAAACTTTTCAACCGCTTTAATAAGTCCCATATTTCCTTCTTGAATAAGGTCTAAAAACAGCATGCCTCGTCCAACATAGCGCTTTGCAATTGAAACTACAAGACGCAGGTTCGCTTCCGCCAAACGTTTACGAGCTTCTTCATCACCCTGCTCGATTCGTTCTGCTAAACGAATTTCTTCCTCTGCAGAAAGTAAATCTACACGCCCGATTTCCTTTAAATACATGCGCACTGGATCGTTAATTTTAACACCAGGAGGCACACTTAAATCATTTAAATCAAAAGCCTCTTCACTAGATTCTTGCTTGGAAAGTGCTTCTTCCTCAAATTCTTCTTTACCTTCAACAGTTATATCATTTTTCTCGATTTCATCGGCAAAGTTGAAAATTTCTTCATTTTCTAATTCGAAAAATGCTAATGTATCAGATATTTCCTTCATTGACATTTCGCCAACTTGTTTTGCTTTAGCTAAAAGTTGCTTTTTTACTTGCTCTAATGAAACCCCGTTTACCACCGTATCTTTTGAATGTTTTGACTTGTCCGCCATAAACCTTCCTCCTTCTAAAAACAAATCGAGTTAAACGCCCTTTTTTATCCTTCTGCTTAATTCGATAATCTGTTGGGCAATCTCAAGTGCTCGTCTATGCTCGTGCATCTTTTCTGCTTCTTTTTGTTTGTGCTTTAATTCTTCTATTTTTAGTTCTAATCGACGTTTTTCGATTTGTTTTAAACAATCGTTAATTTCCGCTTCTCCATTATCAGGGTCACGTTCAAGTAACGCAGCATCCATCACAATCTTGCGTAAATCATTATCATTTAAAACTTCAACGAACCGATGAAAATCAGCCATTTCATATTCTTCGTAAAATCCAATTAAACGAACAAATACGGATAAATATTCCTCATGAATGAACGGTTCATTATTTCCTTCTCTAAGCACTTTGTTCACAATATTTACATCATGCAACATATAGGCTAAAAGTATACTTTCAGCACGATCTGTTGCATCTTTTTTGCGATCCCGCTGCATTTGGGTACTCGGCACATTCACTGTACTTTGCTCGCGTTTTTTTTCTTTCACATTATCCGCAGCGATTTTTCGCAATTGCGTACTTATCGCCTCTTGAGAAATATTTGTCTCATTGGAAAGTTGGCGAATGTATAAATCTCTTTCAATAGGAGAAGTATTATTCTTTAACGTCTCAAGTACTTCCTGAATGTATTGAAGTGTGTCATTTTCAAACTGAAAATTTTTGCCACGTTTAGCATGCATCATCATAAATGCAATATACGCTTGTGGCTTTTCGATTATTTGGTTTTTAAATGCCTCTTGACCATGAGTACGAATATAATCATCTGGGTCAAGTTTATCCGGTATAACAGCAACTTCGACTTTAATCTGTTCTTCATGAAGCATTTGTGCAGCTCGCTTTGCCGCCTCAAAACCAGCATTATCACCATCATAGCAAACTGTAACTTGCTGAACTAAGCGTTTGAGCTTTGTAATATGCTGGGGTGTTAGCGACGTACCCATCGTTGCAACTGCATTGAATATGCCTGCACGATTAGCTGCCAAAACATCAATAAAGCCTTCCATTAAAATAACTTGTCTTACTTTTCGAATTGATGCTCGTGCCTTATCTAAATTATAAAGCACTTGACTTTTATGAAAGATAGGCGTTTCGGGACTATTCAGGTACTTAGCATCTTCGCCATCCGTATTTAAAATCCTGCCTGAAAATGCTATTGGCTTTCCATTTTCATCTCGAATAGGAAACATAATCCGCCCACGGAAACGATCAAAATAACTACCGTCGCTTTCTTTTTGAATAATAAGACCGCTTTCAGCCATTTCCGTTAAGTCATACCCTTTACGTTCCAATAATGTAGAAAGCGTATCCCAATTCGGTAAAGCCCATCCTATTTGATGTGTTTCGATTTGTTCCTGTGTAAATCCTCTTTCAAGTAAATAATTTAATGCAGGTTCGCCGTCTTCAGTGTTTATCAAAATATGATGATAAAACTCTACTGCAAAATTATGAGCTTCTCTCATTTGTTGTTCTTTCTTTGAGACGGTCGAATTCGACATTGTCTGTTCAGTCGATAATTCCATTTCAAGCGGAATCCCTGCACGCTGACTTAATTTAATGAGTGCATCTGGAAACGACAATTGTTCGATGTCCATAACAAAAGTGATTGCATTTCCTCCAGCGCCACAGCCAAAACAATGAAAAATCTGTTTGTCGGTAGAAACTGAAAATGAAGGTGTTTGCTCTCCATGAAACGGACATAAGCCGAAATAGTTGCGCCCTTTTTTCGTCAATTGCATATAATCGCTTATAACATCGACTATATCCGACTGAGAGCGAATTTGTTCAATCACATGTTCAGGTATTTTTCCAGCCACATTATCACCATCTACACTATTCGAGATAAATTACAAAAATCCTCTAAAATACGACAAAATTTATAAAACAAATTTGTAATTACTCTATAATTAATATTTTTACCACAATTTTAATATTATAAAACAAAAAGACTACTGTTGCTATATTATTTCGTAAAAAAATCAAGAAAAAAGGCTAAATACAACGAATTTTATCGATTTATAAAAGTTTTAACTAGACCAAAAGTATAGATATTAATATTTCAAAAGTATAAAATATCCTTCCACTAAAAAAACCTCCTCTTCTAGTTGTTAGAGGTGGCTTTAGAGTTTATTTACATTCAAGCTCTAGCATATCTAATATTTTGTGGGCTGTTTCTTCTACAGCACGATTCGTTACATCAATCGCCCGACAGCCTATTTTATCAACAATGCTATAAAAATAGCGAATTTCATCTTCAATTCTTTTTTGTTGTGCATAAAAAGCATCTTCTGTTAAACCTAACGTAATTAAGCGCTCTTTTCGAATGTTATTTAACTTTTCAGGCGTAATAACCAATCCAAAGCACTTTTTCGGATCAATTTGCATCAATTCTATAGGCGGCTTAACTTCAGGTACAAGTGGGACATTCGCTACTTTATATCTTTTATGCGCCAAATATTGGGATAAAGGTGTTTTTGAAGTTCTTGATACACCGATTAGTACAATATCAGCCAGTAAAATACCGCGCGGATCTTGTCCATCATCATATTTTACAGCAAATTCAATCGCCTCGATTTTCTTGAAGTAATCATCATCCAATTGATGAACTAAACCCGGCTTTTGCAAAGGCTTTTCATCAAAAGAAGTTTCGATTAAATCGAGCATAGAACCTAAGAGGTCAATAACAGGTACCTTATACTCCAAAGCAATTTTTTGTAAGACCAGACGCATGTTCTTTTCTACTAGCGTAAATACAATTGTTGCCTCATTCGTTTGGGCAATCTGCACTATTTTTTCAAGTACATCTATATGCGTTATATGTGGAAATTTACGAATTCTTACTTTTTCGAAGTTTGGTCGAAATTGGCTAACAACTGCTTTAACAGCTGCTTCTCCTGTTTCACCAACAGAATCGGATACTACAAATATTGTTAATTTTTTCATAAAATCACCTATAAATCATGTGTTTCAGCTAATGAAATAAATGCACGTGTAATACTCGTTTTCGTTAATCGTCCTGTAATAATAAGCCCTTGCTCCGTCTCTTCTACAACCGGCACGGAATCAATTTCTCGTTCAATTAACTTTTTAGCTGTATTTACTAATGAATCGGAATTAAGACAATAAGCGATATTGGGCATTCTCGTCATAATTATATGCACAGGCATTTTATTTAAATCCTGTGTCCCGATACTAGAACGTAACAAGTCTTTGCGCGATAATACACCTTGCAGCATTTCATTTTTATCCACTACAAACAGTGTCCCTACATCTTCAGAGAACATATGTATAATAGCTTCATATATTGTCATCTCTTCTGAAACAACTACAGGAACAGACTGGAAATCTTTTACTTTTAAATTTAGCATCGATTCTGTAAAGGCAGCCGTCGATTTTTTCCCCGCATAAAAATAGCCGACACGAGGTCGCGCATCTAAAAATCCTGCCATCGTTAATATGGCTAAGTCCGGTCTTAAAGTTGCCCGTGTTAATCCAAGGCGCTCAGCAATATGTTCGCCCGTAATAGGACCATTTTCTTTTACAATTTGCAAGATTGCATCTTGACGTTTATTGAGTTCGATTGGACTCACCCGCTTCAAATAATGTTATACTTTTTCATCAATTATTATATACTATTTTCTTCTATATTGCGAAGAAAACAATCCCATGCTACAATATGAGCGAACAATTTAATTTCATATGTAAGCGATGAAGGGAATAATAAGTATCAATTCTAACATGAGCGAGTAGGGATAGTGCAAGCCTACATTGAATTGAGAAACGGCACCCCTGAGCTAATTTTATAAAAGAGGTTTTTATTTATTTAAAAACAAGCGGGGTGGAACCGCGGGTATATCATCATTGATGCACTCGTCCCCGGGCATGGAGTTTGTGCCCGGAGACGGGTGCTTTTTATCTTCTTGCAGCGCGTGCCGAAGAAATTCGGACACTGCGCCAACGTACATTAATATTTATTAGGAGGGATTTTTCATGGCAGAAAAATCAATGGAAACAATTGTATCATTAGCAAAACATCGTGGATTCGTATTCCCTGGATCTGATATTTACGGTGGTTTAGCAAACACTTGGGATTACGGTCCATTAGGTGTGGAATTAAAAAACAACGTTAAAAAAGCTTGGTGGCAAAAATTCGTTCAGGAATCTGAACACAACGTAGGATTAGACGCAGCAATTTTAATGAATCCAAAAGCTTGGGTTGCTTCTGGTCACGTTGGTAACTTCAACGACCCAATGATCGACTGTAAATCTTGTAAAGCGCGTCACCGTGCGGACAAATTAATCGAGGATGCAAACTTAGCTAAAACGGGCGAAGAAATCATCGTTGACGGTATGACATTCGACCAAATGAAAGCAAAAATGGAAGAGCTTGAAGTAGCTTGTCCTGATTGCGGCAAAATCGATTTCACAGACATCCGCCAATTCAACTTAATGTTCAAAACGTTCCAAGGTGTAACTGAATCTTCAACAAACGAAATCTTCCTACGTCCTGAAACAGCACAAGGGATCTTCGTGAACTTCAAAAACGTTCAACGTTCTATGCGTAAACGTACACCATTTGGTATCGCACAAGTAGGTAAAAGTTTCCGTAACGAAATCACACCAGGTAACTTCACATTCCGTACACGTGAATTTGAACAAATGGAATTAGAATTCTTCTGTAAGCCAGGTGAAGACTTAGAGTGGCACGAATACTGGAAAAACTTCTGTAAAAACTGGTTATTAAACTTAGGCATGAACGAAGAATCTATGCGTATGCGTGACCATGAGGAAGATGAGTTGTCTCACTACTCAAATGCAACTTCTGATATCGAATTCCGCTTCCCATTCGGCTGGGGCGAGCTATGGGGTATCGCTGACCGTACAGACTTCGACTTAAAACAACATATGGAGCATTCAGGTGAAGATTTCACGTACATTGATCCAATTACAAACGAACGCTATGTACCATACTGCATCGAGCCATCTTTAGGTGCTGACCGTGTAACATTAGCATTCTTATGTGACGCTTATGATGAAGAAGCGTTAGAAGGCGATGACAAACGTACCGTATTACGTTTCCACCCTGCACTAGCACCATTTAAGGCAGCAGTATTACCATTATCGAAAAAATTATCAGACGAAGCAGGCGAAGTATGGGCTGACTTACGTAAAGCATTCCCTGTTGACTTCGACGAGTCTCAATCAATCGGTAAACGCTACCGCCGCCAAGATGAAATCGGTACACCATTCTGTATCACGTACGATTTCGACTCAAAAGAAGACGGCCAAGTAACAGTTCGTCACCGTGATTCTATGGAACAAATCCGTATGCCAATTGCTGAGGTTAAAGCTTATATTGAAAAGCATTTAGTATTCTAATTATAAAATTTAATTATAGCTTGCAGTAGGCATGCGGATTTGCCGATTGCTGAAGTTAAAGCTTATATTGAGAAGCATTTAGTATTTTAATTTTATATGGCACTTTCCGTTCGTTACGAATAGAAAGTGCCTTTTTCTTATTTTTTTATTAAAGTAACTTCCCTACCGAGTACCCGACGCTAAAATAAGGGGAGATATTACCGTTATTTGAATGATGTAGCTCATTTTAGGATAAATAAGGGAACGTTTTACCGTTATTTTAAATAAAATCCTGAAATTTCATGTTTTTTAGGTCAATAACGGAAATTCCTTCCCTTATTTTCACTATTTTTTAATTTATTTGTGAAATAAGGGAAATTCGTTCCTCTATTTCCCTATTCACTCCTTACCCTATCAAAATAAAAACAATCCAACCGATTCATACCCGGTTGGATTGTTTCACTTATTAAGTTGCCTTTCAATATCAAATTTCGCCTGCAGAATCAAATCCCGTAAGTCGTCAAATTGCGCCTCATCAAAGCGTGCTTCCGGAATAATAATTGCAATGGATGCAATCGGTCTTCCATTTGAGATAATGGCAGTACTGAAGGAACAGGCCCCAACAATGCGTTCTGCTCTTGTAAAAATATATTGTTGTTCACGCACTTGCTGTAGCTGTTGCAGTAACTGTTCACGATCAACAATAGTATTTTCTGTCACACGCTGCAAATCCACCTTATTTAAATACTCATCGATTTCTTCCTGGGGTAAAAAGGCCAGCATTGATTTTGCAGAGGCCCCTGCATATAGTGGCGAAGTATCTCCAACATGATTACGTGCTGATAATGCATAATTACTTTCTATATTCATAATACAACGGCGCTCATTGCCATCAATAATACTCATTGAAATACTTTCATTTGTTTTCTGATTTAGCTGCTGGAGTATAGGCTGCGCAATTGTAATGATACTGGATTCTTCCTCCACTAACTTCCCTAAGTGAATTAACGATAAGCCAAGTTGATAATGTTTCGTACGATCATCTCGAATTAGAAATCCTTCATATACTAAAGTAGCTACAAATCTTTGGAGACTTGATAATCCGATACCTGTTTTTTTATTTAATTCTGTTAAAGACAGCTTAGGTTGTTCTTTTGTAAAGGCACGCAGTATAACAATTGTTTTTTGTACGGTCTGCATTAAATACATTTTTTCAAACTTGTTTTGCTCCATTCAGACGCCCCCCTTTCCTAATAGTATCAAAATTAATTGGAAGAAAAAAGAAGGGCTTATGTTAAAAGTCATCATTATCTTTCCCGCCATCTAACTCATGGCAATAATCTCTACAATAAAGTTGTTTCCAGTATATAATAGCAAGTTATTAATATCTTCATCCCAAAAGAATTATTCCAAATAGTCTTTGGTGATGCCATTTATACTACTTTAGTTTTTATTCATTTTCAGGATTTCTTCAGTGTGCTCACCTAAAAGCGGCGGGCTACTATCATAGGAAATGTTCAATTCGGAATATTGCAGGGGATTTTTCACAAATTTTACAGTCCCATATACCGGATGGTCCATTTCCCCTATTAGGTTGCGCGCAATAACTTGAGGTTGTTGAAACGCCTCTGCTACAGTATTGACACGTCCACCTGGAATTTTGTAGTGCTGCAATAACTCAATCCATTCATCCCGAGTTTTTGTTAACGTGACCTGAGAAATATATGCTGTCAATGCACGTTCATTT
The DNA here is from genome assembly GCF_037027585.1 of Solibacillus ferritrahens. Taxonomy (NCBI): domain Bacteria; kingdom Bacillati; phylum Bacillota; class Bacilli; order Caryophanales; family Caryophanaceae; genus Solibacillus; species Solibacillus ferritrahens. The sequence goes on along the minus strand of NZ_JAXCLE010000009.1, from coordinate 16,471 downwards.
TGCTTACGAAGTGTATTCGTCTTGAAACGCTCATCCGAAAGCCACTCACGTCGATTAACCATCTCGCAAAACTTTCTAAATTGATCTTCTGTCCCTACACAAAACATGAGTGGACCATCTTCGCACTCAAATACTTGATATGGCGCTACATTATTATGTTTGTTTCCTAGTCTGGAAGATTCAAAGCCTGTATTTAAATATGCGCTTGAAATATTCGCAAGGGAGCTCATTTGGACATCGAGCAGCGCTAAATCGATAAACTGACCCTTCCCTGTTAAATCACGCATACGCAACGCTGATAAAATACCGATCACTACATAATGGGATGTTAAAATATCGGCAATTGGCACTCCTACTTTCGTTGCTTCCCCATCCGGATGTCCTGTTACATCCATTAAGCCGCTCATTGCCTGGATAACTGGATCAAAGCCTGGCTCATTGGCAAGGGGTCCCGTTTGGCCAAAGCCCGTTACAGAGCATTGAATGATGCGCGGATTAATTTGTTTAAGATTCTCATAATTGAGCCCCATCTTTTTCATATCACCCGTTTTAAAATTATCAATAATGACATCCGATTCTTTTACTAAATCCAGTAGAACTTCTTTATCCGAGTGTTCCTTTAAGTTTAAAGTAATCGACTTTTTATTACGGTTGGCACTAATATAATAGGTGCTCTCACCATTTATGAAGGGCCCCCATTCACGCATACTATCAGAACCATTCGGATGCTCAATTCGAATAACTTCTGCACCTAAATCCGCCAAAATCATCGTTCCTGCTGGTGCCGCATAAACGCGGGATAAATCCAATATTTTTATATTTTCTAATGGGCGCATTCCCATCACCTCGCTTCTTCACCTTTTATTAATGATGGTGCAACTTTACGTTCAGGCTGCTTCATCATAATTTGTGTTGCAACAGCAATAGCAATCATTGCCAATGCTATTAAGTTATAGAGTAAAGTCGTATCCATTAGTGCTATGCCTGCAAAAAAGAAGACAATTCGCTCGATAAAATATGTCCGGCGGAATAAATAACCTTTAATCCCAGCCGCAATTGATACCCCACCGATACATGCCGTAATCGCTGCAATAATATATTCTCCAATTGTACCGCCTGTTAATAGGAGGGCCGGATTGAAAATGAAGAAGAACGGTACAATAAAACCAATCATCCCTAAACGAACCGACTCAAACGATACTTTATTTGGGGATTCCCCTGCAATACCGGCCGCTGCATATGGCGCCAACGCTACAGGTGGTGTAATACTGGATAAAGCAGCAAAGTAAAAGGCAAACATATGAGCTGCTATCGCCGGTACACCTAATTGCGTTAAAATCGGTACTGAAATGGTTGCCACAATAATATATGCCGCAGTGGCTGGGATACCCATTCCTAACACGATACTAATAACCGCTGTTAATATAGCCGCCAACATAACACTGTCGCCAGCAAAGCTTAATACGTTGTTACCGATGATTAAACCGATACTCGTCAACGTAATTGTTGCAATAACGATACCGACTATGGCACAGGCAATCCCTACACTGATTGCTCCTTTGACCCCTTCGACGACCGAATCAATCACCGTTTTCAAGTTCATGCGTGTGTGCTTGCGGATGGCCGCTGTCGGCACGATCGAGAATAACGCAAAAATGGCTGCATATAGTGGCGAATAACCGGCAAACAACATAAATAATAAAATAAATAATGGAATCAATAAGTGTCCACCATTTTTCAAAACTTGCTTGGCTATTGGAATATTTTCCTTTGAAATACCCGATAACCCCATTTTCTTCGCTTCAAAATGGACGATCATAAACAGTGTTAAATAGTAGAGCACTGCCGGGATAATCGCAGCCAGCATAACAACTGAATACGAAACTCCTAAGTACTCAGCCATAATGAAAGCAGCAGCCCCCATTACAGGAGGTGCAATCAAGCCCCCGGTTGAAGCAACTGCCTCTACAGCACCGGCGAATTTTTTCGAATAACCAGCCTTTTTCATCATTGGAATAGTTACTGTACCTGTTGTTACAACATTACTTACAGCACTCCCGCTAATAGTTGCCATAAGCGCACTCGCGAATACTGCAACTTTAGCCGGTCCACCTGCTGTTCGACCTGCAATCGTTAGCGCTAAATCGTTAATAAAATCCGAAAAGCCACTATTTTTCAAGAAGGCACCAAACAGTACGAAAATGAAAATGTATGTTGCCGATACACCAAGTGCTGTACCGAAAATACCTTGTCCACCCCAGAACATAATGTTAATAATTCGCTCTAAACTGAAGCCGTAATGTCCAAGTATACCTGGGATATAGGCACCAAAGAAATTGTAAGCTAGGAAAAATAATGCTATTAATGTCAATGCATTGCCGACTACACGACGTGCCGCTTCAAATAATAGTAAAATGGCAATCGCACCGACCCATAGATCAAGAATCGTATTTTCCCCTGCTCGGTCACGAACAAGAATGTCATATACAATAACAAAATATAATGTCACGAATATCGATAACGTAATACAAATACTGTCAAACCATGTAGGCAACCTTCTCGTCCCTACACTTTTCTTTGTTGCGGGATAAAAAATAAAGCTAAATAAAAGTAGAAATCCTAAATGCCATGCACGAAACTTTGTTGCTTCCATTACGCCAATGCTGCTCATATAAATTTGAAAAATCGACCAAATAATTGCAACCCCAACGACGATTTTGCCAAATAGACCAATATAGGTACGTGAATTTATATTTTTATCTTCAAGATCCATTAGCTGCTGTAGCTCATCTTTTTCAAGAGGTTTTCCAGTCATAAAGTTTCCTCCTTATCCCTTTACTTTTATTCGACAACACCAATTTCGCGATAATAGCGCTCTGCTCCTGGATGAAGCGGAATATCCGCTGTTCCCGAAACCGCATTTTCCGGACTGAACTGCTTTGCAATACTGTAGGATTTTTCAAGTGAACTTAAGTTTTCCCATAAAGCTTTCGTTAACTGATAAACGGTTTCTTCATTTACACTTTCATCAATGACGATCGTACTGTATTGACCGACAGTTTGAATTGCTTCCGGCTGTTTATCATATGTGTTTGGCTCGATTGTATAAGCAAAGTTCCAAGGGTATTCTTCCACTAAATAGTCAATTGCGCTATCAGACATGCTTAATACTCTGGAATCTACTGTTGAAATAAGCTCTGTCGCGGCTGCTGCTGGTACCCCTGTGTATATATTGACACCTTCCACTTGACCATTTCGCATTAAATCTGTAGCTTCCGTAAACCCGACATAGTTGGCTTTAATATCATTTTCCCCAATGCCATGTGCCTCAAGGACAAGTCGAGATTCCACTTCAGTGGCACTCCCCGCTGCTCCGAATACGAAGCTAGTTCCTTTTAAATCTTCAATCGATTTGTATTTATCGTTTTTTTTCACAATAATATGACTGATATTTGGATATAAGTTCCCTAATATACGAACGTTCTCATATTGCCTTCCTTCGAAGCTTCCTACACCGTTGTAAGCTTCATATGCAATATTGACTGTTGTAAAGGAAATATTCGCCTCGCCTTTTCGCATTAAATTCAAGTTTTCAATACTTCCATTAGATGCCTGTGAAGCGACACGCTTTTCCAGCTCATTTGTCCACATTGTAGAAATTCCTGCACCAAGTGAATAAAAGACACCTGTTGTTGTACCTGTAGTAAAAATTAAAGGCTCCCCATATCGCTCAATATTACTTTGACAACCTACCAACAACATAGCAGCTATCGAAATAGCTGCGAGCATTTTTTTCTTCATCCGCATACCCCTTTTGAGATGTATTATTTAAATACGGCTTTTCGTTTTTCTACAATTGCTTTAACCCCTTCTTCGTATGTCGGTAATTCCGTTACTAGGCCCATTTTTGAAGATATATAATCCAGCGACGAACGTAAGCTCATTGTTTGGCTTTGGTAAACCGCACGCTTAATAATTTTTATTGATTCAATTGGTCCAGCAGCTAATTTTTTCGCATAATTCAATGTATAGTCCTCAAGTTCATCGTCATTGACAACGTAGGTAACTAAACGTGTTTCCTTCGCTTCCTCGGCTGTTAATACGCGCGCTGTCCATAACATATCAAGCGCCTGATCAATTCCTACAATACGAGGTAAAAAATACGCACCCCCGTCTCCTGGAACAATCCCAACATTAATATAGCTTTCTGAGAACTTAGCAGATTGTGCAGCAATTCGGATATCACACATTAATGCCATATCCAGCCCCGCACCCATCGCAAATCCATGCATTTGTGCAATGACCGGCTTATCGATTTCTTCAAGGAGAAGAGGGACACGCTGAACCTTTTTCCATAACGAGTTTTTACGAGCCAAAGCTGTTGAAGTAATATCTTCTTCACTATTGAAAAATCCATTTCCAGCAATCATCGCTTTCACATCACCACCGGCGCAAAATGCTTTGCCGTTACCTTTTAAAATGACAACACGTATATCATCATTATCCCGTACTTCTTCCAAAGCCTTAATCCACGATAAAATCATTTCTTCGCTAAATGCATTCATACTATCTGGACGATTCAGTGTAATCGTTGCAATATGATCCTTCACATCAAATAATAAATCCGCCATATTTTCTTCCTCCTTATGCATGAACATGCGCTTCATTTTGTTCTGTAATACTTTCCCATAAATCCATTTTCGACTCTAGCATCTGCTTAGCTAACTGCTGCTTCCAATAGCGAGCCGTAAATTCCTCATCTCTCCAAGCCCATAAGCGACGTGTAAATTGATGTAATCGATGCTCGTGTGTAACGCCGATTGCTGCGTGAACCTGATGTGCGGCAGTGGCAACTGCGCGGCTTGCATCATCCATTCGTAATCGTGTATACGCTACTTCGAGCCCCTCTTGTCCGTCGCCCAATAATGTTTGCACATTGTTCGTTGCTACTGTCATTAACGTCTGTTCGCCAGCCATATTCGCCAAATGCTGCTGCACGAGCTGGAATCGATGAATTGGTCGGCCAAATTGCTCGCGCTCCTTGCTGAATTGCACACTTAGCTGGAATACTGTCGTAAGGGCACCGTTCATTTTACTGACAGATGCTGCTGTAACCAATTTCGAAAGTGACATATACTGTTTTGCAGTAATCGGTACTTTTTGAAGCGCTTTCATATTTTCGAAAACAACTTCTGATCTTGGTTCTGCAGCTAGGTTTGTCCCATTTTTCAATACCGCATTTTCCAGATCTGCAACAACGATAAACTGCTGTGAACCCTCCTGTGCCAATGCAACGATCTTCTCAGCGTATTTAGCCCACGGAACATGCTTTAACGTACCAAACAAAGCATCTTCCTTAAGCTGAAGCGGGGCAGTAATACTGTACGTTGTCAACTGCTCATACCCTTTTATATCAATCTGTTTTAGTAAATAGTTGGCTAATGTATGCTCAATGAATGGAACAGGTGCAGCATACTTTCCAATCAGGCCATACAGTTCCAGTAAATCTTCAATATCTCCACCTGCCCCCCCCTCTTCTTCACTGACTGCTACATTGTGCAATTCATTTTCAAGTAAGAGTTGCCATACATTTTCAGCCCAGAGATTCTCCTCCAGTAAATCCACCGTTTCTTTTTCGACTTTATGTTTCAATACTTTTTCTACTACTTCTGCGACCATCTCTTTTATTTCACTCATTGTGCAATAACCCCCTTTGCTAAAATTCCGTATAGAACTTCGGATGTGCCACCACGAATCGTGAAGCCAGGTGCATGTAAAATGGATTCTGCCAAATAACGTTCAATCTCTTTTTCGCTTTGTAGATCCGGATAAACGTCAAGCAATAAACGTACGATCTCCGGAATTTTCTGTTCAAATTTCGTACCGATACTTTTTACAAGTGCTGCAGGAATATTTACTTCGCCACCTTCTTCAAGTACTTTAGCGACACCGATAGATAAATTACGCAATGACCAAAGCTCTGCAACTAGTTTCATTGCCTCTTCCAATCCGGCATAATCTCTCTTTTTCTTTAATTGCTCTATCGCTTCATTTAAAAGCGGGAATGTACTTAAAATACGCTCAGGTCCACTACGCTCAAATGCCAGCTCTGCCAAACCTTGCTTCCACCCGTTGCCTAGTGTTCCGACGACCATTTCATCCGGAACAAATACATTATCGAAAAATACATCATTGAAATGTGGCTCCCCTGTCAAATAGCGAATTGGCGTAATAGTCACTCCCTCACCTTTCAAATCGATAATAAACTGCGAAAGACCTTCGTGCTTTTTTTCACCTAATGGTTCCGTACGAATAAGCGTTACCATGTAATGTGAGTCCTGGGCATTACTGGACCAAGTTTTTGCACCGTTTACTATCCAGCCACCTTCAACTTTTTCGGCACGTGTTGTAACGGACGCTAAATCTGATCCACTGTTTGGTTCACTTAACCCAATAGCGAAGAAACATTCACCCTTTATAATTTTTGGCAGGAAGAATTCCTTTTGATATTCTGTACCAAAACGCAGTAACAGCGGTCCAGTTTGACGGTCAGCAAACCAATGAGCAGCTACTGGAGCTCCAAATGCCAAAAATTCCTCTGTTAAAATGTAACGGTCTAACGTACTGCGTTCTTTGCCTCCATACTGCTTCGGCCAAGTCATCCCAATCCAGCCCTGCTCTGCTACAATTTTAGAGAAATCAGGATTCGATCCACTCAACCATGAATCACAACGAGTCTCAAAGGTCCCTTTCTCAATATGTTGTTTTAAAAAGCTCCGCACTTCCTGTCTAAATTGTTTTTGTTCTTCTGTAAATTGAACTTTAGGTAGATTCATAATATAACCTCCAATTACGCATATTGTGTAACTACTTTCTTATAACGATATTATACATAATAAATTTCTGAATTGTCAAAATTATTCTACAATATATTAGTTTATTGTAGCTTTTTTATTCCTAAACGAGCATTTTATACCAACATCAAATTCCTTTATTAAAATGGTAAAAATAGAAAGAGATTACTAACATTTCAATTTGATATACGCTATAATTTTCTGAAAAGATAAACAACGAGGTGGAATTATGTTTTTTCAGTTAAAAGACACATCTGTAAAACCTTTAGATACGTATGATAAAATCTCTCAACTTGTCAAAGCGATACTCCATTTCGAATGTCCGGACCATCGTGGGCAGCACCACATTTTATATACCGCAAATATGCAGCTTGAAGCCTATCGTGAAGCGAAGGATTTTTATCGCCGCTTTGATGAACCAGGCAGTGCTTTAGGTTGTTTAAGTAGAGAAGCGTATGAGCAAGCTAATAAAAAATACCATCAACTGTATACAATCATTCGAGGCTATATGCATTTAAGCGAGGACAATAAACGTGACCATTTCAACCATCATTTCCGCTTTTCAAACGAGAAAATCGAGAAAATGTACAGTCTTTTCGAACAGAAGCAGCATCATAACCATCTCAAACTTGAAGAATTATTTTATGAACGATTAATGGAAGATGTAGCTCCCTTGTTAACACAATTGGAGTAACAGCGATGAAACCTTTACTGCTTGAATTCGTAAATTGACTAGCAGGTCTATTAGGAGGATGAACTTTGGAAACTAAACAACAGCTGGAGGATTATTTACAGGCTATTCAACAATGGGAAAAAGACCAAAGCGGCTTATGGTTTTGGGAAAAAATTGGTCGTATTCCATTCAAAATACTTGATAAATTAACACCTAAATTCATTCAGGAAAAAATTTCAGTATTAGTAGATGAACTAGTAAGTTATGTGCAAACGGGCGGTAAATATTTAGTAAGTGAGAAGACAATGATGCGCCATATTCAAAAGCATACATTGCACTCGGTTTCGTCCATACAAGACATTGGTCAAATGCCGATAGATGATATGGTGGCAATTAGTGAAAAGCTTCAGAAAAACCGGGCGAATATTGCTACGGTACAGGGGGCATCTACGGGGGTTGGCGGTATTTTTACATTAGCAATTGATATCCCCGTTATATTGGGCATTGCTTTAAAAACATTGCAGGAAATTGCGCTGATTCATGGTTATGATCCAAATGAAAAAACAGAGCGTATTTTTATTGTTAAATGTCTGCAATTCGCTTCATCCGATATCGTCGGTAAAGAGGCGATATTAAATGAACTTGCCCAAAACTATGAACAGCCCCGCTCTTCCGAAAATATGGTATCCCAACTGCAAGGATGGCAGGAAGTATTTTATACGTACAGAGACAATTTTGGTATGAAAAAGCTATTCCAGATGATTCCAGTGGCAGGTATGATTTTCGGGGCATTTATTAACAAATCTATGATTGAAGATATTTCCGAAGCAGGAATGATGCTCTATCGGAAAAGACGTGTAATGGAACGTATGGATCAAATGGTAAGTAGTGAACTATAAGGTCAGCAAGAAGCAAAAGTGAAATGAAACTATAAATAAAGCCAAGTAATTAAGTTTCCCTTAAGTACTTGGCGTTTTCTATGTTGAAGCTATCTTTTTATTTGATTCGTGCATATCTTTCAATCCATTGTAAAAAGGATATTGATTTCGCAATGCTTCTTCTTGATCAATTCCCTTACTCAAATTATTCAAATATAACATCGACTCGTCTACCCGCTTTTGCATTTCGATAAAATCATTTGTAACTTGGCCATGACCCGGTACAAGTGTTTGAATTTTTTTATCAGATATAATTGCTGCTGCCTTTTGTAATGTATTCTTATAAGATTTCAAATCCTCAATAAAGGGAAACTCAACGTCCGATAAATAATCTCCCGCCAATAAAACCCCATAATGTTCCATCACAGTAAATAAACCATCCTGAGTATGCCCGGGTGCCAAATAAAATGTGCATGACGCATCTTCCAAATCTACTGTCTGACCATCTTCTTTAATAACGATATCAATCGTTGGATATATTATCGGATAATCTCTTTGTATATAGTACTGCGCGTCAAACTGATGTATTTCCTCCAACACTTTTTCTTTATCCGGACGGTTCACAAATGCCTCACTCGCTATTGTCGTAGCATTTGGAAAGGCCCCGGCTGCAATAATATGATCATAATCACTATGGGTATAAATAATAAATAATTTCCTGCCCCCAATAATTGATCGGATGTATGCTTTTATTTCATCAATTTCATTCGGCAACCAATTTGGATCGGTTAAAATGATTGCCTGCTTTGTTTTAACTACTGCGGACGTTGTTTGATAGAGCACACTTTGAAAAACCGTTATATTCTCATTTGTAAACTGATGCATCCTTTATCATCCTTCCAAATAATAAAGCTAGTCAAATGTAGAAACGCTCCATCTGACTAGCTTATTTCCTAGGCAATTAATTCAGTTTTCTTCCTTTTTTTCACGTTGCAATAAAGGTGTACGCTCCAATTGCTCTATAAAACTTCGTGATTTCAGCCTAATTCCTGTTTGTTCTTCATAGATAGTCGTGACAATTTTCTTTATAAATTGCTTCGTCTGTGACTTCAGTTCAAGCTTACCTACTTGATCAATCGGCACTGTATAAAACATGCGAATGAGTTTTAACTGTGTTGGAGATAGTCGAATGATATACTGGTCCATATGAAAACAACGATGACATATAAAGCCACCTTGTGAAAATGAAAAAGCAAATTCCCCGTCTACTGCACCACAGCCGGCACATGCATGTAAAATTGGTTGCACCCCAGCATACGGGAGCATCTTCCAATCTACAAATAATGTAATCGCTTCAGGGTCATAGCCTTCTTCAATCGCATTTAGCGCCTGTATTAAAATTTCAAAGGCATACTGCTCGGGTTTACCTTCTTCAACTAAACGATCAACAATTTCCACAATATAGCTCGCATAGGCTGTTGCTGTAATGTCTGTTTGAATATGGCGCATTGAATTGAAATGCTCACCTTGCTGCAATGTTCCCATACCTGACGTACGCTGTACTAAAAATGAGCCGTGCATAAAAGGCTGAGTCACACCAGCTAGGCGGCTTGTAGGTTTTTTTGCTCCACGCGCCATACACGCTACTTTCCCCGCTTCACGAGTCATAATTGTAACAATTTTATTTGATTCACCGTAAGCACGCGCTTTTAAAACGATGCCTTCCCATTTATGTAGCATCTATTGCACATCCTTCTAATTCTATCGTAGTATTATTATACCGTACTGCTACATCAAATGTTTAATAAACGGTTACCTCATCTCCAATTATTTTCTTTACCCAATCTAAATTTTGAACGGAGCGCTGTTCTACATCTTTTAATGGATATACTCGATAAACACCATCAGCATCCTTTAATACGGATGTTGCATAAAGCTCTGGTTGGTGAATGGTAATGACATCGCCTTCCTTCATAATTTCCAGGCTAGCGATCCCGCCAATCATTGTGTTGGGAATTGTTAAAATCGTCGAAAAGAAATTGCCTAGGGAATAAAAGACATGTGTTTCATGGCCTTGTTCAGTTATAAGCTTTTTATAAGGTTGCAGCACATGCGGATGTGTCCCCAATACGATATGTGCCCCTGCTTCGTTTAAAACTTTTGCGAAATGCTTCTGATAGTCACTTTCGCTATATACATATTCTGGTCCCCAGTGCATTGAAACTGCTACGACATCTACTTCTCCCTTTAATAATTCTATATCCGTCTTTATTTTTGCCTCATCGATATAATTGATAATATATGGGGAGCCTTTTGGTAAATACAACCCATTAGTACCATACGTATATGCAAGTAATCCGATTTTTATCGAACCTACTTCAATAATTCGGTGGTTTGCTTTATCTTCAGAATTTTTATAAGCCCCTACGTAAGGCATGCCGTACTCATCTAGATTTTCAAAAAACGTACGGACACCACCTTCCCCCTTGTCAACTATATGGTTATTTGCAATAGTAACCATATCTACACCTGCATTTTGAAGATCTCGAACAATATGAGGAGGGCTCGAGAATTGAGGGAAGCCACTTAATGCATATTTGTTCCCTACAGGTGGTGATTCCTGATTCGCAATTAAATAATCATAACTTTGCATGGTAGATGCCACCCCTGCAAAAGATGACGTAAAGTCCTGGTATTGAGCGAGCCTCAAATGAAGCAGGACATCGCCAACCATCGCCAGTCGCATAGATTCTTTTATAATTTCTGGCTGTGGCTCAATCTCTGGTTCCTGTACTGATTCAAGCTCAGATACCGAATCAAAAGTTTTTTTTATATTACTATTTTGGGCAATCTGCTCTTTAACTGGTGCAGTCATTTGCCCTTCTGCCATGAGTATTGGATTGTCTTTATTCATTGTCACCATAACGAACACTAAAATTGCCAATGAGACGACCCACAGTGACAGCAAAAATTTATTCAATGTATTCAATCTTTCACCTACTAAGTTTATTGTAAAATAATTCCTATTATATCTTATAATACTAAAGTTTATTCAAGTATACACTAGCAAAAATGAAAAAATGAATAAAAAACAGATGCAACATAAAAGCTGCATCTGTTCATATTTTTAATATTCGTCTTCTCTAAAGCCGAAATCACGTAAATGCGTTTGCTTATTACGCCAATCCTTTTGTACTTTTACCCAAAGCTCTAAATAAACTTTTGAGCCTAGCAACATTTCGATATCCTGGCGCGCACGTACGCCAACTTCTTTTAAAAGGGCGCCGCGCTTCCCAATGACAATTCCTTTTTGCGAATCACGTTCAACCATGATAGTCGCCTGCACATGAATCATATTTTCCTTTTCTTCATGAGGCTTGATGCGTTCAATCACTACAGCAATTGAATGCGGAATTTCTTCGCGTGTTAAGTGCAATACTTTTTCACGAATTAATTCAGAGATGATAAAGCGCTCCGGGTGATCTGTTACTTGGTCTGCTGGATAATATTGCGGACCTTCCGGCAAATACTTTTCAATTGTCGTCAATAAATTTTCTACATTGTTTCCTTGCAAAGCCGAAATTGGAATTATCTCCGCAAAATCAAACTTATCTTTATAGGAATCAATAATTTTCATTAATTGATCTGGGTGTATTAAATCGATTTTGTTAATGATTAAAAATACAGGTGTTTTATTGCCCTGCAGTAACTCGATGATAAATTCATCGCCTTTACCTATTGCCTGCTCTGCATTCACCATAAACATAATGACATCAACTTCCCTTAATGCATTACGTGATGTTTTTAACATAAATTCGCCTAACTTATGTTTAGGCTTATGAATTCCCGGTGTATCGATAAAAATCGTCTGAGAGTTTTCCTGTGTTAATACACCCTGAACTTTATTTCGCGTCGTTTGGGGTTTGTCTGACATAATAGCGATTTTTTGACCAATCACTCGGTTTAAGAATGTTGATTTGCCGACATTTGGTCGACCTACAATCGAGACAAAGCCCGACTTGTAACCTTTATTTTCCTGCATTTTTCATATCCTCCGTATTAAAAGCACCTGGAATTAGCTCGCCTACTGTTGTTTGCTGAACGTCACCATTCATATTTGTTAAGTAGACTGGCATATCTGGTGCACAAAATTCACTCATTACTTGTCGACAGGCCCCACATGGGGAACATGGACCTGGCGTATCTGCTACAACCGCAAGTGCTTTAAATTTCATATTGCCTTCCGAAACCGCTTTAAAAAATGCTGTACGTTCCGCGCAGTTAGTCATACTATATCCTGCATTTTCAATATTACAGCCATTGTATACAGTACCGTCTTCGGCCAATAATGCTGCACCTACTTTAAATTTTGAATAAGGTACATAGGCATTTTCACGTGCAATTTTTGATTGTTCCATTAGTTGTTCCATGTTCATCGTCAGTTCCCCCAACATATACATATTATTTTAATCACTACCTGACCTTGTTTCCAAGTTCAACCGTCGAGCAGAGTAATAACTTTCCAGTAAGTATTCTTATATTCCAAAAGAAATTAAAACCATTTTGGTAAAAATATGAGTAGTCCGATTATAACACTTGCGAGCGCAAAAACAAGTACAGCACCTGCTGCAACATCCTTTGCTTGCTTTGCAATAGGATGAAATTCCGGGGATGCAAGATCAACCACACGTTCAATTGCTGTATTTATCAGCTCTGCACCTATGACAAGGAAAATTACCATTAGAATAATACTCCATTCCACTGCAGTTAAGCCTGTCAATAAACCAGCAAGGATTACTATTATTGCACTCACTAAGTGAAATTTGAAATTTTGTTCCTTTAGAGCTGTAAGTATTCCCTCCATTGCATAACGGAATGATTGGAAAAACTTACGGACGTTCATTTGTATCACGACCTAAGCCGTATGATTGTAAAATGGCATCCTGCTTTCCGAACATAACTTTTTCATCTTCTGGCGTCATATGGTCATACCCGAGTAGATGCAAGAATCCGTGCACCGCCAAAAAGCCTAGCTCACGCTCAAAAGTATGCCCATATTCTGTTGCCTGCTCTCTTGTGCGGTCCGTCGAAATAATAATATCTCCCAATATACGCGGTATACCTTCTCCGATAATTTGCATTTCCCCTTCACCCATTTCTTCCAGAGCGAATGAAATAACATCAGTCGGTTGATCTTTATCGCGATATTCACGATTAATTTCATGAATGGCCTCATTCGTTACAAACGTAATCGAAACTTCTGATCCATCTTCAATTCCTTCATGCTCTGCAGCGTGCTGCAGAAGTTCTTCCACCAATTTTAAATGCGAATCTTTCACTTCATTTGTTTCATCTAAAAAATCAATTAATAACAATTTGTTCCCTCCTATTTTTCCTTTGGATATTCAATACGCGAGTGGAACGTCCCATTTAAAGTTTCACATAAAATATCTTCAATAATTTTCAGTTCTTTCAAAGAAATGTCACATTCATCAAACTGATCATCTTGCACACGGTCCTGAATAATCGTCTGTACAAGCTTTTGAATTTTTTCTGCACTCGGCTGATGCAATGACCTTACTGCAGCCTCTACACTATCTGCAATGCTAATAATTGCTGCCTCTTTCGTTTGTGGCTTTGGACCAGGATAGCGGAATATACTTTCATCCAATTCTTTCCCTTCTTCCTTCGCCTTAAACAAGAAGTATTTCAATGTACTTGTCCCATGATGCTGTAAACAAACATCAATAATCTCCTGAGGCATTTTATGCTTGCGGAGAAGCTCTGCCCCATCAGTTGTGTGAGCAATGATAATTTCCGCACTGCTTTCAGGTGACATGGAATCATGTGGGTTTGTACCCATTTGGTTTTCTATAAAGAACATCGGTCTTCGCGTTTTGCCTACATCATGATAATAGCAACTTACTCTTGCCAGCAAGCCATCCGCTCCAATTGCTTCACAGGCAGCTTCTGCTAAATTCGCTACCATAATACTATGATGGTACGTACCAGGCGTTTCCGTTAAGATTTTTTTCAAAAGTGGATGGTTTGGGTTCGATAGTTCAATTAATCGCATGACTGATAAAAGTCCAAATGCAGACTCAAAATATGGAAGTAAGCCCATCATCAGTGCACCGGATAATAATCCCGATATGATTGCAGACGCTACATAGAATGAAATTTCCACAAAGCCATAGCCTGATTGTGCCATAAGTAAATAAAATGCAATAAATAGTATGTTAACAAGCGTTACAATACCAACGGCCTGTAAAATATCTTTCCTCTTTTCCAGACTGCGCATGAAAATAATTGATGCAAAACCACCAAATAAAATATAAAGTGCCATATCCATCTGTAAAATGGCCGAATAACCTTCATGAAAAATAATGCCTGCAGATGCTGCGGTCATTACCGTTACAATACTTGCTGTACGGTCATTTGCCAATACACGAACAAGCATAGTCACCATGGCTGAAGGGAATATAAATGCAATCGTTAGATCGAAATTCCCTGCAATCATACCAATCAATTTCATCATAACCAATGCAATAGTATAGACAATCATCGTAACGAATAATTCGTTACGCTTTTTTGCAGGGTCCTTTTTTGAACGATCGAATAATGCAAATAAAAATGACATCTGCAGAAGAATTAATATGAATAGACCGGCAATTGGTTTGATCGATTCCTCACTATCCAGCATCCCCAGTAATTCGAGTTGTCGGTAAATCTCCCTAGTAACCACTTCGCCTTCCTGAACAATGATTTGTCCTTGCAGAATCCGGGTCGGTTCAACCGCATCTTTAGCTTGCTGCACAGCAATTGCTGTTTTTTCTTCATCAAGTATTTCTGTTTCTACGACAGCAGCACGTCCAACAGCAACAGCTACACTCATTAAGCCTTCCGATATGGAAGGATGCTGACGAATCTTACTTTCAAGGTCATTACGATATGTAATCAGATTTTCCTTCCGAAGAGGACGATTTAAATTCGCTTCTACCAATGTGGCCAGCGAATCGCGTGTCGATTCAATATTCCCTTGTGTAGCATTCAGTAAATTTAATAGCTGTGCATCCGATAAAATCAGGGTCTGCTGATTCTCTATTATATCTTTTAGACTTGAACGCAATAACTCTAGCTGTTCAGATTGGGCTACTTCGCCATCCTGATTCCCAATATCCTTTTTTACGTCCAATACAATATCAAATATAGTCGTAACGAAAGTAGCACGATGGCTTGGTACATCTTCTTTAAATATGTAAACAGGTTCTACTGAACGTTCGGCATTCTCTACTTCCAGTTCTGTTTTGACAGTATCTTCAATGGTTTTTATTGAACGAATTGTTTCTGGTGATAATTCTGTTAATTTAATATCATATGTAACACCACGGACATTATCAATCATCAAAGAAAATTGTAACAATGCCGTAGCAGCAAGTACGATAATTAGCAACGCACGAAAACTTATTAATTGGATGAGCTTTTTTATTTTCTCTATGATCATGCACCTCCACTTTACTTTCTACTTTTATTTTAACAAATTTATATCCTCGTTGTTACGAAAAGCTTGTATGTTTTTCTAATAAATGTCTTTCCGCCTATAAAATTATCTATTAAAAACGAAAGATTCCGCTCATCACCATAACATGGGGAAGATTTTCTAATAAAATTTCAATTGATTGATTCGTGGGCTACGGTAGACCGCGCTAAAACCACGTGATACATGTCTTTATCACTGCCTTTATTACCGTTTGCGAGGCCCACCAATCCGAAAATTTTCCCTCGTTATAAAGTGGTAGAATAAAAGCACTGAAGTATCCGACCAACTTTGAGTGGGCAAAACGCCTTAGTAGACAGAAAGTGCCTTATTATTAAGTTTTTCAGTGCCCTCCTAAAATAAAGGGAGATTTTACCGCTATTTGAATGATGTAACTCGTTTTAGGAAAAATAAGGGAACGTTTTACCGTTATTTTAAATAAAATCCTGAAATTTCATGTTTTTTAGGTCAATAACGGAAATCCCTTCCGTTATTTTCACTATTTTTTATGTTATTTTAAAAATAACGG
>NZ_JAXCLE010000008.1:0-163697 GCF_037027585.1 Solibacillus ferritrahens | reverse complement strand
GCACGCCGCCAGCGTTCGTCCTGAGCCAGGATCAAACTCTCCATAAAAGTAGTTTGAAAGCTCATTTGCTTTGCTAGCGATTTAACTTAATTAAAAGTTATAATCTATTGTTTGCTTCATTAAAGAAGCTTGTTTCATTAACGTTGCTTGTTCAGTTTTCAAGGTTCATCGTGTCGTTTTGGTGACAACTTTTATATCATAACATCTCTTATCGTTGTTTGTCAACTGATTTTGAAAAGTTTTTTTAAAAAGTAATAACTGATTCGACAGCTTATATAATTTTATATTAGTTTCTCGCTTAAGTCAACTGTTAATAAATTTTTATAATTTATAATTGGTTTCTCTTAAGGACTCTTAATATAATATCATTGCAAAATCTAACCGTCAATAGTTTTTTAAAAATAGATATATTTTTTATTATTCATATAAGAAGAGCCATATCCATCCCATGAATAACAGCTCTCTTCCATAAACAACTTTAATCTAATAATCATTTGTAAGGACACGTGATATATAGAAACTTCTATTTGTAGAAAGATCTAATAATTCTCCCGTACGATTTAATTTCACTAATGGGCGTGTAGGTGCATACTTATTAATAAACATTACTTCACCTAACTCCAAATTCGATAGTTCTATTTTTGTCCCAATCGGTAAATCCACGACTATATCAATTAAAGCTTGAACAACTTTAATATCAAATTTTCCGAACTCTTCTTCTTTAATCATTTCCATTACTTTAAAAGGCGATTGTTTTGAACGATATAACCGCTCACTAGTCATCGCATGAAATACATCTGCAACTGCAATGATTTGTGCAAAGCTGGATATATTACCAATACGCTCTCCATTCGGATACCCGCTCCCATCTAATCGTTCGTGATGCTGATAAATGGCTACTTTCATAATCTCTTTAATAGCAGGATTGTTCTTTATTAACATAAAACTATAATAAGGATGTTTTCGTACTTCTCCAAACTCAGCTTCAGTTAATGAATTTTTCTTATCACGAATACGAGCTGGAATACGCGACATCCCACTATCTGCTAACACCCCAGCAATAGCTAGTTGAATAATATCCCCACGTTCAAAGCCCATTTTTTTTGCAATAACAGCTACTATTAACCCAGTTGCAATACAATGATGGTATAAGTAGTCCTTTGGATTTGAGTAATTATTTAAGTTAAATATGTACGAACGATCCTCTAATACTTTTTCTATCAACGGAATCATAATGCCTCTAACTTTTGTAAGATCAATTTTCCCACCTGCCGACCAATTCAAAAATTCCTTTTTCAATTCGGTAATGCCATCATTATAATATTTTTGAAAACTTATATACTTAGGCACCGGAACAGTTATTGAATCCTTTTCAGTATTCACTGCATTTGATTTAATTTCTTCTAAGTCGTTATAAACTAATACTGTTTTTAAATTAAAAAGGTCGATCACTCGTAGATGCTCTGATTTTACTTTTGTATCTTTATATATGATTGGATATTGTGTATTGGCAAATATATCTTCTGCAATTACTTTATCTAATTTTAATTCTTCTGATCTCATAACTATTGCTTCCAACTTCACAACCCCTTCATTTCGTTAGTATAGGTATTTAGGTTTAATTGAATTATTTAGATTAGCTAATCCAGAATTATTTTACTACTTACAAACCTTTACTATTTTACAATTAATTATAACGAATGGAGAAAAAAATACAAATAAAAAAAGTAATCTAGATAGTAAAAACCTACTAGATTACTTTTTAATTTATTCTTCTGTTTCAGAAGTTGAATCAGCCTCTAAATCCACTTCTAGTTCTGCTTCGTCTTCATCTGTATCATCGTCTTTTTTCACACGTGCCACTGTTGCCACAGTTTCTTCATCTGCTAGACGAATTAAACGAACACCTTGCGTACTTCGTCCAATAATAGAAATATCTTTAACATCCATTCGGATCAGCATACCGTTAATAGTGATTAACATAATGTCTTCTGTACCATCAACCGCTTTTACGGCACACATCTTACCGTTCTTATCGGTAATTTGCATCGTCTTCAGACCTAAACCGCCACGGCTTTGTAAACGGTACTCTGATTCAGGCGTACGTTTACCGTACCCTTTTTCAGTAACAACTAATATTTCCTGACCCGGTTCAATAATTTCCATCCCGACTACAAAATCGCCTTCACGGAGTTTTATACCTCTAACCCCTGCAGCAGTACGACCCATTGAACGAATATCATCTTCTTTGAAGCGGACCAGCATTCCTTCACGAGTACCGATAATAATCTCCTTCGTACCATCCGTTAAATGAACTGAAATTAGATCATCATCTTCTCGCAATGTAATAGCTATTAAACCGTTTGTACGAATATTTGCGAATTGGTCAACTGGTGTACGTTTCGTTACACCCGTTTTTGTCGTAAAGATAAAGTATGCATCTTCTTTAAATTCCGTAACGCGAATCATTGCAGTTACATGTTCACCTTTATCGATATTCAGTAAGTTAACAATTGGTAAACCTTTTGCTTGTCGACCGAATTCTGGGATTTCATACCCTTTTGCACGGAAAACTTTACCTTTTGAAGTAAAGAATAAAATCGTATCATGCGTAGATGTAAATAGTAAATGCTCAACGAAATCATCCTCGTTCGTACCCATACCTTGTACACCACGTCCCCCGCGCTTTTGCGAGCGATATGTATTCGCTGCTAAACGTTTAATGTAACCGTTATGTGTCAATGTCAGTACTGAGTTTTCTCTTGGGATTAAATCTTCGTCTTCTATCATTTCTAAACCGCCGGCAGTTATTTCTGTACGGCGTGTATCATTGTAACGTTCTTTAATTTCCGTCATTTCTGTACGGATAATTTCTATTACCTTCGCTTCATCTGCTAAAATCGCCTTTAATTCATCGATTAATTTCAAAAGCTCCTGATATTCTGCTTCAATTTTTTCACGTTCTAATCCGCTTAAACGTACAAGTCGCATATCTAAAATTGCTTGTGCCTGACGTTCAGATAAATTAAAGCGCTCCATTAATTGAGGTCTTGCTTCTTCCCCACTCCGAGAGGCACGAATAATCGCAATAATTTCATCAATATGATCCAGCGCGATACGTAAACCTTCTAAAATATGTGCACGTTCCTCTGCTTTTCGAAGTTCGAATGCAGTACGACGTTTAATAACTACCTTTTGATGTTCTAAGTAATGATATAGCACTTCTTTTAGACCTAATACTTTTGGCTGTCCATCCACTAATGCAAGCATATTCACACCGAAGCTTGATTGCATCGCTGTTTGTTTAAATAAGTTATTGAGTACAACGTTTGCATTGGCATCACGACGAACCTCAATAACAATACGCATACCATTACGATCTGATTCATCGCGTAAATTTGTAATACCATCGATTTTTTTATCACGTACTAGCTCTGCAATCTTTTCGATTAGTTTTGCTTTATTCACTTGGTAAGGTAATTCATGAACTAAAATTGTCTCTTTACCATTGGTAGCTTGTTCAATCTCAACTTTTGCACGAATTGTTAAAGAACCCCGGCCTGTTTCGTAAGCACGGCGAATTCCAGAGCGGCCTAAAAGAATACCGCCTGTCGGGAAATCAGGTCCTGGAATAATTTCCATCAGCTCTTCAGTTGTAATGCTTGGGTTATCTGCTATTGCCAATACTCCATCGATTGTTTCTCCTAATTGATGTGGTGGGATATTTGTCGCCATACCTACAGCGATTCCCGAAGCACCATTTACTAAAAGGTTTGGATAACGTGCTGGTAAAACTAACGGCTCGTTTTCACTACCATCATAGTTCGGTCCATAATCAATTGTATCTTTATTGATATCACGGAGCATTTCCATTGCGATTTTTGACATTCGAGATTCTGTGTAACGCATAGCTGCAGCGCCATCACCATCTACCGAACCAAAGTTACCGTGACCATCAACTAGCATGTAACGATAGCTGAAATCCTGTGCCATACGAACCATTGCATCATAGATGGAAGAGTCACCGTGTGGATGGAACTTACCCATTACATCCCCAACGATACGTGCACTCTTCTTATATGGTTTATCTGAAGTATTACCTAACTCCTGCATGCCATACAAAATACGACGGTGTACGGGTTTAAGCCCATCACGTACATCCGGTAATGCACGAGAAACGATAACGCTCATCGCATAGCTTAAGAAAGATGATTTAATCTCTGTTGTAATATTTTTTGATTCTATATGTCCATGTTGAATGTCAGACAAAATAAGGACCTCCTTCCAATTGAACTAATTAAATATCCAGGTCTTGTACATAGACAGCATTTTCTTCGATAAAGTCACGACGTGGACCAACTTCATCACCCATTAATGCATCGAAAATTCTATCGGCTTCAATCGCATCGTCCAATTCTACTCGAATTAACGTACGGTGCTGTGGATCCATTGTTGTATCCCATAATTGTGTTGCATTCATTTCTCCTAAACCTTTGTAACGTTGTACATTTGGCTTTGGTAGCTTTGGTAGACGCTGTAAAATTTCTTCTAATTCTTGATCTGAATAGCAATATTCCAAATGTTTACCTTGTTTCACTTGGTAAAGCGGCGGTTTTGCTGCATAAACATATCCAGCTTCGATTAATGGACGCATGAAACGGAAGAAGAAGGTTAACAATAGTACGCGGATATGCGCACCATCGACATCGGCATCCGTCATAATAATGATTTTGTGATATCGTGCTTTTTCTAAATTGAACTCTTCACCAATCCCCGTACCAAATGCCGTAATCATTGCACGAATCTCAGCATTAGATAAAATACGGTCTAATCGGGCTTTTTCAACATTTAGAATTTTACCGCGTAATGGCAAAATTGCTTGGAAGTGACGATCACGACCCGATTTTGCAGAACCACCCGCAGAGTCACCCTCTACGATATAAATTTCCGATTCAGCAGGATTTGTAGAAGAACAATCTGCTAACTTACCAGGTAAACTTGAAACTTCCAGGGCTGATTTACGGCGTGTAAATTCACGTGCCTTTTTCGCTGCAACACGTGCGCGAGCAGCCATAGTTCCTTTTTCAACAACCTGACGCGCTACTGAAGGATTCTCCAACAAGAAACGTTCAAAGCCTTCTGAGAATAATGAGTTAGTAATTTGACTCACTTCAGAGTTACCTAATTTTGTTTTTGTTTGACCTTCGAATTGAGGGTCCGGGTGTTTAATCGATACGATAGCTGTTAATCCTTCTCGAACGTCTTCCCCTGTAAGGTTCGCATCTGCTTCTTTAATTATATTCGCTTTTCGTGCATAGTCATTAATTACACGCGTTAAAGCAGTTTTAAAGCCTGATTCATGTGTACCGCCTTCATACGTATTAATATTATTTGCAAACGACATAATTGTTGAGCTAAAGCCTGCATTATATTGCATAGCAATTTCAACTGAAATGCCCTCTTTTTCGCCAAATACATCAATTGGTACGTGGATCGGTTCTTTGTTTACGTTAATATGCTCAACATATTCGCGAATACCGCCTTCAAAGTGGAATGTTTCCGAACGCTCCTGCCCAGTTCGTTCATCGGCAATAGTGATTCTAATTCCACGATTTAAATAAGCCAGTTCACGAATACGAGTTGCTAAAATATCGTATTCATATATTGTTGTTTCTTTAAAAATTTCGCTATCTGCCTTGAAACGTGTAGTTGTACCTGTATAATCAGTTTCACCAATAACAGTTATTTTTTGTACAGTATGGCCTCGTTCAAAAATTATTTCATGAATTTTGCCATCACGGTGTACTTGAACAATTGTTTGACTCGATAAAGCGTTTACTACTGAAGCACCTACACCATGAAGACCACCGGAAACTTTATAGCCCCCACCGCCAAATTTACCACCAGCGTGCAGAACTGTCATAATAACTTCAACAGCAGGCATACCCATTTTTTCCTGAATATCAACGGGAATACCACGACCATTATCTTCTACGCGAATCCAATTGTCTTTTTCAATCGTTACTGAAATATCTGTACAATATCCAGCTAAAGCTTCATCAATACTATTGTCTACAATTTCCCACACTAAATGGTGCAATCCTTTTGAACTTGTTGAACCAATATACATACCAGGACGTTTTCGTACAGCTTCTAATCCTTCTAATACCTGTATTTGATCCGCATCATAAGATTGCTGGACTTTATTATCTTCTAAAGTCACTATTGGTCACCTACTCTTTCATAACTTTCAGTATGCTTCTCTAATATTAACTTTCATGCATTTATTATTCTATTGCTCCTTTTTTCACATGGAACAATTTTGCGTGCTGTATCGTTTCATGGTGAATACCTTCTACACTTGTCGTTGTAACAAATGTTTGAACTTCACCCTGAATTGTATTTAATAAATGTGATTGACGATAATCATCCAACTCAGATAAAACATCATCTAACAATAAAATCGGTGTTTCCTTTGTTTCTTGTTTAATGAGCTCTATTTCAGCAAGCTTTAATGATAACGCTGTTGTACGCTGTTGACCTTGTGAGCCATATACTTGTACATCATAGTCATTCACAAAAAACTGCAAATCATCACGATGTGGACCGATTAATGTTACTCCTCGCTCAATTTCACGCTGTTTGACCTCATTTAATTTTTCCGTTAAATGTTCTCTCATGCGATCAGTTGGCCAATTTGCTTCCATCCCTGACACAGGACGGTATTTAATTACCAACTTTTCAAGCCCGCGCGAAATGCCAAAATGAATTGGTTCAGCCCACTCCTGCAAAAGTTCCATAAATTGAAATCTTTTACGAATTATTTGTATAGCTGCCTCCACATATTGCTCTGTATAAATATCAAACATTACATCGGATGCAAATGCTTGTTTACCTTGGTTTTTTTTTAGTAAATGATTACGTTGTTTTAATATCTTTTGAAATGTTAGTAAATCATGTAAATAGACTGGCGATATTTGCCCGATTTCCATATCGATAAATCTTCGGCGAATTTGTGGGCTACCTTTCACGATATTCAAATCTTCAGGAGCAAACATGACAACATTCATCTGTCCAATGTAATTACTTAATTTAGTTTGTTCAAGATGATTGATTTTGCCTTTTTTCCCTTTTTTTGAAATCGTTAATTCGATAGGAATGCCACCGTAACGCTTATTTACCACACCTTCTATTTTACCATAATCCGCATCCCAACGTATTAATTCTTTATCGTTCGCAGTACGATGAGATTTGGCCATCGCTAGTACATAGATTGATTCCATAACATTTGTTTTTCCTTGAGCATTCTCCCCAATAAAAACGTTAATTTTATTTGAAAAATCTAGTGTTAACGATTCATAGTTACGATAATTCGTTAGCTGTAAGCGCTCGATGTTCATGAATCAGCTTTCTCCGTTTTCAATAAACGCATCCACAATTTTAAATCGGCCAACACCTGGGATATTGATAACATCGCCATGACGTAATTTTTTCCCACGTCGACCTTCTGCTTCTCCATTCACAAACACTTCATGTTCACTTAAAAACCACTTTGCCATGCCACCAGAGCTAATTGTATCTGTCATTTTCAACGCTTGACCAAGCGTAATAAATTCTGTATCAATAACTAAATCATTCAACGTAATTCATCCTCCACTTAAATAAAGTCTTATCATTCTATCATACCTAAAATTTGCCCATAAGTAAAAAAGGAATGGTCTCAATAATAATTTAAAGACCATTCCTTTTGAAAATTGTATTTTTTTAGTAAGTACGTACCGGTAAAATTAGTTGTAAAATCGCATCATCTGCTACAGATCGCAGAATGAACGGACGCATTGCCCCAGTAAATTCAATTACTACATCTTGACCATCAATAGCTTTTAGAGCTTCCATCATGTATTTCGCACTAAATGAAATTTTTAAAGTTTCACCTTCCAAGCTTTCCACTTGAATTTGCTCTTCCACTTTTCCAATCTCAGGTGAGTTTGATGAAATTTCTACAGTTTGATTTTCAAGTGTCTCAAATCGAACAACATTATTACGGTCTTCACGTGCAAGCAGCGATGCACGATCAATTGCTTGAAGAAGTGATTTTCCGTTAATCGTAATCATTGTTTTAAATTCTTCAGGAATTAAACGGGATGTATCTGGGTAATTCCCTTCCAAAAGACGTGAAAAGAAAAGAACGTCATCTGTTTTAAACAATACATGTTGACTCGTTAATACAATTTGTACCGGATTATTCGTATCTTCTAAAATTTTATTTAATTCATTTAAACTTTTTCCTGGAATAACAACTGAAGTAACATCAGTTGGTAAATTTTCAAGATTCACTTTACGACGTGCCAAACGATGACTATCCGTTGCAACGCATATTAATTCATCGCCATCAACTTTCCAGTTTACACCTGTCAACACGGGACGGCTTTCAGAAGTTGCTACAGCAAATACTGTTTCACGAATAATTGACTTTAATAGATCTGTAGGGATTGTAAATTGACGATCAGCTGCAAGTTCAGGTAGTTGTGGATATTCTGTTGCATCAGATCCAATTAGATGGAATTCTGATTTACCAGAACGAATAATTGTTGCAACACCGTTTGTAACTTCAATTTCTACTTCGTTTGTAGGTAATTTGCGAACGATTTCATTGAACATACGTGCTTGTAATACGATGGAGCCTGTTTGTGTAATGTTTATAATTTGTTCGCCATTTTCCTCTACTGGTATAAATGTTTGAATTGTAATATCTGCATCACTACCTGTTAAAGTCATGCCTTCATTTGTAACATCAATCTTAATTCCCGTTAAAATAGGAATCGTTGTTTTGGAGCTAACTGCTTTCATTACATCATTTAATCCAGCTAAAAGATGATCACGTAAAATATTAAATTTCATTAGTTTACCTCTCTTATATAATTAATTATTTATTTAAAGATATTAATAGATATAGTAATAGGCCCTGTGGATTTGTGGATAACCTAACTTTTTCTTACTGCATGTAAGCTATCCACATGTGCACAAGCTGTGTATATCACTGTGTGAAAAAGGATTAGTTATACACAGCTTTATTTACCTAGCATGCTTCGAATTTGTTTAATATCTTGTTGGAGCTGTTGATCTGTTTTAATTAATGAAGATATTTTTTCATGTGCATGGATGACTGTCGTATGGTCTCGTCCCCCAAATTCTTCGCCAATTTTAGGTAATGAAAAATCCGTTAGTTCCCTCGATAAATACATCGCGACCTGCCTTGGAAAAGCAATCGACTTTGTTCGGCGTTTTGCCGTAAAATCTTCTAATCGTATATTGAAGTGCTCCCCAGTTGCAGTTTGAATATCTAAAATTGAAATCATACGCGGTTTTGAGTTCGGCATAATATCTTTTAAAGCTTCTGCAGCCAGTTCAGGCGACACATCAGTATTGACCAAAGATGAATATGCAACTACACGGATTAATGCGCCTTCTAACTCACGAATATTTGTATCAACTTGATTGGCAATATAAAGCATAACCTCATTTGGTATATCCAATCCGTCTGCTTTGGCCTTTTTTCGTAAAATAGCAATACGTGTTTCTAAATCAGGTGGTGCAATATCTGTGATTAAACCCCATTCAAATCGAGAGCGCAAACGATCTTCCAATGTAGGGATTTCCTTTGGTGGTCGGTCACTTGAAATGACGATTTGTTTTGATTCTTCATGTAATGTATTGAATGTATGGAAAAATTCCTCTTGCGTAGACTCTTTCCCAGCTAAAAACTGAATATCGTCAATTAACAGTACATCGACATTACGGTATTTATTTCGGAAATCTATTGTTTTGTTATCACGAATCGAGTTGATAAATTCATTCGTGAATTTTTCAGATGATAGATAGACGACATTTGCTGTTGGGTTATGTTCTTTTACATAATGACCAATAGCATGCATTAAATGGGTTTTTCCTAATCCTACCCCCCCGTATATAAAGAAGGGGTTGTAGGCTTTTGCTGGTGCTTCTGCTACAGCTAAACTCGCTGCATGAGCAAAGCGGTTTCCAGAGCCGATAACGAACGTATCAAATGTATATTTTGGATTGAGCATACCAGGTGTAATATCATGGTGATCACTCGATTTTGCTTGGGTAATAGGTGGTGGTAGTTCAAAGTCGTCTGCCACTTGATCTTTCTGAACGACAAATTTAATGACCAGATCTTCGCCAGTTAACTCATTTAATATTCCTGTAATCATATGAATATAGTATTGTTCAAGCCAATCACGGGCAAAAGAGTTAGGTGCTGAAATCGTTACTTTTGTGCCACTATGAGCCAAAAGTTTTGTCGATTTTAGCCAAGTATCAAAGCTCGGTTTTGAAATTTTTTGTTCAGCTTGGGCAAGGACGGCATTCCATAAATTTTCTAAATGTTCCAAGCTTGTTCTTCCTTTCGTTATTTCATTTCACATATTAATTCATATATTAGAAGAGATTTATTTCGTTCAACATAGAATGAGATTTTTTTTTATGTGATTTTTTTGAGACAGTTTCGTTCTTATTCACAAAAAAAAGAAACGCCCTGTTAGATATTTAATAGAAAAACAGAGCTATAAAATATGAATTTTATCAATAAAAAACATGTTCATACACATAACCACACGCTGTGGATAAATGTTATACAATAGTTAGGGAAATCATTGTCCACAGATTATCAACAATTGTGGATAAAATATTTCCCAGAAAAGAATTCCACAAAGTAAAACACAGTTATCGTATCAAATAAAGTGAGCTATTTCAATACTTAATCAATCTTATCCACATAATCATATGTTATTCGAGTAATGGTTGTCCACAGGGAAGTTATATGTGAAAAAGCTGTAGATAAACGTTGTGGATAATTTTTTGAAAAAAAAAACTACTAACAGGCTTAGGTAAAAAAATATTTATGAATTGTGGATAACTGAATATTGGGAAGGGAGAGGGAATAGATTATGAAATATAATTTAAAAATAGAAAAAAAAATAGAAGGATTGACAAATGGGTTTCATTATTTATATAATATCATGGTCTGTATGTAGAAATAGATATAGTAACACTCGAATTCAGGAGGTGTATATAAATGAAACGCACGTACCAACCTAAAAAACGTAAGCACTCTAAAGTTCACGGTTTCCGCGCTCGTATGAGCACAAAAAACGGCCGTAACGTATTAGCACGCCGTCGTAAAAAAGGAAGAAAAGTATTATCAGCATAAGTCCACTGAGCCACATCAGTGGTCTTTTTTTTCTTTTATCTTCATTCAGTAGAAAATACTTACCTGTATAGGTAAGGGATGCATGCTTGTTTTATCAGTTCCATCAGGTGTTTATACACCCGCTGAATGAAGATAAGCCTCTGGCAGATGCTCAGATTTTTTATTACCAAAAAATCTGGACGCAATTACGCCTAGGTGTAATTGATTGTTTCGACAGAAGCAAAAAAAGTACCAATGATTAGATGGAGCAGGTGAATGGATCATGAATAAACGCCAACGAATAAAGAAAAATGAAGAATTTCAAAAGGTGTTTAAAAAAGGTAAGTCCTTTGCGAATCGCCAATTTATTGTTTATTGCTTGAAAAAGGAAGAACAAGAGGCGTTTCGTATTGGCTTATCAGTAAGTAAAAAAGTGGGGAATGCGGTCACACGAGTTCAAGTGAAGCGCTATATTCGCCAGGCTTTTCTGGAAATAAAAGATGAAGTAAGACAAGATATGGACTATGTTATTATCGCCAGAACGCAGGCGGCCACAATAGATTTTCATGAAACCAAAAAAAGCTTGCAGCATGTATTAAAAGTTGCAAGAGTTTATAAAGGTTGATATTACACTTAAAATTTACTATAAATTTTTACGATAGTTTGAAATAAAGATACGATAAAATTTAAATTATCGGAACAATTAGTAGTGTACAAACGTTGCACATGGTAAACTGTTGTCATAAAAAATTGAATAGGTTTGCTTTAGGAGGAAGAAGGTTGAAGAAAAATCTTTGGATAATGCTGTCGCTTGTCTCAGTAGTATTGCTACTTTCAGGCTGTACAGAATTTGACCAGCCGATTTCATCTGAAAGTGATGGCTTTTGGAATGAATATATCGTTTGGCCATTAGTATCATTCATCAAGCTTTTTGCTGATATGTTCGAAGGCAATGCTGCGAATTATGCTTTTGCAATTATTATCGTAACTGTTATTATTCGTCTAATTATTTTACCTTTAACAATCAAACAAGTTAAAAGCTCTAAAAAAATGCAGGAAATGCAACCGAAGTTAAAAGAGCTTCAAGCAAAATACAGCTCTAAAGATGCAGCAACTCAACAAAAATACCAGCAGGAAATGATGCAGTTAATGCAAACTTCAGGCGTTAACCCATTAGCTGGATGTTTACCGATTCTTATTCAAATGCCGATATTAATTGGTTTCTATCATGCAATAAGCCGTATGAATGCAACACCGGACGCATTTGAATTAGGAACATTTTTAGCGGTTCCGTTAGCAGAGCCAAGTATTGTATTTGCTGTTATCGCAGGTCTTATTCAGTATGTTGTATTAATGACTGGACCAGCAGTAGATAACCCGCAAATGAAAATTATGATGTACATCATGCCATTAATGATTGTTGGTTTCGGTATTATTTTACCTGCCGCTTTATCATTATATTGGGTAGTCGGAAACTTTGTATCTGTATTACAAAACCTTGTTATTTACAAACCTTGGAATAAAAATAAACCGGATGCTACCGATGCAGGAGGAGCGAAATAAGTGAAACAAACTACGCAAATAGGCGCAACAGTAGAAGAAGCGATCTCATTAGCGTTACAAAAGCTTGGCCATACTCGGGAACAAGTTGATGTAGAAGTTTTACAAGAAGGTAAAAAAGGATTTTTAGGTTTTGGTGCACGAAATGCAGAAGTTCGTGTTACTGTAAAAGAAATTGTTCAGCAACAAGTGAATAACGAAACTACTTCACAACCTACACCTGTAGTAGAAGAACAGTCATTTATCAAAGAAACCTTTGAAAATGAGCCGGTTTTAGTTAATGAAGATCAATCAATTCACCATGAACAACAACAAGTGGACCCTATTGAAGAATCAAAGTCGTATTTAACGAATATTGCTTTAGGAATGGGGATTACAGATTTAATAATTGAACATGAATCAGATGGCAAATATGTTTCTTTTAAGTTATCGAGTGAAAAAGCAGCATTATTGATAGGGAAGCGTGGTCTTACCTTAAATGCGCTTCAACATTTAACACAGCTCATGCTTAATAAAACTGCCAAATCATTTATGATTTTACAAATGGATGTAGAAGATTATCGTGAACGCCGTCAAGTTGCACTTGAGCAGTTAGCATTACGAATGGCGGACAAGGTAGTACGCACCCGAAAATCGGTCTCATTGGAACCAATGGCTTCTTATGAAAGAAAAATCATTCATAATGCATTGGCTAACCGTTTGGATATTGAAACATATTCAGAAGGTGCCGAGCCAAATCGCTATTTAGTCATTGAGCCAGTAAAATAAAAGCATACAGACGTGTTGGCCTATTCTTTTGGATAGGCCGTTTTTTTATGTAAATAATACTTATAAAAAACAACATTGCTTTAGATTTTATTTAAAATATGTTAGTCTAAATTGTTAGAAAGTGTAGCACGGATGTGATTTATCCACATGTGGATAACACAAAATTAGGAGGATATAAGATGGAATTCGATACGATTGCTGCGATATCCACACCAATGGGAGAAGGAGCCATTGCCATAGTTCGTCTAAGCGGCGATGAGGCAGTAGCGATTGCAGATAAAATATTTAAGTCACCAAATCATAAGCGTCTAAACGAAGTGGCGTCACATACGATTCACTACGGGCATTTAATTGATCCAAAAACGGATGAGGTCGTAGAGGAAGTTATGTTGTCACTAATGCGCGGACCAAAAACTTTTACGCGTGAGGATGTTGTCGAAATAAACTGTCATGGTGGTATTGTGTCAGTTAATCGTGTTTTACAGCTTGTATTGCAATATGGTGCACGTCTGGCGGAACCTGGGGAGTTTACAAAGCGAGCTTTCTTAAATGGTCGTATTGACTTATCACAGGCAGAAGCTGTTATGGATTTAATTCGTGCAAAAACAGATCGTGCTATGAATGTTGCACTCGGTCAAATGGACGGGAAGCTTTCACGTCTTATTATGTCTTTACGCCAAGCATTATTGGAAACATTAGCACAAGTGGAAGTCAATATAGATTATCCGGAATATGATGATGTAGAAGAAATGACAATTCCAGTACTGCTTGAAAAATGCGGTTGGGTACGAGAAGAAATTATTAAATTGCTTCAAACATCATCACAAGGGAAAATTTTGCGTGAAGGCTTATCAACAGTTATTTTAGGTAGACCAAATGTAGGGAAGTCTTCACTTTTAAATAGTTTAGTTCAAGAAAATAAAGCGATTGTAACCGACATTGCAGGCACGACTCGTGATATTATTGAAGAATACGTAAATGTACGCGGCGTACCTTTACGTTTAGTCGATACTGCAGGTATTCGTGAAACAGAGGATATCGTAGAGCGAATTGGTGTTGAACGTTCTCGTGAAGCGTTAAAAGACGCTGATTTAATATTACTTGTTTTAAATTATGGAGAAGCATTGACGATTGAAGATGAGCGGTTATTTGAAACGATTCAGGCAATGGATTATATCGTCGTTGTTAACAAAACAGATATCGAGCGCAAAATCGATTTAAATCGTGTCCATGAATTAGCAGGTAAACATCGTGTCGTAACGACTTCGCTATTAAAAGAAGAAGGTGTAATGGAGCTTGAAGAAGCGATTGCAGCGTTATTCTTTGAAGGACAAGTAGAAGCAAACGATTTAACATATGTTTCAAATGCACGTCATATTGCCTTATTGCATCAAGCTCAACAAGTAATTGAAGATGCATTGGCTGCAGCTGAAGCTGGGGTGCCGGTTGATATGATTCAAATAGATGTTACGCGCACGTGGGAAATCCTTGGTGAAATTATAGGAGATACTGTTCAGGAAAGCTTAATTAATCAGCTATTCTCTCAGTTCTGTTTAGGGAAATAAATTTAAGTAAAGGAAAGGAAGAACAACATGTCATTACAATATGAAGCAGGTAATTTTGACGTAATCGTTGTTGGTGCAGGACATGCTGGTGTGGAATCAGCATATGCTGCCGCAAAAATGGGTGCTAAAACACTCATGCTTACAATTAATTTAGATATGATTGCGTTTATGCCATGTAACCCTTCAGTCGGCGGACCTGCAAAAGGAATCGTTGTTCGTGAAATCGATGCACTGGGCGGATTAATGGGACGTATCATCGATAAAACACATATCCAAATGCGTATGTTAAATACGGGGAAAGGTCCAGCAGTACGAGCATTGCGTGCACAAGCGGATAAATTCCAATATCAACATGAGATGAAACGTGTATTGGAAGAAGAGCCAAACTTGCAAATTCATCAAGCAATGGTCGATGAACTAATTGTAGAAGATGGGGAAGTAAAAGGTGTAATTACACAAGTTGGAGCCATTTACCGTGCACCAGCTGTCATTATTACATCAGGTACGTTTTTGCGTGGAGAGATTATTTTAGGGAATCTGAAGTATTCTTCAGGTCCAAACAACCAACAGCCATCCATTAAATTAGCGGATAACTTAAAAGAATTAGGGTTTGATTTAATCCGATTTAAAACGGGAACACCACCACGTGTAAACAACCGTACAATTGACTATTCAAAAACGGAAATTCAGCCGGGTGATGATGTACCACGTGCATTTAGCTTTGAAACAACAGAATATATTATGGATCAGTTACCTTGCTGGTTAACTTATACAACAGAGGAAACACATCGTACAATTGAGGAAAATCTACATTTATCTCCAATGTTTTCAGGGATGATTAAAGGGACTGGCCCACGTTATTGTCCTTCAATTGAAGATAAAGTAACACGTTTTAGCGATAAGCCTCGTCACCAGATTTTCTTGGAGCCTGAAGGACGCAATACACGTGAAGTATATGTCCAAGGGTTATCGACAAGCTTACCTGAACATGTTCAAAAAAAATTACTTGCTTCTATTCCAGGATTGGAAAACGCGGAAATGATGCGTGCGGGTTATGCTATTGAGTATGATTCAGTAATTCCAACACAATTATGGCCAACACTAGAAACGAAAAAAATTCAGGGTCTTTATACAGCTGGTCAAATTAATGGTACTTCAGGTTATGAAGAAGCAGCAGGTCAAGGTTTGATGGCAGGTATGAATGCAGCAGCAAAAGTTTTAGGGCGTGAAGAAATTATCTTAGATCGTTCTGATGCATATATCGGTGTATTAATTGATGACTTAGTGACGAAAGGTACAAATGAGCCTTATCGTTTATTAACATCTCGTGCAGAATATCGTTTACTTTTACGTCATGACAACGCAGATTTACGTTTGACAGAAGTGGGCTATAAAGCAGGAATGATTTCAGAAGAACGTTATGCAAAATTCCAGTTGAAAAAAGCAAAAATTGAACAGGAAGTTGCTCGTTTGCGTGAAGTTATTATTAAACCAAATTCGACAACACAAGAAGTAATCCGCTCTGCTGGCGGTGCCGAGCTTAAAGATGGTATTCGTGGTGCAGATCTTTTAAAACGTACAGAAATGACGTATGATTTAGTTGCTTCATTAACACCTTCAGAAATTGAACTATCAGACGATATAAAAGAACAAATTGAAATACAGCTAAAATATGAGGGTTATATTCAAAAAGCACTTCAACAAGTAGAAAAAATGAAGAAGCTTGAAAATAAGAAAATCCCTGAAAATATTGATTATGATGCGATATCAAGCTTGGCGACAGAAGCTCGTATGAAGCTAAAAAGTGTTCGACCACTTTCCATTGCACAGGCTTCACGTATTTCTGGCGTAAATCCTGCAGATGTATCGATTTTACTTGTTTATATTGAGCAAGGGAAAATTGCAAAAGTAAGTACGAACTGAATGATGTGAGCGTCTTTATTCAGAAAGGCGCTCATTCTTTTGAATATGGAGGAGTGCATTTTATGAACGAAAAGCAGTTTATTGAAGCATTGAAGGAAAAGGGTATTGAGCTTTCAGAGCAGCAAATTGCACAGTTTAATAAATATTTTGAGCTATTAGTTGAGTGGAATGAAAAAATGAACTTAACTGCCATTACAGATTTAGAAGGCGTATATTTAAAGCATTTTTATGATTCCATTAGTGCCTCATTTTATTTTGATTTCACGAAAGTCACATCGGTATGTGATGTAGGGGCAGGAGCTGGATTCCCAAGTATTCCAATTAAAATCTGTTTCCCGCATTTAAAAATTACGATTGTGGATTCATTAAACAAACGAATTACATTTTTAAATCATTTAACAAATGAGTTAAATCTGGAAGGTATGACATTTGTACATGCCCGTGCAGAAGAGTTTGGACAAAATACTGCATATCGTGAAAAATTCGATGTTGTTACTGCTCGCGCGGTTGCACGTCTTTCTGTTTTATCTGAATTATGTCTGCCAATGGCAAAAGAGGGCGGATATTTTGTGGCATTAAAAGCCGCTGCAGGTGCAGAAGAATTAAAAGATGCGACGAAGGCTATTTCTACTTTAGGGGGCAAACTAAAAGAAGAATTTGCGTTCCACCTACCTGTTGAAGAAAGTGAACGCTCGCTCTATGTATTTGATAAAATAAAGTCAACACCAAAAAAATATCCCCGTAAACCAGGTGTACCAAATAAGACACCAATTATATAAAATTTAAATAAAAATAAAATAAAAATATAAAATATGAAATGTTTTCACCTTTTGAAGCATACATATTTATATTTATGTTGTTTTTAAAAAAATTACTGTTCATTGAATACTGTACATTTTCGTATGAATCAGAAATAATATGGTATAAGAGATAGATAGTTTCCTAAAGGTGGTGCCACACGGATGAAAAGTACTTTTTCACGTTTTTTCGGAGGCGGGAGCAAAGAGCCAGAAGTAAAAAGTGAAGTAGAAGTCACAGAGAATATCTCGATGGCTTCAGAAGAAGTAATAGAGAATATCTCGATGGCTTCAGAAGAAGTAGTTAAAATTCCAATAGACAAAATCATTCCGAACCGTTATCAGCCACGTACAGTTTTTGATGATGAGAAGATTGAAGAATTAGCAAGAACAATTCATACACATGGTGTTATCCAACCGATTGTTATCCGTCCAATGAGCGGTGATTCAGATAAATACGAAATCATTGCAGGGGAACGTCGTTATCGAGCTATGAAATCACTACAATGGACTGAAGTTCCTGCTATTGTTCGCCAATTAAATGATCGTGAAACGGCTTCCATTGCACTTATAGAAAACTTACAACGTGAAGAATTATCAGCAATTGAGGAAGCGCTTGCTTACCAACAATTATTAGGCTTGCATTCGCTCACACAAGAAGCACTCGCACAACGTCTTGGGAAAGGCCAATCTACGGTAGCTAATAAATTACGTTTACTAAAATTACCTCAGTTTGTCCAAGATGCTATTTTAAATCGTGAAATTTCAGAGCGTCATGCGCGTGCTTTAATTGCTATAAAAGATGAGCAGTTGCAAATGCAGCTTATTGCTGCTACTAAAGAATATGATTGGAATGTAAGACAACTAGAAGAGCAGATTAAAAAACTTCTTCATCCAGAAGAACCAGAAGTGAAAAAGCGCAAACCTACTCGTAAAGCGATTAGTAAAGATGTGCGTATTGCCCTGAATACAATTAAGCAATCGTTAACAATGGTGACGAAAAGTGGAATCGATGTGAAAACGGAGGAAGAGGATACAGATGATTACTATCAAATCACTGTTAAAATTCCGAAGAGAAAATAAATTATTTAGCTGCCCGAAAGATTATACCTTTCCAGGCAGTTTTTTTTAGTGAATAGAAAGTATCAAATTTTAAAAATAAATTTATTTTCATAGCATCGCTTTGTCACTATTTTTGTTAATATAAAAGTAGATGTGTCATAATAGAGAAATATTCTAAGTTTTTTAAACTTTGAAAAAATACCTAAATTGAAGTGATGAAAGCAGGTGCGGATATTGGGACGTATAATTGCGATTGCCAATCAAAAAGGTGGCGTTGGAAAAACGACATCCTCTGTAAACTTAAGTGCATGTTTAGCTTTTTTAGGAAAGAAAGTATTATTAATCGATATCGACCCACAGGGAAACGCTTCAAGCGGACTAGGTGTACGAAAAGGAGACTTAGAAAGCTGTATTTATGATGTATTAATTAATGATGAAGATATAAAAGAAGTTATACAACAGACAGATGTAGAAAATTTATATATTGTCCCCGCTACTATTTCATTAGCAGGGGCGGAAATTGAGCTTGTCTCGACCATTTCACGTGAAGTAAGACTAAAAAAGGCGGTTCAGGAAATTAAAAATAATTTTGATTTTATTATTATTGACTGTCCACCGTCTCTTGGCTTATTAACTATTAATGCGTTAACCGCTTCTGATGCACTGATTATTCCTGTTCAATGTGAATACTATGCATTAGAAGGGTTAAGTCAACTGCTTTCTACTGTTCGTCTTGTTCAAAAGCATTTAAACAAGGAATTAATGATAGACGGTGTGCTATTAACGATGTTGGATGCCCGTACAAATTTAGGTCTTCAAGTAATAGATGAAGTAAAACGCTACTTCCAAGATAGGGTTTATCGTTCTGTTATTCCGCGCAACGTGCGGTTAAGTGAAGCACCTAGTCATGGAAAGCCCGTAATTTTATATGATTCTAAATCACGCGGGGCAGAAGTATATTTAGAGTTGGCAAGGGAAGTGATTAAAAATGGTTAGAGGGTTAGGTAAAGGAATTGACGCGCTTTTTAGAGAAGAAGCCGTACATAAGGAAGACCAAGTACAGCAAATTGCCGTTACAAAAATATTGGCGAATCCATTTCAGCCACGTAAAATTTTTGATGAAACAGCTATTGAGGAACTGGCCAGTTCCATTACTGAACATGGTATTATTCAGCCTATTGTTGTTAGAAAAGCTGGTAAAAAATTTGAAATTGTTGCAGGGGAACGAAGATACCGTGCTGCAAAGCTTGCTGGGTTAGCAGAAGTACCAGTCATTATAAAAGATTTTACTGAGCAGCAAATGATGGAAGTAGCTATTTTGGAGAACTTGCAGCGGGAAGATTTAACTCCAATTGAAGAAGCAGAAGCATACAATAGTTTAATTGGAAAACTCAATTTCACACAGGAAGATTTAGCGAAGCGATTAGGGAAAAGTCGCCCACATATTGCGAACTTAATTCGTTTATTACAATTACCCGATGAAATTCGTGAACTTGTCAATGAAGGAAAGTTGACGATGGGACATGGCCGAGCATTGCTTGGTTTAAAAAACAAACGGCGCATTCCAGAAGTGGCTAACAAAGTAATTAAGGATCATTTAAATGTTCGTCAATTGGAAAAGTATATTCAAGATATAAATGAAACCGTTTCACGTGAAACAAAGACTCCAAATAAGGATATTCATACGGAAGCAACAGAATCCCAATTACGTGAATATTTTGGAACGCAAGTGCAAATAAGAAAAGCAAAAAATAAAGGGAAAATTGAAATTGAATTTTATTCAGAGGACGATTTACACCGCATTTTAGAAATATTAAATATAGAAGAACAGTAAAAAATGTGCTGAGCATTACGTTTCAGCGCATTTTTTACTGTGAATGTAAAGATGATTATCTTAGTATAGGCTAAAAAAGAATAAACAGATAGCAACTAGAAAGAGGAAAGATCATGGTATTATTAGGCTCTTTATTAAACTCACTATTTATTGTAATTGGGACATTAGTGGGCCGATTATTTAGAAATATTCCGGAATCAATGCAACAAACTGTTATGTCAATTATCGGTTTAGTTGTTGCTCTCTTAGGAATTCAAATGGGATTAGAGGGTGATAACTTCATTCTATTAGTAATTAGTTTAATAGTGGGAGCTGTTATCGGAGAATGGCTCAACCTAGAGGGAAAGTTCAACCGCTTTGGTGTATGGATTGAATCCCTTTTCGGAAAACGTGCACAAAAAGGAACGATTGCAGAGGGGTTTATTACTGCATCGCTCATTTTTGTTATAGGTTCCATGGGAATTATCGGTGCCCTTGATAGTGGTTTACGTAATGATCATAATGTATTAATTACGAAAGGAATAATTGATGGTTTTATGTCGATCATTTTAGCCTCTACGTTAGGCATTGGCGTAATATTGTCAGCAATATCTGTATTAATATATCAGGGAAGTATTGCATTGTTTGCAGGTGTCATTAGTACATATATTCCAACAGAAGCGCTTAATCTATTTATTAAAGAGATGACAGCTACAGGTGGTGTTATGATTATAGCAATAGGCTTAAATATTGCTGGTTTAACGAAAATTCGTATAGCCAATTTGCTGCCAGCGATTTTGCTGGTCGGAATACTCGTAACGATTATTTTTCTGTTTCAGTAAATGACGCTGCCATGCTAAAACGAGTGCACGTACAATTTTATCACTCATAGAATAGGTAACATGAAGCCTTGTATTTTGAAGTACTTTTGCTTCCATAAAACCTCCTACATTAACAATTCCCTTAATAGAAACATTCCCAATTGGAGGCAATTCCTTTTTTACAGCTTTTCCAGGAAAAAGAGGACCATGCTGTATTAAAATTGAACCAATTGCATTAGACTCTCCTAAACAAGCGTCAATGGCGATGATGAATGCATTTTCATTCTCTTTTATGAGCTGTTCGTAACGGTCAACGATATTTAATGCATGAAGTGGCGCTTCTAAAGTTCCAACAACCGGGAATGGGAATGAAAAGGTTTGATGCAACTGGCTACCGATAATTGGACCTAACGCATCCCCAGTAGAGCGGTCGGTACCGATACAGCAGAAAATAAGTTTTTCATGTTCAAAAGGAACCATTTTTAAAAAGATTTCACTTAGCTCCCAAACAGCGCTTGTCTGTTCATAATGGACGCTATAATTTTGCGGACAGGCTTGTGTCACATGTAGTCACTCCTTCAAATTTAAGTAGATTAGATTACTCGAGAAATAGCGTGAAATACGATATATTTATGCAGTATATTCATTTTTAAAGTTTGTTATACAAGAGGTGGTAAATTTGGAAGAAGATTTGAAATTAGATTTAGAGGAATTTGCTGAAACGGATATTAAAGGGCTCGCACACTATACGACAAAACTTTGGGAATACTTCACAAGTGCGGAATTTTTGGAAAAGATTATTGTAGCCAGCGCGAAGATTCTAGCGATTATCGTTATTTCGTATCTTGTTGTTTTTATCGGCAAGAAGGTCATTCACCGAGTGTTTATGCTGCGTGTAAGAAATAATGAACGTCGACAGCTTACGATTGTAAAGCTGCTGCAAAGCGTATTGAGCTATTTAGTGTACTTCTCTGCCATTATGGGGATTTTATCCGCTATGAATATACAAATTGCCGGGTTACTGGCAGGGGCAGGTATTGCTTCTGTGGCCATTGCTTTTGGAGCTCAAAACCTAGTGAAGGATGTTATTACAGGGTTCTTCATTATTTTAGAGGATCAATTTGGTGTAGGGGATTTTGTGAAAATTAATACGGCAGAAGGTACCGTTATGGAAATTGGTCTTCGTACAACGAAAGTAAAGGGCGTAACAGGGGAACAATTCATTATTCCAAATGGAAGCATTGTAGACGTTGTTAACTATTCCATCAACAACTCAAAAGCTACGATTAGTATGCAAATTCCGCTTGAGACAAATATTGAAAAAGTTCAAATGATTATTCAAAACTATTTGGATACGTTACCTGAAAGACACGAAGAGCTTGTCACAGCCCCTGTCTTTTTAGGTATAACAAATACGACAAGTACAGAAGCCACAATTGGTATTACACTCGAAACGTTGCCATTACAGCAGTATTCAATTTCTCGTATTATTCGAAAAGATGTAATGGATATCTTAACACGTAACGGTATCCCTCTTGCGGTACCGAAAATGATGTTTTATGAGCGAAATCAAGGAGGAGAATAAAAGGTGGAAGCAAAGCAATACGGTCTTAATGACGTGGTAGAAATGAAGAAACAACATCCTTGTGGTACAAACGAATGGAAGGTCATTCGTTTAGGTGCTGATATTCGCATAAAATGTGAGGGCTGCGGACATAGTGTTATGATTCCACGTCGAGAATTCCAGAAAAAAATGAAGAAAGTTTTACGTTCAGCAGAAGAAGTATAAAAGCAAAATAGACTTTTAAGTGTGTAATCAATATAATAGACAAGGTTATAGAAATTTAATGGACAGAAAAATCCATATAATTTATGATTTCAAATAAAAATGAAGTGAATATAGAAAGGTTGTGTCAAAATGGCATTAACAGCTGGTATCGTAGGTTTACCGAACGTAGGGAAATCGACTTTATTCAATGCAATTACAAAAGCAGGTGCTCTTGCGGCTAACTACCCGTTCGCAACAATTGAACCAAACGTAGGTAGCGTAACTGTTCCGGATGAGCGTTTAGACAAATTAACAGAATTAGTTGTACCGAAAAAAACAGTTCCAACTACATTTGAATTTACCGATATCGCGGGTATCGTAAAGGGCGCTTCTACTGGTGAAGGTCTAGGGAATAAATTTTTGGCTCATATTCGTGAAGTAGACGCAATTTGCCAAGTTGTTCGTTGCTTTGAAGACGAAAATATTACACATGTTTCCGGTACAGTAAATCCAATTGATGATATTGAAGTTATTAACTTAGAATTAATCTTAGCGGACATGGAATCAGTGGACAAGCGTATTGCTCGAGTTGCAAAAATGGCAAAGCAAAAAGATAAAGAAGCAATGGTGGAAGAACCAATTCTTCAAAAAATTAAAGAAGTATTAGAAGCTGAAAAACCAGCTCGCGCGGTAGACCTTTCGGATGATGAAAAAAAGATCATCAAAGGATTACACCTTTTAACGATTAAACCAATGCTTTACGTTGCAAATGTTTCAGAGGATGAGGTAGCTGATCCATCTGAAAATAAATATGTGAAAATGGTACAGGAATACGCAGCAACTGAAGGTGCCCAAGTAATTACAATCTGTGCGAAAATTGAAGAAGAAATTTCTGAGTTGGAAGATGAAGAGAAAAAAGAATTTTTAGCAGAATTAGGAATTGCTGAATCAGGATTAGACCAATTAATTAAAGCTTCATATAGCTTATTAGGTTTAGCAACTTATTTCACTGCTGGTGTGCAAGAAGTTCGTGCATGGACATTCCGTAAAGGGATGAAAGCTCCACAATGTGCGGGTATTATTCACTCTGACTTTGAGCGTGGCTTTATCCGTGCTGAAACCGTAGCATATACGGATTTAGTAGAATTCGGTTCGAAGCCTGCTGCTAAAGAAGCAGGACGCGTACGTGCAGAAGGTAAAGAATACGTTGTACAAGATGGCGACGTAATGGAATTCTTATTTAACGTATAAAATATGAGCGAAGGGATTGACCGGGAAGTGATTTACCAGGCAATTCCTTCGCTTTCTTTTTAATTATAAATCTTGGAGAGTGCATCACTGGACATACGGCTTATTACAAATACAACTTAGAGATAAACATATAATTTTGGCTCTTTCGAATCGTCCCTTACAGTTGCTTCGTTAGGGTATTTGCGCAATTCCTTATACATATAAAAATCACCCATTGCCCCTGCTATTAATAACGCTCCGATAATTACTATCAAAAAGTTATCAAGCATTAAACCAATAACTGTGGGCACAATACCTGTAGTCCAAAATGGGAGTAATAAAGCTTTTTTCATTGCAGCATTTGTTAGCGATTTTTTTGTAGTGGCATAGGCGACACCAAGTTGTAAATTGATACCGTAATCAAGTTCTTTATAAGGAACACCACCAAATAGCATAAAGCCAATTAAGTGAAATGCTTCATGAAGGATAATGAGTAATATATATGCTGCAAAAAAATAGAAAAAATCTAGCAAGGTAAATTCACCAGTAAAACGTTGATGTATAATGGCATTTAAACCCACTAGTAAAACAACTAAAACGACAGTCAATATCATATTATCGCGTGCTATCTTTTTCATATTCAATTCAATTACTACTGGCTGTTTATCACACATAAAATCCCTCCCTTACTAATGAGTATAACAAAAATTGAATAAACATTAGAGTTATATTAGGTTGCGTCTAATAGGGAACTATGTTACAATTCATTGATGTGAGTAATAAGAATTTACTTACTCCTTGCTCCCTATTTAATAGGAGAGCCCAAGTCCATAAGGAGGTGCAAACACAAATGAGAAAGTACGAATTAATGTACATCATCCGCCCAAACATTGAAGATGAAGCGAAGAAAGCTTTAGTAGAGCGTTTCAACGAGATTTTAACTTCAAATGGTGCAGAGATCACAGAAGCAAAAGATTGGGGTAAGCGTCGTTTAGCTTACGAAATCAATGACTTCCGCGAAGGTTTCTACCAAATCGTGAAAGTTAACGCTGGTACTGAGGCTATCAACGAATATACTCGTTTAGCAAACATCAGCGAAGACATCATCCGTCACATCGCAGTACGCGAAGAAGAAAAATAATTTTTAACTTAAATGCTGAAAAAAGGAGGGTGCATTGATGATTAACCGTGTAGTTTTAGTCGGAAGACTTACGAAGGATCCAGAGCTTCGTTATACGCCGAGTGGAGTTCCAATGGCACGTTTTACGGTTGCCGTAAACCGTACATTTTCGAGCCAGTCAGGTGAACGCGAAGCAGATTTCATAGGCTGTATTGCTTGGAGAAAACAAGCTGAAAACTTA
Organism: Solibacillus ferritrahens; assembly: GCF_037027585.1. NCBI lineage: Bacteria > Bacillati > Bacillota > Bacilli > Caryophanales > Caryophanaceae > Solibacillus > Solibacillus ferritrahens. Next base: position 137,817 of record NZ_JAXCLE010000008.1, on the reverse strand, counting down.
GCAAACTTCATGAGAAAAGGAAGTTTGATTGGTGTAGAAGGTCGTATTCAAACAGGTAGCTTTGAAGGACAAGATGGAAAGCGTGTGTACACAACAGATGTCGTTGCCGATGCAGTGCAGTTCTTAGAACCGCGCGGAGGAGCAAATGCAAATGCATCTCAAGGTTCACAAGGTCAACAATATAGTGGTGGGCAAAATTATGGTGGTCAGCCATCTTATAATCAGCCAAACCAACAATTTGGGGGCTCGCAACAATCACAGGATTCTTACGGTTCTTATCAACAGCCATCTCAAAATCAGCAAAATTATACACGAGTAGATGAAGATCCATTTGCGAATAGCAAAGGACCAATCGAAGTTTCTGAAGACGATTTACCGTTCTAAGAACTTGGCATCTATTATTAAAAATTAAAAGGAGGAACACGATAATGGCACCACGTCGCGGAGGCCGCAAACGCCGTAAAGTTTGCTACTTCACTTCAAATAACATTACGCACATCGACTACAAAGATGTAGATCTTTTAAAGAAATTCATCTCTGAGCGCGGTAAAATTTTACCACGTCGCGTAACTGGTACTTCTGCTAAATACCAACGTAAACTTACAAATGCAATCAAAGTTTCACGTATTATGGCATTACTACCATTCGTTGCTGAAGAAAAATAAGATTTTTTAAAAGTACAACATAGGCTTAATTTGCCTCTGTTGTACTTTTTTTGTTTTCAAGCGCTTAAATAGAGAACGGCATGCTTTGCATTCTTCTGCACGGTATAGGCGCACGCTTTTTCCAATAACAAAAGCTGCCACAAAAACTTCTTGTGACAGCCTGCAGGAGGGCAACAACCTATTATGGAATGTTACATGCTTTATTATTTTGTAATTAACTCAAGATTTACCGGAATAACTTCTTCAACTTCTTCACCGTTTAAATAAGCAATTGCTGTTTCCATCGCGATCTTTCCAATCTCATCAGGTTTTTGTGCAACCGTTGCAGCTAGGTTCCCTGCTTTTACAGCAGCCACCGCATCGTCAGTTGCATCAAAGCCAACTACTACAATCTTCTTACCCGAAGCCGAAATTGCTTCCTGTGCGCCTAATGCCATTTCGTCATTGTGAGCAAATACGGCTGTGACATCCGCATTTGACTGCAGAATATTCTCCATTACCGTTAATCCTTCTGAACGGTTAAAGTTTGCGGTTTGCTTAGCAACGACATTTAAAATACCTGTGACAGCTTCATTGAAACCTTGTCCACGATCACGCGCAGCAGATGAACCTGCCACACCTTCCAATTCGACGACTTTGGCACCTTCACCAACTAACTCTATAATATATTCTCCTGCTAGCTTTCCGCCAGCTACGTTATCAGAGGCGATATGTGATACGACTTCGCCCCCTTCAGAGGAGCGGTCTACCGTAATGACAGGAATATTTAAAGCATTTGCAGATTCAACAGCAGTGGCAACAGCAACAGAATCTACTGGATTAATAATAATTAAATCAACGTTTTGTTGAATTAAATCTTCAATATCGGAAGCTTGCTTTGACGCATTATCTTGCGCATCTACAACCGTTGTTTTCAGACCAAGTTCTTTTGCTTTTGCTTCTGCATGTTCGCTTAACGTCACGAAGAATGGATTATTTAAAGTTGAAATAGATAAACCGATTGTCAATGTATCCTTATTGCTTTCTGTAGATGTAGCAGATGTTCCGAAAGAAGGTTCCAAAGAAAAGCCAGGTTTTACTGAACAAGCCGATAGCATTACAGTGGCCAAAAGTGCCATTAATAATATTAATTGTTTCTTCACGCTAATGACCTCCTTCTACGCTGTTTTTTTACGGTCAATTAGCACCGCTATTAAAATAACAATCCCTTTTACAACTTGCTGGAAGAATGAAGAAACGCCGATTAAGTTTAAACCGTTATTCAACACTCCAATAATTAAGGCACCTACTAATGTACCGAAAATCCAACCTTTACCGCCTGTTAAACTTGTCCCTCCTAAAACAACTGCTGCGATTGCATCCAATTCATAAGATGTCCCAGCTGTTGGCTGTGCAGAGTTTAGACGAGACGTTAATATCAGTGCTGATAAAGCAGCTAACATACCAGTTAACGAGTATACTGCTATTTTTACACGATCCACATTGATTCCTGACAATTTAGAAGCCGCTTCATTGCCGCCTACTGCATAAACACGGCGACCGAATGTTGTTTTATGCATAATTACATATAACACAATGAAAGCTAGAATCATTGTACATACTGGAACCGGAATACCGAAGAAATATCCTTTACCTAACATTTGGAATGTAATTTCATTTCCTAAGTCTGAAACAGGACGACCATCCGTATACACTAGCGTTAATCCACGATAAATCGTCATTGTTGCCAATGTTGCGATGAATGGTGCGACTTTTCCTTTTGCAATAATGATACCATTTACAGCACCAAGAATAGCCCCTAACAATAAGGCAGCGAGAATCGTTAACACAGGATCTATTCCTGAAGCGAGCATTGTGGCAGCTACTGCACCTGTAAGGGCTAATGTCGAGCCGACCGATAAATCGATGCCGCCGGTTAAAATAACAAAAGTCATACCAAATGCAATAAGCGCGCTAATCGATACTTGACGTAAAATATTTAAAATATTATCTGTTGTCATAAAGCTTGGATTTAAAATCGTAATAACAATTACAATTAAAAATAATCCTAAAAGAGGACCTAGCTTTCCTAACATTTCTTTTGAGCTAGTTTTTAACAACTTCTTCTCCTCCTGTTGCGTAATTCATAATTGTTTCTTGTGTTAAATCAACGTTATCTAAAATAGCTGTTTGACGACCTTCATGCATGACTATTACACGATCCGCCATTCCTAAAACTTCCGGAAGCTCTGATGAAATCATTAAAATGGCTACACCTTCCTCAGCCAATTTATTCATAATAGAATATATTTCCTTTTTAGCGCCGATATCAACACCGCGAGTAGGTTCATCTAAGATTAAAATATCCGGTTTTGTACTTAACCACTTCGCGATGACAACTTTTTGCTGATTTCCACCACTCAATGAGCCGACAGACTGTGTCGCGTCACTGCAGCGAATATTCAGCTGTTCAATATATTTTGTAGCCTGTAATTGCTCTTGTTGTGCTTGAATAAAACTACCCTTTGCAATTGATTTCAAATTTGTTAAAAACATATTCTCTTTAATTGAAAAATCTAATACGAGACCCTCTGTTTTACGGTCTTCCGTTACAAATCCGATTCCGTATTTCATTGCTTGAATTGGGCTTTTGATCGTCACCTTTTTCCCGTGGATGAAAATATCACCTTTGGACTTTTTAAGGTTACCGAAAATTGCTTGTGCCACTTCTGTACGGCCTGCTCCCATTAAACCTGCAAATGCTAAGATTTCCCCTTTACGAATCTGGAAGTTAATATCTTTGCATACCGCAGGACATGTTAGCCCTTTTACTTCTAAAGCAACCTCACCGATTTTTGCATCACGACTTGGGTAACGTTCACCTAGCTCGCGACCGACCATCATTTTTACAATTTCATCAAAGGATGTTTTTGAAATTTCACGGACACCAACATATTCACCGTCACGCAAAATCGTAATACGATCACAAATTGCAAAAATTTCTTCCATACGATGAGAAATATAAACAAAGGAAATCCCTTTCGCTTTTAGTTCACGAATCGTATCAAAAAGTGTTTCAATTTCACGGTCTGTTAAAGCAGCTGTCGGTTCATCCATTACGATATATTTCGCTTCTGAATTAATAGCCTTGGCAATTTCAATTAATTGTTGTTTTCCGACTGATAAGGAACCAGCAGGCTGACGCACATCAATATGTAAGCCGAGCTTTGCTAACAGTGTCTGTGCTTCTTTATTCATTTCACGAGTACGTAGGAATCCTGTACGACCTATTGTTTTCTCTTTTCCTAGAAATAAGTTTTCCGCAACAGATAGGTGGGGTAGAATATTTAATTCTTGGTGAATCACGTGAATACCTAAGCTTTCCGCATCCTTTGCAGAAGTAAAGGTATAGGACTGCCCGTCTACTAACACATCACCCTCATCACGTGAGTAGATGCCAGCCAAAATCTTCATCATTGTAGATTTACCGGCACCATTTTCACCCATTAACGCGTGAATCTCACCATCTAAAAGCGTGAATTCAACATTGTTTAATACGACGTTCCTGTTGAAAGCTTTTTTTATGCCCTTCATTTCAATCATATTCCGTCACCTACCTTAGAAAATTACGCCACTTTGTAGCATGATGTTAGCGTATGGCGTCATTTCACCTGTACGAATAATGACCTTTGCTTCGCTCGACATCTGTTTGAATTGTTCATGTGATAAATATGTAACCGGTTCCACATTTTTCAAAATAAATGAATGAATTGTTTCGTTTGCAGCTTTTATTTCTTCAGCTAAGTAACTATGTTCTACCTCTAAATCCTCTAAAACAGCTTCTAAAACAGACGTAAATTCGGGTTCACCTAGTTTGTAAGCTAAATCTATACATGTGACACCTTCTGGAATTGGTAAGCCGCAATCTGCAATGACAATTTTATCTGTATGACCTAAGCGTGCAAATATACCTGCTAATTCACGATTTAAAATGCCTTGTTTTTTCATTTTTTGCCTTCCTTTCGAGCAATCACTTCCTCTAATTTTGGCATACCACCTTGAGCGCCAAATTTTTCAACGGATAATGAGGCTGCAATATTTGCGAAAGATACTGCTTCTTCAATCGATTGCCCATTTGTAACAGCATGCGCGAATGCACCGTTAAATGTATCACCAGCACCTGTTGTATCAACAGCTGTCGTTTTATATCCTTTTACATGTACATGTCTTTCTCCATCAAAGTAGCGCGCACCATTATCGCCTAATGTCACAATTAATTGATTCGGGTATTTCTCTAGTGCTGCTTCTATATCGTTTCCAAATAATAGTTCACACTCGGTTTCATTCGGTGTTAAGTAATCTATATACGGCATCCATTTAATATTGAAGTTTGCTGCTGGAGCAGGGTTAAATAATACTGGTACTTGAAGTTCTTTACATAATTTCAAGCTGTATTCAATCGTTTCCACTGGAATTTCAAGCTGCATTACAACTAACTGACTGTTTTCAATAATAGTTTTTGCAGAAGCAATCACTTCTGGAGTTACTTTAGAATTGGCACCTGGTACAACGATAATACGATTGTCTGATTCATGAAGCAAAATATTCGCGATGCCTGTTGCTCCATTCGTATTCATAACTAAGCTAGTGTTTATATTTTCTTCATTTAGATTCGCACGAAGTTCTGTACCGAAACTATCTGAGCCAACAGCACCTAACATTTTAACTTGACTGCCTAAGCGCGCAGCAGCTACTGCCTGGTTTGCTCCTTTACCGCCTGGAACCGTTGTAAATAGGTTACCTAAAACGGTCTCTCCTTGTTTTGGAAATACATCCATTTGAACAACTAAGTCCATATTGATACTTCCTATTACCGTAATCATTTTGCAGCTTCCTTTCTCGTCGTACCACGTACAATTAATTGTGCATCTAAATTTAATACTGTTTGTTTTATTTCTTTGCCTTCAATTTGCTCAATTAACATGGTTGCAGCAGCAGCACCCATTTTATATAAGTCTTGACCGACCGTTGTTAATGCCGGTGATACCATTTCACCGAGCGCAATTCCATCAAAGCCTACGATTTGTAGTTCTTCTGGTACGCGCTTTTCAAGTTTGTGTGCAATATGAAGAGCAGCAATTGCTAATGTATCGCTGCTTGCAAAAATACCGTCAACTTGAGGGTGTAACATTAAGGTCTGTTCAATCACCTTAGCAGCATCTTTGAAATCAAATGATGTTGTTACAACAATTGGATCTAGCCCTTGTTCATCAGTGGCTTCAAGAAATCCTGTAAGGCGATCATCTGCGGTTTTTAAACCTTGTGGCCCACGTATACATAATAAATTTTCCGCGCCATTTGTGAGCAAATACTTGGTCCCAAGCTTGGCTCCTTTTCGGTTATCAGTCGCCACAGTTGGTATTGCCACATCAATTGTTCGATCAAGTGCAACGATTGGAGTATTGATGGACATATAAACAGAGGGGTCCATTAAGCTTGTAGTCACAATTAAACCTGCTACATATGTTTGTGATAAGCGCTCTATATATAACAATTCTTTTTCCGTTTGTTCGTCTGAATTACAAAGAACAACCGTATAACCATAAGACCAGGCCATGTCTTCAACTGCACGAGCCAACTCTGGAAAATATGGATTTTTTATATCAGGGACAATCAGACCAATTATATTAGATTGTTTCTTACTTAATGAACGTGCAATACTGCTTGGCTTATAATCCAGTTCCCGAATTGCCTGTTCAATACGTTCTGATGATTTTTTACTTACATAACCATTTTTGTTTAGGTAGCGCGATACTGTCGCCACAGAAAGTTTCGCATTCTTTGCTACATCTTTAATGTTAACCATCAATATGCCCTCCTAAATCGAAATATGTTATCGGTTACATAATATATGCTATACAATAAAAATTGTCAACGAAATAAAGGACATAAAAGACAGGAAAATAGCATTTTATACTTAGAATCTAGTTATTCAAACGAAAAATACTCCATATTAAGTTATACTAAAAAAATTAAAATGACATACTATTATTTTGATTTGCATTTCGCTACTTGGTTAATCAGGCAAAATTTCAATTAGTATCTTTGAATTGTGGGGTAATTCAGCCCACCGATTACACGGAGGAGAAGCTAAATGCAATAATATATAGGTTAATTCGTACCTCTTATCGTAACCGTTAGTTTGTTTGGTCATCCAAAAATGGTACAATGGGAAGGTGAGAAAAGTTGAAAGTAGACAAGTCGAAACATCGGCAAAAGATGGTAGCAATGGTCTGTAAACTACATGCACCATAGTGTCTTTCCAACAACAGATAAGGAAGGTTCTCCATGCAAAATAATCAAACAAGAAAGTTAGCACATGGTGCTATGATGATAGCTATTTTTACAGTACTGATGGCTATCGTATTTTATATTCCCATGGCGAATATTATTGCAGCGATCATAGCGCCTTTACCGATGATTTGGTATAGTGCGAATTACGATCGAAGGTCATCATTTTTAATTGCAATTATTGCTGTAATCGTCACATTTTTTATCGGCGGTTTACTGCTAATACCCGCTTCACTAATTTTTGCAGCGGCAGGTGTGGCAATCGGGGATGCCATTTACAATAAAAAAAGCAAAGTATTTATGTTTATATCTACAAGCATTGTCTTACTCGTCACATTTGCTATTCAATATGTCATATCATTGCGTTTGTTTGAAGTGGATTTTATTCGCGATTCGATGGAACTTATGAAGACAAGCTATATTGAATCAATAAAAATGACGGAAAAGCTGACAGGACAAGCAACACCAAAAGAAGTAATGGATAATATGAACAATATGCTGAATACGTTGGAAATGACTTTACCTGCTTCCATTACGTTGGCAATGCTGTTTGTATCATTCATTATCATTACTGTTAACTTACCGATTTTAAAGCGATTGAAAGTAGATGTACCGAAGTTTGCGAAGTTTAGTGAGTTACGCTTACCAAGATCGGTCCTATGGTATTATCTGATTGCATTATCCATTAATTTATTTGTTCAGCCTGAACCAAATTCTTCATTGGCGATTATCATGTTAAATGTTTCAATGATTTTATGGATATTGCTTACGTTACAAGGGATCTCTTTTATCCATTTTGCTATAGATGCATTTGGTTATCCTAAGTTTATAAAAGTACTAAGTACTATTGTGGCTATACCGCTTTATTCTTTTGTTATATTAATTGGTATTATTGATTTAGGCTTTAATGCAAGAGATTACATTCGAGAAAAAAGTCAAAAGTGAGGAGCTGATTGAAATGGGCAATTTTCGTAAAAGACCAATTCGATATCCACTAGCAGTATTATTTTTACTAGGTGTAGTGGCAGCTATCCTTATGATGATATGGAATGTATGGATTGGGGTCGCATTTATAATAGTATATTTAGGAGTTGTTTACTATACGTTAAAGATTGAATTATTGACGTACAAAGATACAGAACAACATATAGAAGCACTTTCCTATCGGTTGGATGATGTGGGAAAAGAGGCATTTCTGGAAATGCCATTCGGAATTCTATTATTGAATGATGACTTTAAGGTGGCATGGGCAAATCCATTTATGCTGCGGGTATTGCAGCAGGAAACATTAGTCGGAGTAGAGTTGGATACGATTTCAGAAGAGTTACCTATACTTATAAATGAAGAACAGAAGAATGAAACGGTTGTTGCAATACATGACCGAAAATATCATATTTATTATAAAGAAGAGGAAAAGTTATTTTACTTCTTCGATGTTACAAAGCAAGTTCAAATAGAAAAACAGTATTTGGCAGATCGTACAGTGTTGGCTATACTATTTATCGATAATTACGATGAGCTTACATCAGGTATGGATGACCAAGCGAGAAGCGTAACGAATACAATGATGACTTCTATTGTAAATGAATGGGCCGCGCATTACGGTATTTTTGTAAAAAGAATAGCATCCGATCGTTTTATGGCCGTATTAAATGAATCGATATTAGCTGAGCTTGAGCAAAAGCGTTTTTCAATATTAGATGTAATACGAGAGCGAACGATGATGCAGAAAAACCTATCATTAACTTTAAGTATCGGAATTGGAGCAGGCTCTCAATCATTAGTGGAGCTTGGTCAATTAGCACAATCAGGTCTTGATTTAGTGCTAGGGCGTGGCGGTGACCAAGTTGCAATCAAACAATCAAATGGTAAAATTCGCTTTTATGGGGGAAAAACAAACCCTGTAGAAAAGCGAACGAGAGTACGTGCCCGTGTAATCTCGCATGCACTTAGTGATTTAATACAAGATAGTGATCAAGTATTTGTAATGGGGCATAAAAATCCAGACATGGACTCAATAGGGGCTAGTGTCGGTGTACGTAAAATGGTCGCAATGAATGGGGTCGAAGGATTTGTAATAGTAAACTTTGATGAAGTGCGTGGCAGTGTAGGCCGGTTGATGACCGAATTGGAGCAGAAAACGGATTTTTACAATAGTTTTATTACACCAGATGAGGCTTTATCGAAAATAACACCAAAGTCTCTTGTAGTCATTGTAGATACACATAAGCCTAGTATGGTAATTGATAGTCGATTATTAAGTAGAACGGATAAAGTTGTTGTTATTGACCATCATCGTCGTGGTGAGGAATTTATTAATAATCCAACTTTGGTGTATATGGAGCCATATGCTTCCTCTACTGCAGAACTCATTACAGAGCTATTGGAATATCAACCACAAAATGAAAAATTACTTCCGCTTGAAGCAACAGCATTGTTGTCTGGTATTATAGTGGATACAAAGAGCTTTACACTTAGAACAGGTGCACGTACATTTGAAGCAGCTTCATATTTGCGTACATTTGGAGCAGATACGATTTTAATTCAACGATTGCTGAAAGAAGATGTGGGAATATACGTCGAGCGATCAAAAATTATACAGACGGTTCAATTTCCTTATACAGGAATTGCAGTTGCGCAGGGTGAAGATACTAAAGTATATGATTCAGTATTAATCGCACAAACTGCGGATATTTTACTAACGATGAAAGATGTTGGTGCCTCTTTTGTTATTGCACATCGCAATGATGGACTAATTGGCATTAGTGCACGTTCTTTAGGAGAAATCAATGTACAGCTTGTCATGGAAAAGCTTGGCGGTGGCGGGCACTTAACTAATGCTGCAACACAGATGAAAGCAGAATCTATTGAAGAAGTAAAAAATCATTTATATAAAGCTATTAGCGAAATAGTCGAAGGGAGCAAGGAATCATGAAAGTAGTATTTTTAAAAGATGTAAAAGGTAAAGGAAAAAAAGGTGAAATTAAAGAAGTTGCTGAAGGCTATGCACGTAACTTTTTAATTAAAAATGGCTATGCCAAAGAAGCAAATAATCAAGCATTGAGCGAAATTCAAGGTCAAAAGCGTTTAGAAGAAAAAAATGCAGCTGCGGAACTACAAGCAGCGAAAGATTTAAAAGAACAGTTAGAGGCTATTACAGTAGAAGTAAAGGCAAAATCAGGTGAAGGTGGACGTTTATTTGGTTCAGTTTCTACAAAGCAAATAGCAGATGCATTACAAAAAAAGCATGGATTTAAAGTAGATAAGCGTAAAATGGATTGCAATGATGGAATCCGTTCATTAGGCTTTTCAAATGTTCCTGTTAAGTTACATCATGATGTAAAGGCAACGCTAAAAGTACATGTAATTGAAGAATAAGGAGCGACAACAATGAACGAATCCATGATGGACCGCGTTCCGCCGCATAATAATGAAGCCGAACAATCGGTTATTGGCGCAGTTTTCCTTGAACCGCAAGCTCTAATAACAGCATCTGAAATTGTTATTGCAGATGATTTCTATCATATTGCACACCAAAAGATTTTCCAAACGATGCTGAATTTAAGCGATCAGGGGAAAGCGATTGATGTTGTAACTGTTACAGAAGAATTATCAGCGAAAAAAGAGCTAGAGGATATCGGTGGCTTAAGCTATATTACGGAGCTGGCAAATGCAGTACCGACTGCTGCCAATATTGCACATTACGCAAAGATTGTAGAAGAAAAGGCGATTTTACGTCGCCTTATCCGCGTCGCTTCTAAGATTGCGGATGATGGATATACGCGTGAAGATGAAGTAGAAGTGCTCTTAGCTGAAGCTGAGAAAAAAATGCTTGAAGTTTCAAACAGGAAAAATGCGGGCGACTTTAAGCATGTTAAAGATGTATTAGTTCAGACCTTCGATAATATTGAACAGCTCCAATCACGTGCCGGAGACGTGACAGGTATTCCAACCGGTTTCCGTGACTTAGATAAAATGACAGCTGGTTTCCAACGCAATGATTTAATTATCGTGGCTGCCCGTCCTTCGGTAGGTAAAACAGCCTTTGCACTGAATGTAGCACAAAGTGTTGCGGTAAAGGCGCGTGAAAATGTCGCGATTTTCTCTCTAGAGATGGGTGCCGACCAACTTGTCATGCGTATGTTATGTGCAGAAGGCAATATCGATGCACAACGCCTTCGTACAGGGGATTTACAAAATGAGGACTGGGGCAAGCTGACGATGGCGATGGGAAGTTTATCGAATTCGGGAATTTATATTGATGATTCACCAGGTGTTCGTATGGCGGATATTCGTGCCAAGTGCCGACGATTGGCAAAAGAAAACGGTTTAGGCATGATTTTAATTGATTACTTACAACTAATTTTAGGTAGCGGTAAACCGGGCGAAAACCGTCAGCAAGAAGTATCGGAAATTTCTCGTTCATTAAAAGGATTAGCCCGGGAATTAAAAGTACCGGTTATTGCCCTATCACAGCTATCACGTGGTGTAGAGCAACGTCAGGATAAGCGTCCTATGATGAGTGACTTGCGTGAATCAGGTTCCATTGAGCAAGATGCGGATATTGTTGCGTTTTTATACCGTGATGATTATTACGATAAAGAATCCGAAAGTAAAGATATTATCGAAATCATTATCGCGAAGCAACGTAATGGTCCAACAGGTACAGTGAGTTTAGCATTCCGTAAAGAATACAATAAATTTTTAAATTTAGAGTTTACCCCTCCTCCACGTGAGGAATGACCATTAAAACACGAACGTTTAACATGCTTGTCATGTGTATGTTCGTGTTTTTTATTGACTTTTGTGTTTCAGAATTGTTAAAATGTTCATGCTTCATCATTAAGGAATTAAAAGTAAATTTTATTAAAATGAATAGGATACTTATACTTCTTAAGGATTCAATTCGTCGGAGGTGCTCGTATATGACAGCAGTAGTTGTAGTAGGTACACAATGGGGAGACGAAGGAAAAGGTAAAATTACAGACTTCCTTTCTAAAAAGGCAGATGCAATAGCTCGTTTTGCAGGTGGCGATAATGCAGGTCATACAATAAAAATTGGGGAAGAAACGTATAAGCTTCACCTAATTCCATCTGGGATATTTTATTCTGATAAATTGTCGGTAATCGGCAATGGTGTTGTTATCAATCCCAAGTCCATTGTAACTGAGTTAAAAGGTTTACAGGCAAGAGGTATTGATACATCGAATTTGAGAATTTCAAATCGTGCGCATGTAATTTTGCCATACCATATTCATCAAGATATCGTAGAGGAAGCAAGCCGTGGCGATGAGAAAATTGGGACAACGGCAAAAGGAATTGGACCATGCTATCAGGATAAAGTAGCCCGAATCGGCATACGTATTGCCGATTTAATGGATAGACCAACTTTTGAAAAGAAATTACGAGAAAACTTAAATTTAAAAAACCGCTTATTTACGAAATTCTATGAAGTAGAAGGCTTAAATTTTGAAGATATATTTGAAGAGTATTACGCGTATGGACAAGAAATAGCCCAATATGTAACAGATACTTCTAAAGTGCTGAATGATGTAATTGATGAAGGTGGAAAGGTGTTATTTGAAGGGGCACAAGGAATTATGCTTGATGTCGATCAGGGAACATATCCTTTTGTGACATCATCAAATCCTGTTGCGGGAGGTATTGCGATTGGGTCAGGTGTAGGTCCCACTGCAGTAGAACGTGTTGTAGGTGTATGTAAGGCTTATACATCCCGAGTAGGAGATGGTCCATTCCCATCAGAGCTTCACGATGAAATCGGTCATCAAATTCGTGAAGTTGGCCGTGAATATGGTACGACGACAGGTCGTCCACGCCGTGTTGGCTGGTTTGACGCGGTAGTAGTTCGTCATTCGCGCCGTGTTTCAGGGATAACTGACTTGGCATTAAACTCCATCGATGTATTGTCAGGATTAGAAACAGTAAAAATTTGCATAGCGTATGAGTATAATGGAGAGCAAATTACTGAGTACCCAGCCAACCTTGAAATCATTAAACAATGTAAGCCAGTGTATGAAGAGTTACCTGGATGGTCAGAAGATGTAACAAATGTTCGTACAATGGAAGAGTTGCCGGAAAATGCACGTAACTATATTAATCGCATTGTAGAACTTACAGGGATCCCATTAACAACATTCTCAGTTGGTCCATCTCGTGAACAAACGAATATTGTAAATGCTATTTGGCAATAGTAGAAGAACTTCAAAGGGGGTATTAAAAGTCGTAAGGCTTTTAATACTCTTTTTCTATTTAATAGGCAAATAGAAAATATACAAACAAGAACAATTAAAGGCAATCACTCTATCAATTAGAATGTAACAATTTTTTAGATAATAATACAATTTCATTACAAAAATAATGAAGTAGTTCATTTGGAATGAGAAATATGGTACAGTAGCAAAGTGTGTTTTAACACTTGAAGATAAATAGAAGCACTAAATATTATAGATTAGACATAGTTGGAAGGGGCTTTATCATGAGTTCAAAAGGAAACAAGTTAGACTTAGGCAATTTAAAACAAAGTCTAATGAATCGTCATAATGGAAAATTAAAAATTACTGCAATTTTTGCGTTACTCGTTTCTACGGTGACATTCAATCTAGGTTTCGCGAATGAAACAGATAAAGAACAATTCGCTAAAATTTACCACGTTTATGTAGCTGATACATATGTTGGATCTGTTGCAGATGAAGCAACAGTAGAAGAAGTTGTACTAAATAAAGAACTAGAAGCTAGCAAGAAGTATGATAATTTAAAGGTCGATGCTAGTAGCGAACTTAAGATTATTCCAGAGCAAGTATTTACAGTAGATGCAAATGAAGAAGAAACGATAAAAAACCTTCAAGAAGCATTGACAGTTCAAGCACAAGTTTATTCCCTACAAGTAGAAGATACAGTCGTTGCTTCATTGAAGGACAAAGCGGATTTTGAAGCTGTAATTGATGGATTAAAGCTTCGCTATATTACTCAATATCAATTGAATAAATTGAAAAACAATTCAACTAGTGATTCTTTACCCGAATTAAAAAAAGATGAAACCCGTCTAATTGATGTTGCACTGTCAGCTCCAATTACAGGACAGGAAGATTTAGCAAAGCCAGATGAAATTGTTTCTGTATCAGAGGCGATCCAGTTATTACAAACAGGTTCAGTACAGCAAGAAACCTATACAGTAAAACCAGGAGATATGTTGGGCTCTATAGCATCTGCACATGATTTAACAATAGCACAATTATTATCTTTAAACCCTTCTCTTACAGAAAATACATTACTGCAGATTGGTCAAGAGCTAAATGTTACGATAGAAAAACCATTCGTTAATGTTAAGGCCGTTTATGAGAAGAAAAAAATCGAGGAAATTGATTTCGCTAAAGTTGTTGAAGAAGATCCAACAATGTTAAAAGGTGAAAAAATTGTTAAGCAAGAAGGCAAAAAAGGTAAGAAAGAAGTTTCTTATTTAATTACAGAAGAAAATGGCGTCCGAACAGAGCGACGTCAATCTGTGGAAAATGTATTAATAGAACCTGAAAATCGTATAGTAATCGTAGGAACGAAGGTAATTCCTTCTATTGGAACAGGAACCTTCGCTTGGCCAGCAGTTGGAGGTTATGTTTCAAGTAATATGGGACATCGTTGGGGACGCTATCATTATGGAATCGATATTGCGCGACCATCCAATTATACGATTAAAGCTTCAGATAATGGGGTTATTAAAACAGCTGGAAGTCATTCAACATATGGGAACTATGTTGTAATCGACCATAATAATGGCTTTGAATCACTATACGCACACTTATCAAGTATTGAAGTATCAGTTGGACAAGTAGTAGAACAAGGATCTGCTCTTGGACAAATGGGGTCCACAGGTCGTTCAACGGGAACTCATCTGCATTTCGAAATTCATAAAAATGGTTCTGAAGTAAATCCATTATCATATTTAAATTAATTTAGGGAGGTGTGTTAAAAGCTTTGACTTTTAGCACACTTTTTTCAATTATTACAGCACTTTCAGAGAATAGAACTAAAATACGGAAAAAATTTAAAAATATTTCCTGGAAAATAATTTATGGAAAACATCTGTATAATGCATCAAATCGCAAACCGTGATAGAGTAATGATAGTAAAAATAAACATTACTTTTCATTTTATATAGAATTTATTTAGGAAAGAGGTATATAGATGATTGATAAAACAATTTTAGTTGTAGATGATGAGAAACCAATTGCAGATATTTTGCAGTTTAATTTAATTAAAGAAGGCTATCGTGTAATTTGTGCGTACGATGGAGACGAGGCTCTACAAAGAGTAGAAGAAGAGCAGCCAGATTTAATGTTATTGGATATAATGCTTCCAAAGCGTGATGGAATGGAAGTATGTCGTGAAGTCCGTAAAAAATATGATTTTCCTATTATTATGCTAACGGCAAAAGGCTCGGAGATTGATAAGGTGTTAGGTCTTGAAATGGGAGCAGATGATTATGTAACGAAGCCATTTAGTACGCGGGAGCTAATCGCCCGTGTGAAGGCAAATATGCGCCGATTAAATGTACCTGCTCAAGTAGAGGAAGCGCAAGCTGAATCAAATGATATTGTTGTAGGTTCATTGACAATTCAGCCTGATGCATACTTAGTTTTAAAGCGTGATGAATCAATAGAGCTAACGCATCGTGAATTTGAATTATTGCACTATTTAGCAAAACATATCGGTCAAGTAATGACGCGTGAACACTTGCTACAAACTGTATGGGGTTACGATTACTTTGGTGATGTACGTACAGTAGACGTAACAATTCGCCGTCTAAGAGAAAAAATAGAAGATAATCCGAGTCATCCATTATGGATTGTAACAAGACGGGGAGTCGGCTATTACTTACGAAATCCTGAACAGGAGTAGACTACATGCAAAAAGTAAGCTTTTTCAAATCGATTCATGTAAAGCTTGTATTAATCTATGTACTTTTAATAATTATTGCTCTTCAAATTATTGGGATCTATTTTTCTAAGCAGCTTGAGACGAATTTAAAAACGAATTTCCAAGATTCCATCCGTCAAAGAATTGAGCTTGTTCACTACAGTATCCGCGAAGAAATGATTAAAGAAGTGGATGATATGGCACCTTCAATAGAGTTGAGATTAAAAACGATTTTACAGGAAGTCTCTACCGAGGATATTAACAAAATTATTGTTGTTAATAATCGCAGTCGTATTCTAGCTATTTCGGACGCTAATAATCAGGCGCTTGTGGGGCAACGGGCAAATGAAGATAATATAAGTAAAGCGATGTCCGCCGAAACGTTATGGGATAGTATTTCGCTGGACCGTGATACAGGGCAGCGAGTCTGGCTGCTTGCATTCCCCATAACCGATACAGTGGGACCAAATGGGGAAGTAAGAGGTGCTATATATGTCGAATCTAATATTGAAAAAGTATATGAACAACTAAATGAAATAAACCGTATTTTTGCTGCTGGTATTGCAATGTCTCTGGCTATTACAATCATTTTAGGAATACTTGTTGCACGAACGATTACAAGACCCATTTCCGATATGCGAAAACAGGCGCAAGCGATGTCAAAAGGAAATTATTCCCGAAAAGTACGTGTATACGGAACAGATGAGATTGGTCAATTAGCGATTGCTTTTAACCATTTGACTAATCGCCTACAAGAAGCACAGTCTACGACAGAAGCTGAACGTCGGAAATTGGCAAGTGTTCTTAGTAATATGACAGATGGGGTTATTGCAACAGATCGCAAAGGGAAAATTATATTAATTAATGAGCCTGCTCTGGATTTACTTCATGATACACGGGAATCTACTTTAAACCGTCCAATTGCTTCTGTTTTAAGATTGGATCAGGAATATAGTTTTGAAGATTTAATTCATATGAAAGAGCCTGTAAATCTTGATTTTAGCATGAGTGATGCACCGTATATTTTACGAGCCAACTTCTCTGTTATTCAAAAAGAAACGGGCTTTGTGAATGGCTTAATTACCGTATTGCATGATATTACTGAGCAGGAGAAAATTGATCTGGAACGGCGGGAATTCGTAGCGAACGTATCACATGAGCTACGGACACCACTTACAACAATGCGAAGCTATTTAGAAGCATTGGCAGAAGGAGCTTGGCGTGATGAAAATATTGCCCCAACGTTTTTAAATGTTACACAAACAGAAACTGAGCGTATGATTCGTTTAGTAAATGATTTATTACAGCTTTCTAAAATGGATAGCCAAGAGTATGAATTGAATTTAGGATTTGTAGAGTTTAATAAGTTTTTCACACAAATTATTGATCGCTTTGAAATGTCGAAGTCACAAAATGTAGAGTTTATCCGTTTACTTCCAGAGAAAAGTTATTTTGTAGATATTGATACCGATAAGCTGACACAGGTAATCGATAATATTATTTCAAATGCATTGAAATATTCTCCAGACGGTGGTTATATCCGTTTCGGGTTTACTGTACATGATAATATGCTTCGCGTCATGATTTCGGATGACGGGATGGGAATTCCAAAGGAAAATGTAGCACGGATTTTTGATCGCTTCTATCGTGTAGACCGAGCACGTGCACGATCGATGGGCGGAACTGGTTTAGGACTTGCAATTGCGCGTGAAATGATTGAAGCACATGGCGGGAAAATTTGGGCAGAAAGTGAGGAAGGACAAGGTACTACGATATTCTTCACTTTGCCATACGAATTGGATGAAGCGGGGGATTGGGAATGAAATATGTTGAACAAGTAAAATCAATTTTATTAACATTCCTCGTTTTGCTCAGTATTATCTTTACGCTTCTTATTTGGAACTACAAGCCCGACTATGGGTTAATAGAAGAAACACAGATTGAGGAAGTTATGGTCGGTCAACAAAAGGAATTGAATGATGTATTAAAGCCTTATCGACTGCTGTACCGGCAAAATGACGAATTTTTCGGTACGGTATCTCCAAGTGTTTTAAATGAACTCTACAGCTATTTACGAACTTGGGAAACGAGTGAGCTTGATTTAATTAATACCAATCTATCTGATGAAAAAATGAATGGAATTATAAGAACAAATAATCGTGTCACGATGTTTTTCAATGAGGAGTTACCGTTACAGGTTTTTTCAAATGTTGTATCGTTTAATGATAAGGCTATACCGGGAGCAAGCTTTACTCGCCTAATTTTGGACTGGTCAACATTAGAAACGAACAATCAGTTACAACTGCTCTTTTTGAATACAGAAAAACGGATATTATATAGAACATATGCAGATATAGTAAATACAGACAAGTTTTTGACAGAAGTAATTGAGCCTGCTAAAGATTATAGTCCATATGTAGAAATAGAACGAGATTCATTACGCTCATTGTATGTCTCAAAAAATCCGATTCAATCGACACGCTATACGTATTTAATACAGGAGATTTCCCCAAATTTATTTAAATCAATTGTTTTTACACAACCGAAAATTGTACAGCGAAATATTGAAAGTGAATATTCGGATAGGTATACAGATGATACATCATTAATGACGGTGGATACTAAGAATCGCATTCTTAATTATGTGTACCCGCCTGCAGAAAGTATTGTGCCCATTCCATCATCGAAATTACTTAAAGATAGCTTTGATTATATAAATGATCATGGTGGATTTACAGGAGACTATCGATTCTCTTCGATGAATATAGAAAAGCATATAACGGAATATCAACTGTTTTTACATGGATTGCCGATTTATAGTAATATGACGACAACCCCAACCCGCATTATAACAACATGGGGTGAAAATCGCATTTTCCGCTATCGACGTCCTTATTATTCTATCGCAACAGAAGGCGAAGTCTATAGAGAACAGAAAGAATTGGTATCTGGTGAGGAAGTAATCGAGTATATTCGAAATACGGATGACTCATTTAAAGATATTGATGAAGTTGTTGTTGGCTATTATTTCGCGCAAGATGAAGCGTTCATTTTAGAACCTAGTTGGTTTACCATTTCGAACAATGAGTGGACACACATATCACCCGAGCGTACAGGGGGGATTATAGATGGATTGGAGTAGAACGAAATCTATTTTTATATGGGTGTTTTTAATATTGAATCTCTTTTTATATACGCAATATCTAGAAAGCTATAACGAAGGTCAACTAATTGAGGTTTTAGGAGAAACGACGAAAAAAATTGAAGCGCGTTTGAAAGAAGATAATATTACGTATATAGCACTTCCAAATAACAATGAAAGTGCAGCTTACTATTCTGGGCAAATCAAAAAATTCTCACCGGCAGAAATACCGTATTCCGCAAATCAATTTACACAAATTGAAAATGAAAATAAGCTAATTGTGACGATGGAAAAGCCAGTTAAGCTTCAGGAAAACGGTGGCAGGAATCCATTTCTTGAATTTCTTTACAATAATGTACAAGAAGGCGACTCCTATGTATTATGGAATGTTGATGAAGAAAAAAGAGAGGCTACATTTTTCCAGAAGGTAAATAACTTAACACTGTATTACAATGTACGTGGTTATGTAAAAATTTACTGGGATGATGAAAATCGTGTGTATGCGTATGAGCAAACAATGCTGGAAAAACATGAGAAGTTAGATAAACAACAAAATTTACTAACGGCAATACAAGTTTTGCAGATCTTAGATAATAAAAATTTATTAAAACCAGATTCTCAAATTTTAGAGATGAATATTGGCTATTCCACAATTGTCCAATTAACACAAACTCAGGTTTTTGCGCCTACTTGGGAAGTACGTGTGAAGCTAAAAGATGGACAAGAAGAAATACATTTTGTAAATGCAGTACAAGGAAAGATTGTGGAATTACAAAATGATTTATCCGAAATCGTCGAAGAGACAGAGGATTTGGAAGAGTAGGGAGTTTTAACAATGCGATTTAGCGTTTTAGCAAGTGGCAGTACAGGGAACGCAGTCTACGTAGAAAATGATGAACATTCATTTTTGATTGATGTAGGCTTAAGCGGAAAAAAAATGGAGCAACTGTTTGCTAATATAGATCGTGATATGAAAAGTTTATCAGGTATTTTAGTAACGCATGAGCATAGTGACCATATTAAAGGTCTTGGAGTCATTGCACGTAAATACAATATACCGGTATATGCTAATGCAAAAACATGGACTGCAATGGATGGTTTAGTTGGTACAATTCCAACAGATTTATGCTTCGATTTTGATATGGAAACAATAAAAACTTTTGGCAGTCTTGATATTCAATCGTTTGCCGTGTCACATGATGCTGCGGATCCAATGTTCTATACATTCCATGATAATGGCCGTA
Organism: Solibacillus ferritrahens; assembly: GCF_037027585.1. Taxonomy (NCBI): domain Bacteria; kingdom Bacillati; phylum Bacillota; class Bacilli; order Caryophanales; family Caryophanaceae; genus Solibacillus; species Solibacillus ferritrahens. The sequence goes on along the minus strand of NZ_JAXCLE010000008.1, from coordinate 117,505 downwards.
AACTTGTTGTCATTACTGATACGGGCTATGTAAGTGACCGTATGAAAGGATATATTGCAGCAGCAGATGCCTATGTATTTGAAAGTAATCATGACGTGAGTATGCTGCAAATGGGTAAATACCCTTGGAACATTAAACGACGTATCTTATCTGATGTCGGTCACGTTTCGAATGAGGATGCTGCTGTAGCAATGGCAGATGTTGTTGCGGAAAAACAGACTCAGATTTATTTAGCCCACTTAAGTAAAGACAATAATATGAAAGATTTAGCTCGTATGAGTGTCGAACAAACATTACAGTCTTGTGGCATTATAACGGGAGAATATTTGCACTTACATGATACTGATGCAAATGAACCTACCAAGCTTGTGATGGTATAAATATGAGTAAAGAGGTGTGTTGAAAGTGAATACTTTCAGCACACCTTTTTTTAATGGAACTTTGCAATTTTTTAAGGAGGTTTTATGCAATTTTCATCTAATTTTAATGTTAAATGTGTATGCTATGAGTAAGAAAAGTAATGAAAGGATGAATACGATGGGATATTTTCCTGACGATGAAAAAAAAGAAGTCCAAAATAATCATATTTCAGAGCTTGAAGCTCGTTTAAAAAGAGAAGAGGAAGAAAGACAGCAACGTCTAAAAAATAAAAGAAATAAAAGTGGCAGTAAATTTGGCTACTTTATATCGGGACTGAGCGGTGTTGTTGTCGGTGCTTTATTATTATGGCTCCTCTTACCTTCTCTTGCTAATCAGTTGCCAGGTTCAAATGAAATAAACTCCATTTCAAATGAATCATCCGGTTCAACAATTAATCAAACTGCAACTGAAGTAACGACCGATGTTACAAATGCAGTTGAAAAAGTATCGAGTGCTGTAGTAGGGATAACAAATATCCAAAAAGTTGCACCAAACTTCTGGAACCAAAGCACCGGCACAGCTCAAGCTGTGGGTAGTGGTTCAGGAGTTGTTTATAAAGTAGAAGAGAAATTTGCATTTATTGTTACGAATCACCATGTTGTAGATGGTGCAGAGCAAATTGAAGTAACATTGGAAGATGGCGAAAAAGTTGAAGCTCAGCTTGTAGGGGCGGATATTTGGACAGACCTGGCGATTATTTCTATTCCGAGTGAAGGAATTGAAACAGTGGCGCAATTTGGTGATTCCGATGTATTAAAACAAGGTGAGACAGTTATTGCAATCGGAAATCCATTAGGCTTAGAATTTTATGGCTCGGTAACAACAGGTGTTATTTCAGGGAAGGATCGTTCTGTACCAGTCGATCTAAATGAAGATGGTGTAGAAGACTGGTCTACTGAAGTTTTACAAACAGATGCAGCGATTAACCAAGGTAACTCCGGCGGTGCTCTAATTAATATCGCGGGAGATTTAATAGGAATAAATTCGATGAAAATTGCACAATCTTCTGTAGAAGGTTTAGGGTTCGCAATTCCGATTAATTCGGCACTACCTATTATCGAACAATTAGAGAAGCACGGGGAAGTTCAACGCCCGACTATGGGTATTTCATTGGTAGATTTAACTGAAGTACCTGCTTATTATCAGCAACAAACATTACAATTGCCAGAAGAAGTGAAGAATGGGGTTGTCATTTCACAAGTTGTGCGCGGTTCTGCTGCGGATAAAGCGGGCTTACAGCAATATGATGTCATAGTTGAGATGGATGGACAAACAATTGAAAATTCAATTGAGCTGCGAAAGCACTTATATAACGAGAAAACAATTGGGGATACATTGCAGATTAAAGTGTACCGTGAAGGAAAAATTGTTGAAGCACAATTAGAATTGGTAGAAAATGCACAATTATAAATTGTGGATAACTAAAAATTAGAATTATTTTATACACAATGGGTAGAGAAGAAAAGGCTTTTCTTTTCTACCCAATTTTTGTTTGTTACAATGGATTGTGGATAACATTTAAAAATTGTGAATAAGTTTCTAGAAATTTCAGAAAAGAAAGAAGGATTGAATATGAAAAAATTTAGCTGTGAAACCCATATAGATCACGCTTTAGATATGCTTGTAGCAGAGACCGAACAATTTCCAACGATGGATTTTTTAACAGAAGATGAAAAGTTATCAACAACTTGTTCTTATTGTGAAGAGCAAGCAACATATATAGTATCAAGTAAATAACTTTACACAATATATAGGTTTTTGTTGTGGATATGTGCATAACTTTTGTGGATAACTTGTTTGTAAATGGAGTGTAAAGGTGGATAAGCTGTGAATATAACAATCATTTCAGTTGGTAAATTAAAAGAAAAGTATTTGAAGATGGGTATCGAAGAATATGTAAAGCGCTTAGGCGGATATGCAAAGGTGGACTTAGTAGAGGTACCAGATGAAAAGGCACCAGAACAGTTGAGCGAAGCTGATATGGAAATCGTCAAACGTAAAGAAGGTGAGCGCATCCTTGCGAAAATTAATGAGGGGACATATGTTATTGCGCTCGCTTTAGATGGCAAAATGAAAACTAGTGAAGAAATGGCCGCTGATTTAGAATCCCTCATGACATATGGAAAAAGTAAAGTGGCTTTTGTCATTGGAGGATCGTTAGGACTTCACTCCGATGTACTGAAACGGGCGGATGAAAAGTTGTGCTTTGGGAAGATGACGTTACCTCATCAATTGATGAAGCTAGTATTAGTAGAACAGATTTATCGAAGTTTCAGAATTATTAAGGGTGAACCGTACCATAAATAAGTGCAGTTTTTAAGAAAGTCATCAAAGCATTGAAAAATGAATGTTTTGATGGCTTTTTTTCATCAAAAATTTCCACCTCTAAAAATTAGAAAAATCCACCTTCGCAAAGTAAAAATTTCAAAGGTAATACATTGGCGATTAACGAAACAAAGGTTGTGCTTTAAGTAAGTATGGATCTATAAAATGGCCATCTGAGATGATGTTTATTCAGTATTTCAGGTGTAGTAGTATTACTCATCTTATTAAATAGTTGTAGCTAGCCGTAACGGAGGCTAGCGCTTTTTATTTCAACATTCAGTTTTAACAGAGCTAATGTCTAAAAATTTTGCGATTTGTTAGAATATGTTATTTATCCATCACATCTACTTTCATATCACATTACGCTACGAATGATAACATTAATGTTATGCTCCGTTGGTAGATTTACTATCAAAGTAGTGTTTATAATTAATTATGAGAGGATGAAAAGTATGATTAATTTGAATTTATGCTCGTTGAGAAAACGTCGTAATCTAACTCAAGAGCAATTAGCCCAAGAAATAAATGTTTCACGTCAAGTAATTGCAAAATGGGAAAAAGGCGAATCGACACCAGATTTACACCATAGTATGAATATTGCCAATTTCTTCGGAGTAACCTTAGATGCATTAGTAAACCATAACTCAGAAGAAACGGGTGTAGATATTCCACCGAAAGGCCAGCATTTTTTTGGGACAGCAACAGTAGGGGAACGCGGCCAAATTGTAATTCCGAAAAAAGCCCGTGAAATTTTTCAAATTAACCCAGGTGATTCAGTCGTTATTATAGGAGATGAGGATCGTGGGTTGGCGTTAGCACCTGAAAAAATGATTCAACAGTTTTTAGATATGGTGAAAGCTCAGCAAAAAGAGGAGGAATAAATTAATGAATGCTGCAATTGAACTTCAAGGTTTATCAAAACGCTTTAAAGAAAAAGTTGCCGTTTCTCCTATGACACTTACGATTAACCAAGGTGAACTATTCGGACTCCTTGGTGTAAATGGCGCTGGTAAAACGACACTTCTAAATATGCTAAGTGGCCTAGCAAAACCGTCTACAGGAGATGCGCTTGTCCTTGGGCATTCGCTTAGTAAAGAGTTACCAAGTATTCGAAAATTACTCGCTGTTTCCCCTCAGGAAACGTCCATTGCACCAAATTTATCTGTACGTGAAAATTTACTATTAATGGCACGCATTCACGGTTTTTCAAAGGAGAAGTCCATTGAAAAAACGGAGGCTTTAATTAGCCAGTTTTCACTACAGCCTTACGAACATCAACGTGGTAAGAATTTATCCGGTGGTTGGCAACGAAAGTTAAGCATTGCAATGGCTCTAATTGCAGATCCTCGAATTTTATTTTTAGATGAACCAACTTTAGGGTTAGATATCATTAGCCGCCGTGAACTTTGGGCAATGATTAATAAACTGAGAGATACGACTACAATTGTACTCACTACGCACTATTTAGAAGAAGCAGAAAGCTTGTGCGATCGCATTTGTATTATGAAGGATGGCGAAATAAAGGCACTTGGTACAGTAGACGAGCTCATTATAACAGCAAGTAAAGAAAACTTTGAGGATGCATTTGTGCATTTCGTAACAGGAGGCGAATTATAATGAGGGCTCTTGTCTTTGCTGGACGTTGTACGAAAGAAATTGTACGCGACCCGATTTCATTATTTTTTGGTATAGCCTTTCCAATCATTTTACTGTTGCTTTTAACTGCGATTAATCGCAATGTTCCAGAAGCACTTTTTAATATTGAACATTTAACACCTGGCATCGCAGTATTTAGCCTTTCTTTTATTGCTTTATTTGCAGCACAAACGTTAGCGAAAGACCGTTCTACTTCCTATTTAATAAGATTGCTAACTACTCCTATGAGAGCAAGTGATTTTATTATTGGTTATACGCTTCCTTTAGGGATAATTGTTGTGCTTCAAAGTATTACTTGTTTTATAACAGCTTACTTTTTAGGTTTGGAACTATCTTTCAACCATGTATTTGCATTTATAGCCTTACTAATTACATCTACTATTTTCATAGCAATCGGACTATTATGCGGCACCTTATTTAGCGAAAAGGCAGCAGTAGGCTTATGTGGAGCTTTGTTAACGAACTTGACAGCACTATTATCTGGCGCATGGTTCGATGTATCGTTAATTGGGGGGGCCTTTGAAAAAGTCGCTTATGCTCTACCATTCGTCCACGCTGTTGATTTAGTTCGATCAATTGTAGCAGAAGACTTTAGCGCAATGTTTCCCCATTTATATGTTGTGGTAGTTTATGGAGCTGTCCTTTTTAGTCTTTCGATTTTTATTTTCAAATATAAAATTCAGCAAAATTAATAGTTAATCAAACTTACGTTACTTAAACGTAGGTTTTTTTATTTAAATTAACAGCTCTGTTAATTTAAATTATTGAAATAAGAGAGGAAATGACAAGTATTTTATTATTTGAAAAAAAATATCGGTGTTGCCTTAGTCGTGACCTAAATAGCAAATTGTTGTAGGACCATTAAAATGCAAACAGCCTGTTTCCTCTAGAGAACTAAGAAAGTTCAGGTCCATTAGAATCCCAAACCTTTTTTTCGATGTGAGAAAAGCTTTAGTCCAAGTTCTAAGTCGAATCGGACTAAAGCTTCTCTTATATGCCTCTGTGCTTTGTCACTTCTTGTGGAGGATTATTATGAATCACTTGGTTAAACTCTTTGGAATACTCTTCACGATGATTAATATCTTTTTTCGGCTTTTTTCTTTTTGTAAAACTTGTTTTACTCTTCTTAGCCATCAATCATTCACCTCCATTTTATAAGTCAAAACTATGCGACAGAGTCAAATTTAATTTGTTCAGAACGGCTAATTTTATTCTTTATTTTTAAAGGTTATTAGATTTAAAAAATAACTGTAAGTTACTAATTATGCACACAACAAAGAATGCTACTTGAATGGCTGGCATGGCAGCTTACCAGGTAGCATTAATCCTTTTTTTAGTGAATTTAAGAGGGATTAAGGATAAATAATAATTGCACTTAAACTAGGAAAGGTGAACCGTATCATAAATAAGTGTAGTTTTTAAAAGAACCATCTAAGACGTTGATTTGTCATCGTTTCAGGTGGTTTTCATATTGTCAATAGTTACTTAGTTACTTGTCTTAAGTAATCTTTTTATTTTTTTTGAGCCAATTGTCTAGGAGTTTTTTACTTCATATTCGTTTTATCCGGATCATTTCCAACATATATTAGAAAACGTTGAGATTATAGGAGGTGTTTAGTTGCTGCTGTTCTTTATTTTATTTACTATTTGCTGCCTTACCTATGCACTAATAAAAAAACGTTTTATTGCACTTAGCTTTCCTGTAGCTGCACTAGTTATTTTAATGATAGTCAAAGTACTGTTGGTCCCGCTTCCTTTAATGGAAACGCTTCAATTCATTTTTGATCTGAAATAAATTTATGAAGAAAGGTGGTCCGAATGAAAAAGGTTGATCAAAAAGTTGCTGATGCTTATTTCCGTGAGAAAAATAGGTACATGCTAGTTTATTTTGCTATTTGGTTTCTTGTGTCTTATGTCGTGGTAGCGTTTGCAGACTCATTGACTGAAATTCAATTTTTAGGATTCCCATTCCACTATTTTATGGGAGCAATTGGAGCATTGTTTACCTTCATTGTTTTACTGTTTGTAAATGCGATTGTCGGTGACAAAATTGATAAAAAGTATGGGATTGATGATGAACGCAATAAAGAAATAGGCGCAAAAAATATGATAGATCACTAATGGAAGGGGGCTGAATAATGGATAGTCAATTTTTAGTGTCACTGGTGATTATATTAAGTACATTCGCTTTATATATTTGGATAGCAGTATTTAATACTGCAAAGCAAACATCTGATTTCTATGTTGCTGGCCGTGGAGTTCCTCCTATTTTTAATGGGATGGCAATCGGAGCAGACTGGATGAGTGCCGCGTCCTTTATCGGAATGGCCGGTACGATCATGCTACTTGGCTATGATGGATTAGCTTATATTATGGGATGGACTGGTGGGTATTTATTTTTAACGATATTACTTGCACCACAGCTTCGTAAATTCGGGCGCTTTACTGTACCTGAATTTATTGGAGACCGATTTAATAGTAAGGCAGCACTAATAATAGCGGCTATATGTACAATAATAATAAGCTTCACGTATTCCATTGGACAGCTATCAGGTTCTGGTGTAGTAATCGGACGCCTTTTTGAAATTGATGCAAAAATAGGAACAATGATTGGCGTTGTGTTAATTGCGTTTTATGCAGCATTTGGTGGGATGAAAGGTATTACTTGGACACAAGTAGCACAATACATTATTTTAATTATTGCTTACTTAGTACCAGTTATTTTTATGTCATTACAATTAACGAGTAATCCTTTACCGTGGATTTCCTATGGTGAAATTGTAACAAAAATGGGCGAACTTGACCGAGAGCTCGGAATCTCAGAATACTTTGCGCCATTTACAAATGGAACCAAGTGGCAATTTTTAGCGCTCATGTTTACATTAATGTGTGGTACAGCCGGACTTCCCCATGTTATTGTCCGTTTTTATACGGTAGGGACTATGAAGGCAGCGCGTTGGTCAGGTGCATGGGCACTAGTGTTTATCGGACTTTTATATTTTAGTGCACCAGCTTATGCAGCCTTTGCCCGTTTCATTTTAATGACGGAAATCGCTGGTAAAAAGATTGCGGAGTTACCGGCCTGGACTCAATCATGGATTGATACAGGAAAATTAGGGATAGTCGATACGAATGGTGATGGCATTCTTCAGTGGCTTGAACTTAAAATCGCTAATGATATTGTCGTAATGGCTACTCCTGAAATCGCAAATCTAGGTGTATTTGTTATTGGATTAGTGGCTGCAGGTGCAATGGCGGCTGCGTTATCTACTGCTGGTGGCTTGATGATCTCAATTTCCTCGTCGTTTGCACATGATATTTATTATCGGATCATCAATCCTCAAGCCTCTGAACAAAAACGTCTACTTGTAGGTCGTATTTCAATTGTCGTTGCAACATTACTAGCTGGAATTATTGCATTGAACCCACCTGGTGCCATTACACAAATTGTCGCATGGGCATTTGCGCTTGCTACAGGTACTTTCTTCCCTGCACTTGTATTGGGCGTCTGGTGGAAACGAGCGAATGCAAAAGGAACTATGGCTGGTATGCTTGTCGGTTTAACTGTGACACTTGTTTACATTTTTAGTGCGAAGTATGGTGGATTTACGATATTAGGAATTATCGATACAGGTGCTGGTATTTTCGGGGCAATAGCTGCTTTCGCTACTAATATCATTGTGTCACTTTCAACCCGTCCACCTTCACAAGAACTTCAGGATGCAGTTATAAACCTACGTTATCCTGAACAAATGACTTATAAAGATGGTGAAGTTTATTTAAACGATGGCTCATCGAAAGATCAATAAAATCAGAGGGGGGCAGTTCATCACCTTTTGTACAGAATTGCTAGAATTTCAAAATGAGGCTAGGACAGAAGTGGAAATTCCATTAGAATAGTCGAAATCTCTTAATAAGAAACTGATATCTTATGAAATTGATTGGAATGAAGGGGGACTCCTACGGGAATACCGTGAGGCCTGAGATTACAGGCTTAGGCCACACCCGTGAAAAGCGTCTCTGGAATGGAAATCAATTTTATGACAGTAAAAAAACACCATTTTTCTCTTTGAGAAAAATGGTGTTTTTTGGTTTTGCCTAACCTCGTTTTTATAGACTGATTAACTTGGAGATTAGCACCCGGGAATATGTATGTCATTAACCTACTTTATTGATAGCTATAAGAAATTCTTGCGGAAATAAAAAAGGCAGCATCTCACAAGGAGATGCTGCGGTAGAATTCTTTGTTCCTGAAGAACTCTAATGGGTTTGGCACCCAATAATGCTTATTTGGCTATCATAAATTAACATTTTCAGTGTCAACAATTATTAGTAATGTTTCTACTTATTCAATATAGCATAGTAATCTGTGAAATCTTAAATAATTATGTATTCTGTGTATAAGCCTATGCTTTTTAGCCTTTATAGGATTTGAATGGATTTTATGGATATAACTTGCTAAACTCATAAAATTCACCTACCTTAAAAATATGAGATTACTATACATACATCATTAGGGTAAAAGAGTAGGGGGAAATGCTATGAGTAAAAAAGATGAAGCATTAATACAAATTGAGCGAGTATTAGAGGAACTAAAAAAGGGCGATGAAGAAAGTGCAGCTACTGCCGTTGTAGGGCAAAATAGAGGAAACACCAATATTTCAGGAACATTATTTAGGATCCTATTTAAATTTTGGGGATTAAAGATGTTCTTGATTGCATTGCTACTCATAGCCCTCACGTTTGGAAGTACTTGGTTGTTTTTTGGAAGTACATTTAAAAATGAAAGTACAGTGTTTATAGAACAAGTCCAGGAATTAGCAACGCTTGCAACTGCTGAAGCTCATGTAACAGTAACTATTGAGGAAGAGGATAATAAGCTCTTCGGAAATAACATTGCTATCAATTTGCCAGGTACAAAGAGAGAGCTGTTATTAATTGTTCCTGCTACAGTCATTGCAGGAGTGGATCTTAAAGGTATAACTTCAGACGATATAAAGGTGAATGATGATAAAAAAGAGTTAGAAATCGTTCTGCCACGGGCAACGCTTATACATGATCCAGCAATCCAGATGGATCAAGTTAAAACTTTCTCTGACGAAGGACTATTTCGTGGAGAAGTAAAATGGAATGAAGGATTTGACCTTGCAGCAATAGCGCAGAAGGAGATTAAAGATAAGGCTATTGAAATAGGCTTATTAGAATCAGCAGAAAAAAGTGCGGAGAAAGTTCTCAAGGGTTTCTTTAGCAACCTAGGCTATACTGTGAAAATAACGTTTAATTAAAGTGGTACTTCAAATAATGGAACTTCTTAAAACACTTCTTAACAGTCTAATTAATATAATTAGGCTGTTTTTTATTGCGAATAAAAAAGAGTATTTAAAGTGACTTTTCTAAATTTTCTTAGAAAAAATGTTTTTAATATAACAATTACTATTCATTTATGTGTAAAGATGTTATATAATCATTTTATTAATTTTCGTAATTAAATAACATTTATCCTAAAAACTAATTATTATAACGATATTTTTAAACGAAACACGAATGTATAATATAATTTAGTTTTTAATGTTCGTGTTTTTAGGTTGTTGGGATAATGAAGGAGTTTTTATTGTGGAGAAGTTTGAAAATAAGTGGATGCGTGCTGTAATTCCAGCTTTATTGATTCACTGTAGTATTGGTACGGTATACTGCTGGTCATTGTTCAAGGCAGATATTGCCTCTTACATTGGAAATTCTGTTGGTGAAGTGGAATGGGCATTCAGCATAGCCATTTTTGTTTTGGGAATGTCTGCGGCCTTTGGAGGAAAATTTGTTGAAAGAGATATTCATAAGTCGTCATTGCTGGCTGCCATATTTTTTGTCGTTGGGATGGCTGCAACAGGTTTTTTTATTTATCAAAAGTCATTAATTGGTATTTATATTTCTTATGGAGTTGTTATGGGGATTGGACTTGGAATAGGCTATTTAACACCAGTAAAAACCCTGATGCTTTGGTTTAAAGAGCAAAAAGGATTGGCGACTGGTCTTGCTGTTGCCGGTTTTGGTTTAGCAAAGGTCATTGCTAGTCCGTTAATGGAAAGGTTACTTGGTGAAAGAAACAATGAGGGGATTTTAGTAAATCCAACAAATATCTATACAATGTTTTACGTTTTGGCAGGAATCTATTTAGTAATGATGATTATTGGACACTTAATTTTAAAGAAACCAGCAGGATATGAAGAAGAAAGTATACAAATGCAAAGCTTTAGTTATAGAAAAGTATTAACGAATAAAACGTTTATCGGTATTTGGTTGATGTTCTATATCAATATTACATGCGGCTTAGCATTAATTTCACAAGAAAAAGGTATCTTAGCATTCATTGGATTTGGAGCAATTGGTTTAGTTAGTTCATTAACAGCTATTTTCAATGCAGGTGGAAGAATTGCTTTCTCTTCATGGGGTGACCGTTTAAAAGATCGTAACTCCATCTATAAAATTATATTCATTTCTTCCATTGGGATTATTTTATGTACGGTTGTGTCTAATGGGATTAATAATTCTATGGCAATTCTTATTATTGCCTTACTGTGTATCGTAAATGCAGGTTATGGTGGTGGGTTCTCATCTTTACCGCCACTGTTATCTGACCGTTTTGGTTTAGACAGTATTTCAACTGTGCATGGATTAGCCTTATCAGCTTGGGCATTTGCAGGATTGTCAGGGAACCAGCTAAGTGCATTTATTCTGGAAAAGACACAATCCTATGACATGGTATTATACGTAATTATGGCTTTGTTCACACTTGCAACTTTAATTAGTATATTCGTTGTAAAGCCTGAAAAAGTAAACTTGGAAAATGAAGAGTTTATTAAGAAAGAAGAAATGGTAATAGGGTAGGTCTAAGATAAATATAAAAGTAAAAAAGAGAAATTGCACTGTGCAATTTCTCTTTTTGTTTAACTAAAATTAATTATAGTTCAGACTCGGTAACTTCATTATTGTGCTTAGGACCATTGCCATTGCCATTGCCGTTGCTGTTGCCATTGCCATTGCCATTGCCGTTGCCATTGCCGTTACCATTACCATTGCCATTGCCATTGCCATTGCCATTGCCATTGCCATTGCCGTTGCCATTGCCATTGCCATTGCCGTTGCCATTGCCATTGCCGTTGCCATTGCCATTGCCGTTGCCATTGCCATTGCCGTTGCCGTTACCGTTACCGTTACCATTGCCATTGCCAGGCTTAACAACAGTCACATCGAACGTCAGTGTATGTTCACCATAAGTTACTGTAACAGATGTAGTACCTTGGCCTTTACCTTTTACAGTACCGGCTTTTACAGTAGCAATCTTGTCATTTTGAACTTTGTAATTCGCTAGCTTTGTAACATCTTTTTCTGTCGTTTCACCGTTTAAAGTAGTTACTTCAGTAATCGTAACGTTCACTTCTTTACCGATGCTCGTTTCAACGTGAGTTTGGTCAATTTCCAGTGTTACGACTGGTACCTCCACAACTGGTGCTGTAACTGTAACATTTACAGTTACTTCATTTTCACCGTATGAAGCAGTAATTGTTGTCGTACCTTCTCCTACTGCAGTTACTAATCCATTAACTACTGTTGCTACATTTTCATCTGCAACAACATAAGTAGCTTTTGAGGTTACATCTTCTTCTGTTGCATCACCTTCAGCAGGTGTTGATGTTTCTGTTACTGTAAGCTGTGCCGTTTCGCCAGCTGTTAAGCTTAGTTGAGTAGGGTTAACAGAAAGTGTTTTTACCGGTTCAACGATTTCATTTTCAAAGATAATCGCTTCGCCAACATTTCCTGCAGCATCATTAATTACCACTGTTACAGCGTTCGTTTCTGCTGTTACCGGGAATGTGAAGCTACCGTCCTGATTTAAGTCGAAAGAAACCGGAGCTTGTACTTCACCATTTACAGTCGCAACATATGAAGCTTTTAATTTATCATTTAAGTTGTAATCTAATCCGTATAAATATAACTCTTCATTATAGTCAATATACTTATCTGTTACTTGTCCAGTAACGATACCTTCAGCTGCTGTACCTGTAATTTCCGGTTTAGTTGTTTTCACGACAATTGGTCCAACGTAATCCGAAACTACTCCAGTAGCTGCAAGACCTGTGAAATCAATTGTATATAGACCATCTGGAATCGTTGTTGCAGGTGCACTGCCCCATGGTTTATACTGACCGCCAACATTCAGTGTATATGAACCTTTTCCAAGTGAAGTACCTGAATGAAGATAACCAATATACCCGTCTCCATATTCTCCGCCTTCAGGATTCATAATATCCCAAAGCTCAATATAGTTCGTTGTTACATCTCCAGTTAATGTGAATGAAAGTACTGCTGAGTCTTTCACACCATCACCGTTAAACGATAAGTCTGTTTCCGTAATTTTAAAATCTTTAATTTCCGTTGTTGCTGCACTGCCGAAGTCAGCCGCGAATGGCAATGAAGCTTCTGTAGCGCCACCGTTAATGTGGATAAAACCTAAGATTTCAGAGCCATTTGGTGCCACAGCTTGTGAAGCGGTTAATGTAATATTTAAAAGCTGCTCACCAGCTAAATTAAATGTTGGCTGATCTACTGTAATCGTTGCATCACCGAAAGTTTTCGTTACATCAACGGAAACATTATAATTACCGCCATTACCTTTAATATCTTTTACTAAAACTTGTTTCGTTACAGAAATATTACCGTCTTTCAGTGATTGAGGACCGAAAGTAACAGTACCTTTCAGATTTTCTACAACAGCACCTGTGCCATCTAAAATAGCGTTATCAAGTGCATATGCAAGAATTTCTGGATGAGCCGCTGCATAAGCATTTACGCGTCCCGCACCTTGAGAAAACACATCATATTTTGTTTTATCTAAAACTTTTGCTGTATTGGAAAGCGCTACTTTTACATCGAAGGCGCTCCAATTAGGATTTGCTTGCTTTATTAATGCAGCAATACCTGCAATATGTGGTGTTGCCATAGAAGTTCCTGTTTTACGAGCATATGCTTCCGCGTAATCTGCATCAGGGAAATCTGCTTTGTACATCGGAATTGTTGACATAATATTTGTTCCAGGCGCCGTTACATCTGGTTTAATGTCAAAGTTCGGTGTAGATGGCCCGCGTGAACTTGAAGAGTTTACATCATCTCCAGATGTTGTTGTGGAAGCAAAATTACCAAAACTTACTTTTCCAGTTCCGCCTGCTAATGCAGCACGGATTGCATTACCATCTGTTACTGACATATCAAAAGTTGGTAGGAATTCGAATGAATCACCAAGGAAAGTTCCTGAGATGTCCGGTGCATTCGATCCACCGGCAAAGTTATGAATAATTGTTGCAATTGCACCATTGGCCTTTGCATTTGCAATTTTATCAACGAATGCAATATTGCCACGAGATATTAATGCTACTTTACCAGCTACATCAATTCCTTCAAAATCTTTTACTTCTCCGTTTCCAGGAATCGCAACTAGGTCGAATTCACCTTGAAGCTGTGTTGCTAAATCTTTACCAAAAGTTGTTCCCATTAATGGAAGCTGTTTTGTTAAGTTGTAATCACCAATTGTAATATTAACTTCTCCGTTATACATTGTTTCTGGATTTGTTGTGTTACCAACAGCAATCCCTAGACGAGCAGTTGCTGGTGTTCCCATTGTTCCACGATTTGGACCAGAGTTACCTGTTGCAATGACTCCGATTGTTCCCGCTATCATTGCGTTGTTAATTGCAAATGAACCAGCATCCGTTTCAGAGTTAGCTCCGCCGCCAAGTGAAAGATTGATAATATCCATTTCTTCTAAAACGGCAGTTTCGATAGCTTTAACAATACCTGATGTAGCGCCACTACCATATGCTCCAAGAACTCGATAAGCATAAAGGTCTATTTTTGGAGCAATTCCTTTGATGCCAAATTCGTTAGCTCCGATTGCTGCAATTGTCCCAGCAACATGTGTACCGTGAGAAGTATAGAACGAGCTACCATTTGCATTAAATTCAGGTGTCCCAGCTGGGCGCTCTGAAGGTAATGTTTCCGATGCATCGTCATCTGCACGAGGCTTATTGTAAGTTGATGAGTGGGGAATAAAGTTTTTACCACCTTTATAAATTCCGGCAAATTCCGGGTGATCTGCATCAATACCTGTATCTAGTACTGCTACTTTAACTCCTTGTCCTTCAATACCTTCGTTCCATAGCTGTTCGATGCCAAGGAAGGAATTACTTGTATTCATATAAGCCTCTAATGTTTCTTCTTTAATAAGCTCCGATGATTTCATGTTTTGATCTTCTGATGCATAAACCGTTGCATCAGGCTCAATTAGTGTGATTCCGTCTACTGAAAGCAGTTTCGGAAGATCATTTGCTTTAATAGTTGCTGCGAAACCGTTTAAAACTGTATCAAACGTATACCCTTGAGTCATCTGTACTTTTTTAATAGCTAACTCTTTTTTTACTTTTGCTTGCTGAGCTTTTACATTTGAACGAACTTCATTTGCTCTAGCATTGGAGAATTTTTTGCCTTTAACTTGGCTCATCCCTTGCTCTAGTGCAACAGGCTTTTCAGATAAATGAACAATGACTGCAATATCCTGATTGCCAGATACACTTTGTAAGCTTTCGTGAAGAGTTGGACCATCCTTAGACAAGCTTAGCTGTTCAGCAATAGCCGCCTTTAGTTGAATCATACTTTCACTTTGACTATTCTGCTTGAATGATTTCAGTTCTTCAGCATTTGCACTCGAGAATGGCATCAATAAAGACAGCACCATAACGATAGCTAGAATACTACTAAAGAACTTCGTAAATTTAAAATTATTCAAATCTCATTTCCCCTTCACTCTTAATTGTCATACTTTTCAGTCTAGTATGATATTCCCAATTTATCACAAGGGAATCAATTCGAATATTGAAAATTTTAAATATTTTAAAATATTGATAATTAGTATCATTTCTTCAAAAATATGTTAAATCTATCTGCCTAGGAATTTAATAAAAAAGTAGAACTTTATGCATTAAAATTAGAATGTCTTCACCCGAGTAAAGTGAGGGGTAATTGTATTAAAGTCATATGATTTTATTAAAATTTTTTTAAAATAGTAATATTAAGATTGAAAAAGTATAGCTTTTACCATATAGTCTCGGCTATCTTTTTTAATATATTAACTTTTCATCTGGGTTTTACAATAAGTATCAACAAAAAAATTGCTTTGTTTTCCCATAGGTTTCTTTTGAAGGGAATAACAGAAAGATAAGCTAATACCTTAAGTACGATAAATTATTAGAAAGTATGGAGTAAAAATGACATTGGGTATTTTTAGTGAAATAATAAATTTGAAATTTTCTAATACTTTGTATATTATATTCTTATAAAAGAATACCCGGAATTGAACGGGAGAGGTTCATAGCTTATACCCTCTATAAAAAACTATGGATACATGACAACTTGCCATGTCCATAAAGGACGTGGCTTTTTTTTATTTATACATATGTTTTAATAGGATGAATGACAAGGCCTCTCTTGAAAGTTGTCGGGAAAATTTTCAGGGAGGAATCTTATTAAATGTCTAACTTTAGAATTGTTGAGAAACTACAAAAAGTCGATGAAGATATTCAAAGAAATCAATTAAAGTATCATTCAAAACGTGTTCTCATCAGTAAAGAATTTACCTTTGATGCGGCTCATCATTTACATAACTATGAGGGCAAATGTAAAAACCTACATGGTCATACATATCGTGCAGTCTTAGGGTTAAGTGGTTATCCAGATGAACGTGGTCTCGTGCTTGATTTTGGTGACATCAAGGAGATTTGGAAACAAAAAATAGAGGTATATTTAGATCATCACTATTTAAACGAGACTCTACCACCGATGAACACGACGGCAGAAAATATTGTTGTCTGGATCTTTGAAAAAATGAATGAAGCCTTGCTTGATGAACAAACATTTAATGGGGCACGAGTAGAATTTATTAAGTTATATGAAACTCCTACAAGCTATGCTGAAGCGAGAAGGGAGTGGATGGAATTTGAATAAAGTTCCTGTTATAGAGATTTTTGGTCCGACGATTCAAGGGGAAGGAATGGTAGTAGGTCAGAAGACAATGTTTGTACGCACAGCTGGGTGTGATTATTCTTGTTCCTGGTGTGACTCATCATTTACATGGGATGGTAGTGGCAAACATCTTATCGTACAAATGACAGCAGAAGAGATTTGGTCAGAGTTAAAACGCCTTGGAGGCAACAGCTTTTCATTCGTCACAATTTCAGGGGGAAATCCAGCCCTTCTTCGTAATCTGGAATCGGTTGTTAGAGTTTTAAAAGAGAATCATATAAAGATTGGCGTGGAGACCCAGGGAAGCAAGTGGCAAGACTGGTTGTATCAAATTGATGAATTAACCATTTCACCTAAGCCCCCAAGTTCTGGCATGACGACCGACTTTTCTATGCTCTCATATATTTTTGAGAAACTTAGAGAGAGAAACAACAATCAGCATATTTCTCTCAAAATTGTGGTCTTTAATCAAGAGGATTATGCTTATGCAAAACAAGTACATCTTCAATTTCCGAGTATCAATTTTTATCTTCAGGTTGGAAATGATGATATTAATTCAAAGGATAATTCTGAATTGGTTAAGCGTTTATTGGAAAATTATCAAAGGTTAATCCATAAAGTTATGATGGATACAGAATTAAAAAATGTGAAGGTATTACCGCAACTGCATACCCTAATCTGGGGAAATAAAAGAGGCGTATAGAATTAAAAGAAAAAAAGAGCTTGGTTAATGCGGTGCTGCACCCACCAAGCTATTTTTCCTATAGATTATTTAAAATTTATAACAAACGGCCTGCATGGACCTAGTTTATATAACATCTATTATTAGTTTAGTTATGGTTTTTCTTCTTTATGTTGTTTTTTAATTTCCTCAGATTCCTTCATGTACTCTTGATATTCTTTCTCCACATCTGAAGTCGCTGGGAGGAAGGGCTCTTTAGCTGAATCAATACGTTTCCCATACCGAATCATTTGATAAATAATCATTCCATTATTGGGCTTTCCGTTGAACGTAATCATTGGGACTGCATCGAATAGTACATAATAAAAAGCATAAAAAACAAACCGATCCCAAAATGTTTTGTATTCTTCAGCCCATCCATTGGCGATTAAAAAATTGATTGTAAGACCAAAGAAGAGATTGATTAAAATAGGCCCTGAATACATACAAATATAGGCAAACTTATTTTCATATTTTAACTCATCATACGAAAACCAGCTATACACATGATAGTATTTACGAATATCGACCATCCCAAGTTTAATAATTCTTGGTCCAGACCCGATTGTTATTCTTGGCTCGCGTACACCAAATAGCCAACTTATAATTATATAGCCCATTTCCCGAAGAAATACAACAGCAGGTAATATAATAAACGCAGAAATAATCAGTGAAATGAGGTCAGATATTCCAAACATAATTTACTATCCCTCCCCATAAATACTATGTTGATACCCCTCCTTATGTATTCAAAACTAAGTCATTACTCTTTTTAATTATCTCGCCCTGTAGCTCCTTATGTATTTCACTCTATTTTTTAATATTTGCAGCATATTCAATAATACTTAAATAAAAAAATAATAAATGCATTAAAAAGGAAAAAGAGGGTAGAGATAGGTTGTAACCAATATTGAGAGGTGTTGAAGTGTTAATGTCTGAAAAATTATTTACTGCTATTGCTACTGCTTCAGGAGGTCGTGAAGGTAAAGTACAATCAGATGATGGGGTGGTTCAATTCGATACTGCAATGCCAGGCACACCCCGTGCGAAGAAGATTGAAAATGCAACAAACCCTGAACAATTATTTGCTGCTGGATATGCCGCTTGTTTTGATAGTGCTCTCCAATCAACTGCAAGTAAAGCCCGTATTAAATTTACCTCTGAAGTGACAGCTAATGTCAGTCTGTTAAAGGACGAGCAGGATCAAGGTTTTAAGCTTGGTGTTGTTTTACAGGTAAAGGGGACTGGCATTGAGCGCGAAAAATTAGAAGAGCTTGTGCATAAAGCACATGAAGTATGTCCTTATTCAAAAGCAACAAGAAAGAATATAGAGGTAACACTTGAGATTATTTGAATTAATTGGCTATTCTGTAGGCGAAATGCTCAGAATAGCTTTTTTGAATTCAAAAACTTTATTCTCCACCCAAAAATAATAGTCACTATAATAATTAGTTCTTTTTAACCTATTGAGAAAAGAATTTTAAGTTAATATTTAGGTTTTTAACATTTTTGTTTGAATATTTAGTTTAATGATATGTCATTTAGGGAATAGAATAAGCGACTCTAAATTTCTTACAAATGTTCCTAATTAGTAGAGGAGCGCTTTTTTAGTTATGGAAAAGATGTTTAAAAGGTAAAAACCATAATCTATTAGTGTACTTGCTAGATAGAGTTAGGAAACTTTTGTACAAAAGTAGGAATCAAGCGAAGCTTAAAGAAATTACAAACTAGCTTAGCTAAAAACAGTATTCTTATGAAAAATAACCGTCATTTCATTGAATAACAGCAAGACAGCAGTAAGTATTACAGCTCTGATTTGCTGCTTAAGAACGAAAGGATGCGATTCATTTGAAGCAAAAAATACTATTTATTTCTGATCATGGCGATCCTTTAATTCCGCTTGGAAGTAAACAGGCAGGCGGACAGAATAATTATGTGAAACATTTAGCATTGCAGCTTGACGAGCTTGGGTACAGTGTAGATATTGTTACTCATTGGAGCAATGAACAAAAGCCGGCTGTTGAGCAGTTAGGTGAGCGTAGTAAAGTGTACAGATTTGCTGGAGGCCAAAAGGGCTTCGTGGATAAGCAACAGATGTTTGCCTTACTCCCTAGCATTTATGAAGAAATGACAGAGACATTAGATATAAGTAGCTATGACGTTGTTCATACTCATTACTGGTTGTCCGGTGTGCTCGCATATTATCTTCAAAAAGAATATTCTTTCTACTGGTGCCACACAAATCACTCACTTGCAATTGCAAAAGAGCAAGGTACAGGTTTTAATGATCAAAAGCGCAAGCATTTTGAAAAGATAATTATGCAAAAAGCCGATGTTGTCCTCGCCACAACTCCGAACGAGAAAAAACAAATTGAAGTTTTCACAAAACATGTAAGCGAAGTATCTGTCGTGCCGGTTGGAGTATCACCGGTTTATTTAGCGGCATCAGAAGATACGCAACAATTTACATTTCCATATTATTTTTATGCAGGGCGTCTTGAAACATCAAAAGGAATTTTTGATCTTTTAAATGCATACAGACATATGTTAAAGAAAAACGATATACCAGATAATGTGAAGCTGCTTATTGCAGGTGGCAGTCCAGAATCGGTTGATTTGAAGAATTTCAGTCCAAAAGACGAAAAGTTAAAAGAAGCAATAAAGGGAATGGAAGATCGTGTGTTATTCCTTGGACCAAAAACCGAGAAACAGTTAAAAAGCCTTTATGGAGGTGCATTAGTTACGATTATGCCGTCACACTATGAATCTTTTGGTATGGTAGCAGCAGAAGCTCAGGCATGTGGCTGTCCTGTAATTGCGACACATGTGGGTGGACTGAAAGACGTTGTTAAATCAGGAGTAACAGGCTTCCATATACCAAAAGCCAATATGCAAAAGTTAAGTGAAAGCATGGTCTATTTCTTAAAGAATTCTCAACAGATATTAAAAATGCGTCGAGATGCTAAGGAGTATGCAAAACGAGAATTTAACTGGACGCTTATTACCCGCAAAGTAAAGGAGCTGTATGAACGCAAAAATGCCTACGTATCCTTACCTTAAACCTCATATTTTAGCTACAGATTTAGATAATACAATTGTTAGTGAAAAAGTATCCCACAAAGAGCTGTGGGAAACGTTAGCACTGGAAAATACATCTCTTATATATATTACAGGAAGATATAAGCAGTCCGCGTTGGATTTAATTGAACGTGAACAACTGCCAAAGCCAGATATTTTAATATGTGATGTCGGGGCTTCTATTTATATTGGTCCAACATATGAGCTTGACGAGGATTGGGCAAGCAATATTAAGCAAAATGATTTTGAACAGGTTAAAACAATAGCCGCTTCCATTGGAATTGCCCAACAGCCTATAGTTACACCTTGGCGCCTTGCTTATTTCGCAGAAAGTAAGCAAGTTCAAATACTTAAAAAATCTGTCCAA
This sequence comes from Solibacillus ferritrahens, assembly GCF_037027585.1. Lineage (NCBI taxonomy): Bacteria > Bacillati > Bacillota > Bacilli > Caryophanales > Caryophanaceae > Solibacillus > Solibacillus ferritrahens. The sequence continues at coordinate 96,872 of NZ_JAXCLE010000008.1, read as the reverse complement.
CAGCTTAATTTGGCAGTGGACATTGTGTTTAGTAGTGACAAAGATGTTGATGTCCTTCCTGCTGATATTAATAAAGGGGCTGCCCTCACATATATACTTAATAAGTGTCAATATAAAGGAAAAGTTGTTGTAGCTGGTGACTCCGAAAATGACCTCAGTTTATTCAAACTTGGCTATCCAGCCATTGCAGTTGGAAATGCCTGTGACGCCATTTTAAAGCTGCCAGAATCACAGCACATCCATTTTGCTACTGAACATGCAGCGGCGGGTGTTAAGGAAGTATGGACTAAAATTTACGACCCAGTAACTCAGAAGATTAAATAAGTTTGTTAGTAAACAATTATTTTATTATAAAAACCCATTTAAGATTGTTTTGTAGTTCTTCTATATTAAAAAATTATTTTGAACTATAGGCAATTAAATAGGTACGAGTGGAATCCTTTCATACGTTAGTAAAGAAACATCAACAATATGGAAGGAGGATATAATTGGTTAATAGAAACTGGTTTGAATCATTTGATGAAGAAAGAGTTCAAGGGTTCCAAAATTATGGGCAGCAATTACCGGTTCAAACAGCTCCAACTCAATTTGGGTCACCACAAATGTCACCTACAAGACAATATGTTCAAAGAAATGTATCGAATATGGTGGTACCACATGTTCATCCGTCCCATTTAACAACGGTTAACCAACAGCATATTCATAATCAGCATTATTTCCCACATACGGAATCCGTAAGAAATGAATGCTATGAAACTCATACTATGTGTGGAACGCCATTTAGACCGGGTGGCTGTGGTTGTTCAAAACGCAGAGGTTGGTAATAAAACCTGCTTCAAGAGTAAATGTCGTATAGACATTTAATGCTTATTGAAAAAAATATATAATAGCACCGTCCAAATTAAGGATAGTGCTATTATTTTTCAGTTTTATAAATTCCACCATATTTTGTATATTTTTTTCACTTTATAAATACATTGAAAGAAAATAACTCATATAAGGAGAAATTATTATTCCAAAAATCGCTTCAGTTAGTTCATATAAACCGCCATTCACTTTAGCTCAATCTAATATTGAGCAACTAACGAAAGAGCTTTTTCAACATAAGATTTCAAGACTAGATCGATTATTGAAGGTTTTTGAAAATGGTGAAATAAAGACGCGTAATTTCTGTGTTCCACCTGATTGGTATCGAGAAGAACATACTTTTGAAGAACGTAATGAGCTTTATATTCAATTAGCTACAGAATATAGTGTGGAAGTAATTAAGAAATGTTTAACAAATCGGGCGTTTTTAAAAGAGGATATCTCTACTGAAGATATCGATGCCATATTCTTTATTAGTAGTACAGGCATTTCTACGCCTAGCATAGAGGCGCGGGTAATGAATATCCTCCCATTTTCCAATCAACTTGTTCGAATTCCGATATGGGGTTTAGGTTGTGCTGGTGGGGCATCGGGTATTAGTAGAGCATTTGATTATTGCAAAGCTTATCCAAATGCCAAAGTGCTCGTCGTATGTGTGGAACTATGCAGTCTCACATTCCAAAAAGAAGACTATTCAAAAAGTAATTTAGTAGGAGCATCGTTATTTGCAGATGGTGCTGCATGTGCTCTCGTATGTGGGGACAATGTGGAGTTTGGACAGGATATAGCAGTCCCTCATATTATTGGACGAGGCTCCAAATGGATGCCGGATTCTGAAGATGTAATGGGGTGGGATGTAAAAAATAGTGGATTGCATGTAGTATTTTCCAAAAACATACCCGTTATTATTTCAAAATGGCTTGGTCCGTTTATTCATGAGTTTTTAAATAATCATGATGTTTTACCCGAGCAAATAGTTAATTTTGTTGCACATCCTGGTGGGAAAAAAGTGTTACAAGCATATGAAGAAGCACTTCAGCTCACATCAGAGCATACAAATGTTTCACGTGAAATATTACAGGCAAATGGAAACATGTCATCACCAACGGTACTTTATGTGTTAGAGGAATATATGCTAAAGAAAAATAAGCAAAACACACTTGGTCTCTTAGTAGCTTTAGGTCCTGGCTTTAGTGGAGAAGTAGTTTTATTAGAATGGAGGGAGTAAACTGTTTTTTTATTTAGTACTAGCTTTTATTATTATACAAAGATTAGTAGAACTGCTTATAGCCAAAAGAAATGAAAAGTCGATGCTGGCGAAGGGGGCATATGAGGTTGGTGCTTCCCATTATCCATTCATGATTTTACTCCATGTGAGTTTCTTCATAAGCCTTATTGTAGAGGTAATATACTTTAATGGACAACTTACACCACATTATATTTTATTGTTCATCTTTTTGTTATTACAACTACTAAGAGTATGGTGTTTAGCTTCTCTAGGACCATTTTGGAATACAAAAATTATAATATTACCAGGAGCAAACGTTGTTGTTAAAGGACCCTATTCCTATATTCGACATCCCAATTACCTAGTTGTCTGCCTAGAAATTGCTGTAATACCACTCATGTTTCAAGCGTATTTTACAGCAATCTGTTTTACTATTTTAAATTTAATCATTCTCTCCATTCGTATTCCATTAGAGGAAAAAGCTTTAAAAGAAGTAACAGACTATGGTAGTCGTTAAACCTAATTTAAAAAGCGCTAACAATCAAGTACTAATTCTCTTTTGAATTAGTGTATTTTTATTTTTATGTATAATTTTTTTACATCAGGGTAAATAACTTACAGAATGACTTTGTTGAAGTTTAATTCTAATACTTTATCCAGCAGGAGGGATCTTTTTGAAAGCAGTAACATATCAAGGTGCCAAAAAAGTAGAAGTAAAAGAAGTTCCGGATGCAAAAATTGAAAAGCCAGATGACATTATTGTACGTATTACCTCAACGGCAATTTGCGGGTCAGATCTCCATATTTATCGCGGCGCTGTTCCGGCACGAGAGGATTTTGTTATTGGACATGAACCTATGGGAATCGTGGAAGAAGTCGGACCTGATGTGACGAAAGTTAAAAAAGGAGATCGAGTCGTTATTCCTTTTAATGTTGCTTGCGGCGAATGCTTCTACTGCCAAAATCAGTTGGAAAGCCAATGTGACAATGCCAATGAAAATCCGGCTATTGACTCCGGTGCCTATTTTGGATATACAGAGCGTTACGGCAATTTCCCAGGTGGACAGGCGGAATACCTGCGTGTACCATACGGGAACTTCATACCATTTAAAGTACCAGATAACTGTGAGTTAGAGGATGAGGCACTCCTATTTATATCGGATGTATTGCCTACTGCCTATTGGAGTGTAGAGCATTCAGGAGTGAAAAAGGGCGATACAGTCATTGTATTAGGTTCAGGACCAATTGGTTTAATGGTGCAAAAGTTTGCCTGGATGAAAGGTGCTAAACGAGTGTTAGTAGTAGATCCTCTTTCATATCGTCTAGACCATGCAAAACGAACAAATAATGTTGAAATATTTAACTTTGATGATTTTGATGATGTTGGTAATCACCTTCATGAAATAACACATGGAGGAGCAGATGTGGTAATAGACTGTGTAGGAATGGACGGTAAAATGTCGTTGGTAGAGAAGGCACAGCAAAAACTGAAATTGCAGGGTGGGACACTAAGTGCGATTGATGTGGGTATAAAAGCTGTTCGAAAGTTTGGTACAATTCAGCTGACAGGTGTATATGGTTCAAAGTACAACATGTTCCCATTAGGCAATATATTTGAACGCAATGTAACAGTGAAAATGGGTCAAGCACCAGCAATACACTATAGTCCAATGCTGTATGAAATGGTTGCTGAAGGAAAGATTGATCCAACAGAGATTATCACGCATAAAGTGCCATTATCTGAAGCAAGTGATGCCTATAAAAAGTTCCACGATCATGAAGATCAAAGCATTAAGTTTATATTAAAACCGTAATAAATAGCTTTATAATTTATGAATCACCTAATCATTGCTATAGCAATGATTAGGTGATTTTTATATAAAAACTCTATAAGATTCAGTGCTCTTTATCACGCTTCCATAGTATGATGGAATTATATTGGAAGAGGAGTGAGTTTTTAATGAAGAAGTTTTATTGGATGCTTTTTATGGCTAGTATAATGTTGGTTTTAACTGCTTGTGGTACTGAAACAACAGATAATACCGAGCAAGGAAGCGCGGAAGACTACACAGCTGCTATAACAGAAAATCCGATCGTGACGATTACGATGGAAAATGACGAAAAAATCGTCATTGAATTAGAGCCGAAAGTTGCCCCAAATACAGTGGCCAACTTTATTTCTCTAGTAGAGAACGGCTTTTATGATGGGTTAATTTTTCACCGTGTTATTCCAGGATTTATGGTACAAGGTGGAGACCCAGACGGAACAGGTATGGGAGGTCCCGACTATTCAATTAAAGGGGAATTTTCATCAAATGGCTTTGAAAATACACTGACTCATGACCGTGGTGTTTTATCAATGGCGCGAACAAACCAGCCGGATTCAGCAGGTTCCCAGTTTTTTATCATGGTAGAGCCAGCATCCCATTTAGATGGCGATTATGCTTCATTCGGTGAGGTTATTGAAGGAATGGAAGTTATCGATAAAATCGTTGCAGTCGAGCGGGATGGTAGCGATAAACCTATAGAAGATCAAAAAATGAAAACTGTAGAAGTAGATACAAAAGGTTTTGATTATCCAGAGCCAGTTGTACAAAAATAGCAATGAAGTAACCGATTAATTTTAGTCGGTTACTTCTTTTTAAATTCAGCCCCAGCTATTAGGTATTCAGAGGGTAATGTTAGTAGTTGATTTATATCGTGAAATCCCTTGTTTTTTTGAAAGGCTTCCACAATTCTATAACCTATACAATAGCCAACCCAAGGCGGTAAATTTAAAGTCATATCTCCAAACAAATAAGCTCTATGTTCATGTAATCCCCGTATATGCAGTGCAGGGGTAAAGTAGGAGTTCCAGTAGCTAATTGCTTCTACCATAGAGTACCGCTTCGTCCATGAACTTATAGCGTACTCTCCAAATAAACTTTCAACTGCATGCTCCGCTAAACCTTCCAGAATTACCGAATCAAGCAATGTGGGAGGTTCCGTAATGAAGCGTCGCCTACAAATATGATGATACTCATGGGCAAATAGGGCATGCAGTTCCTTTATCGTGACCCGTGATGAAATAAATAAACAAATACCGAATGGATAGGCGACGCCATTTTTTACAAAGCCATTTTTAATAGGCAAAATAGCGATGGGCACATCCGGTCCATCCCATGCCTGCATAAGTTGTTCAAGCAACCTCTCAGTGATTTGCCAAACATCTAATGTTAAGGGCAATTCACCATTTTGAAGCAATCCTTGTTGTAACAGCTCATATTGAACAGCCTCGGGTGACTGCTGAGGAAAGATGGACTGTACAGAGTGATAGGCAAGTTGTTCACGCTGATCATTTTTTTCAAATAACAGTTTTGTATCGAGAATTGGCATGATTTCCTCCCTTTTCTTTAGTATATGACTTAGACGATAGGCTCGTATGTGCTTAAAGCTTAAACATATAGTAGAAAAAAGTATGGAAGGGAGGTACAACGATGAATCCACGAGATGCATATAATTTATGCTGTCAATATCAGGGGAAACGGGTAAGAATAAACGATAATTGCGGAAATACACATGTTGGCCGGATTACAAAGGTTGATAATCGGCAAGTTTGGCTTATGCCGGACAATAATGGGTATGGTATAGGTTTTTGGGGCTTTGGTGGCGCCGGCTTTGGCTATGGTATTGCATTAGGAGCAATTACTGGTATTGCGCTAGCGGGACTATTCTTCATATAAGGGAAAAAGCTGTCTTGGATTAATTTCCAGACAGCTTTCTTACTGTATTTTATTTGTTATCTGTAAAGAAAATGGCGATAGTGCCACGACCAACATGTGCACCAATTACAGCACCGATTGTTGTCGTTTCAATTGCCTTTGGTTGTAGTGCATCTTGAATGGCAGCTTTTACTTCAAGCATTAATTCTTCATCATTACTATGGGAAATACCCACTACTTTATTTGTAAAGTCGCCACCGCGTTCTTTCATCAGTGCAATCATTCGTTGAGTAGCTTTTTTAAAGCCACGTGTTTTCTCAAGAGGAATAAGTTTGCCATCTTCCATATTTAGAATCGGTTTAATATTTAGTAACCCACCCATAAAAGCACTTGATTTCGAAACACGTCCACCTTTTGCCAAATAATTTAAATCCCCAACAGTAAACAAATGCTCCATTGAATTCGCCATTGCTGTTAGTTGATCTACAGCTTCTTCAAATTCCATGCCCAATTTATTTAATCGAACTGCCTCTTTTACAACTAAACCTAAGCCGAAGGAAGCACACTTTGTATCAATAATAGCCAATTTCAAATCAGGATAATTTTCCATTACCTGGTTTTTTGCGAGTATGGCTGTTTGGCATGTACCAGACAACTCAGATGAAAAGGCTAAATAGATACCTTCTTCTCCTGATTTTGCTAATTGTTCAAATGTGTTTAAAAAAACTTCCAATGAAACTTGTGATGTTTTTGGTTGTTCACCTTCACCAATGGCAGCGTATACTTGGTCTGTCGAAATGCCAATAATATCATCATACTCAACGCCTCTTACTAATACGCGTAGTGGGAAAAGATGAACATCTTCATTATCAAAAAAAGATTTTGATAAGTCTGATCCACTATCTGCAAAAATTTTCATAAACATCCCCCTAATCTCATTCAAATCTAATTTTAACTTGAATTTCTGTAATGAACTATTTATATTTGTCATGTCTTGCTTATAATATTTATCCTATTTCCCTATTATATGCAAAGAATGATGATTAACATTCTCACAAAATATTCTTATTATTTATAATGGATTTATGAGTATACAATAGAAGGAAAAGAACATTCTTAATAAATATAACTTAAAAATATTGAAAAAACACGCTGTAATTGTTAGAAAATAAAAATAATTTATCTTCCTATAATACGGAAATTGCTTAAAAATGCTTAAACTTTTCTCGCAAATGTCAACCTTTTCACATGCGTACTTACAGCAATCTGTATATATTTTAATCTTTTCGCAATTGTGTTACACTACAATAAGGTAATAACAGATCTAGAATGAATGGACACGCTTCCTTTTTTAGATTGTCGATAGTAAATTAGAGCGCTTACATTATTCTAAAAATCTTAATATATATAAAGGGAAGGTAAAAATGAGTAACCAGCATATAAAATCAGACGTTATCTTAATTGGTGCCGGAATTATGAGTGCAACTTTAGGTACAATGCTTAAAGAATTGGCTCCGGATTGGAAAATCAAAGTTTTTGAAAATTTAGCAAAAGCGGGTGAGGAGAGCTCTCACGAATTAAACAATGCCGGAACTGGGCATGCAGCTTTATGTGAGCTTAACTATACAAGCGAGAAAAAAGACGGAACAATCGATATTACAAAAGCTATTAACGTTAACACACAATTCCAGGATTCACTACAATTCTGGTCTCATCTAGTTAACACAAAGCAAATCGAAAAACCAGAAAACTTCATTATGCCATTACCACATATGAGTATGGTACAAGGTGCTAGCAATGTAGAGTATCTTAAAAAGCGTCATGCAGCAATGACTGCTAATCCATTATTCGAAGGTATGGAGTTCTCTGATGATCCTGAAACACTGAAACAATGGATTCCATTAATTATGAATGAGCGTAAATCAAATGAGCCAATCGCTGCAACTAAAATTGACTCTGGAACTGACGTAAACTTTGGTGCATTAACTCGTACTTTAATCGCAAACTTACAAAAACAAGATGTAGATGTAAACTACAATCATAATGTTACTGACGTAAAACGTTTAAAAGATGGTTCTTGGGAAGTAAAGGTTCATGACAAGGAAAGTGGTAAAGTAGAATACCATACGGCAAAATTTGTGTTCTTAGGAGCTGGTGGTGGTAGCCTAGAGTTACTGCAAAAGTCTGGCATTCCTGAATCAAAACACATCGGTGGATTCCCAATTTCAGGTTTATTCCTAGTTTGTACAAATGAAGAAATTATTAACCAACACCATGCAAAAGTATACGGTAAAGCAGCAGTTGGTGCACCACCGATGTCAGTACCTCACTTAGATACTCGCTATATCGATGGTCAAAAGTCATTGTTATTTGGACCGTTTGCAGGCTTCTCTCCGAAATTCTTGAAAACAGGTTCAAATATGGACTTATTTGCTTCTATTAAACCGCATAACTTATTGACATTACTTGCTTGTGGTGCAAAAGAGATGGCGTTAAGCAAATATTTAGTTTCTCAATTAGTTCTTTCAAAAGAAGCTCGTATGAATGAATTACGTCAATTCATACCTACTGCAAAATCAGAAGACTGGGAGATCAGTGTAGCAGGTCAACGTGTACAAGTTATTAAAGACACAGACGCTGGTAAAGGTACTTTACAATTCGGTACTGAGGTTGTAACTGCACACGACGGATCAATTGCAGCATTACTTGGTGCATCTCCAGGTGCTTCTACAGCAGTATCTGTAATGTTAAAAGTAATCAAACAATGTTTCCCACAAGAATTAAAATCTTGGGAGCCTAAGATCAAGGAAATGATTCCTTCTTATGGCGAAAACCTTGTTGAAAATACAGCACTTCTTAAAGAAGTACACGAAACAACAACTAAGGCACTAGGTTTACAAAAAGCATAGTTTTTAATAGAAAGAACCTTTAATCATTGTCGGATTAAAGGTTCTTTTTTCAATGGAGCAATTGCGCTATAGTAAATATATAGGGGAAGAGGAGGAATACTATGTATAAGTTGGATTTTGCTTCACCAATAGGGGTTATTGAGATTGTCGGAACAGAATACTTTATTTCATCGGTATTATTTGCAGATCGCGAAGAAATTCAATTTTTACAAACGAATGTTACACCTGCACTGTTACTCAATTGCTATAAAGAGCTAGATGAATATTTTAATGGGCATCGTCTAGAGTTTTCTGTACTTTATAAACTTGAAGGTACAGCTTTTCAAGTTTCCGTATGGGAAGCATTAAAAAATGTACAATACGGTCAAACTGCTTCGTATAAAGAAATCGCTCAGCTAATAGAAAATGAAAAAGCGGTACGTGCTGTCGGTATGACCAATAGTAGAAATAGAATATGCATTATCGTTCCTTGCCATAGAATTATAGGAGCAAATGGCAAACTGACAGGGTATGCAGGCGGTTTATGGCGTAAAGAATGGTTGCTGAATCATGAATTGAAACATCAACTGATTTTATCGTAATAAAATATATCGATATAATTAACGTAAATACGTAAAGATTGTATGAAGATACGAGGTGAATGAATGAACGAGCAACAATATGATAAGTTACTAAATATTCAAACAGTAGGCTTTCAATATGGTTTTCCAAAGCTAGCGAAATATCATCGCTATGAACCTACCCCGTATAGTGGACTTGAACAATTATTTGAAAAGTATGAAATGCCACCGAGTACACGATTTCTTGATATCGGATGTGGGAAAGGCCGCGTTCCGATTTATATATATGATCGTTTTCGTATTCCTGTTATAGGGATTGAAATGGATCAGAAATTTTTTGCTGAAGCAGAACACAATGCCGAACAATACTTGAGGAAAATCAAAAAGAAGAAAGCGCCTATTCAATTTTTGAACATCATTGCAGAAACCTATGAAATTAAAAAGCATGATAATGTATTTTTCTTTTTCAATCCATTTTCCATTCATGTTTTTCGCGAGTTTATAAATCTTCTTTTTGAGTCATTTGAACTATACCCACGAACTATTGACATAATCTTATACTATCCTTCCCCCGACTATATGCATTTTTTAGTAGAAGAAAAAATGCTGGAATGTTATTTAAATATAAAACTCCGTTATGAAAAAAATGAAAATGAACGAATCGTCGTTTTTCGAATAAACGAATAATGACGGTTTTTTTCTATAATGCATAGTTTTCTATGTACTCTAAATATACAAAATATACAGAAAAATCATACTAGACTAATAATTTAGTATCGTATACAATACAGAAGTTGGAATAAATGTATTTTTTATTGCAACTTATTCTATTCTGAATATTTAAAAATAAGATTGTAGGAACTTGGAAGATTGAGTATAATTATCAGAAATATCAAATATTTCAAGTTTACTAAGGGGGAAATAATAATGGCAAAACACAACAAAACAAAAAAATACGGGTCATTATTCATGGCAACAGCACTATTAACTGGGATTTTAGCTGGATGTGGGACTGATGATTCTGGATCAGGTTCTGGTTCTGGGTCAAAAGGAAGTGGCAATACAGCAGGGGACACTATAAAAATTGGTGCAAACTTAGAATTATCCGGTGCGGTTGGTTCTTATGGGTCATCAATTAATGATGGAGCGAAATTAGCGATTGATGAAATCAATGCAGCAGGTGGTATTGATGGCAAGCAAATTGAATATATTCCAATCGACAATAAGTCGGAAACAGCCGAGGCAACTTCTGCGGCGATAAAGCTAGCAGAACAGGAAAAAGTAGTGGCAATGTTAGCGCCTGCAACTTCAGGTAACTCTGTTGCAACAGTTCAAATTGCAAATAACCATAAAGTTCCGATGGTTACGGGGTCTGGTACAGCTCCGAATGTAACAGTGAATGATGACGGAACAGTAAATGAATATGCATTCCGTACATGTTTCATCGACCCATTCCAAGGTACAGTAGCAGCAAACTTTGCGACAAATGAATTAGGTGCTAAAAATGTAGCGATTTTCGCAGATAATGCATCTGATTATGCGAAAGGTTTGGCTGCATCATTTAAAGAAACAATTACAGCTAACGGCGGTACAGTTGTTACTGAAGAAGCATATGTTGCAAAAGATGTCGATTTCAAATCGCAATTAACGAATATTAAAGGGAAAAATCCTGATTTCATCTTCATTCCAGGATATTACGAAGAGGTTGGAATAATCGTTAAGCAAGCGCGTGAAGCAGGTATTACAGTACCGTTAATGGGCGCTGACGGTTGGGATTCTCCGAAATTAATTGAATTAGCCGGAGCAGATGCTTTAAATAATACTTTCATTACAAATCACTACTCATCTGAAGATCCAGATGCGAAAATCCAGGATTTCGTTAAAGCCTTCAATGATAAATATAGTCAGGCGCCTAACGCATTCCACGCTTTAGGATATGATTCAATTTACTTTATCGTAGATGCTATTAAACGTGTAGACGGAGATGTTACGAGTGAAGCAATTCAAAAACAGCTAGCATCAACAAAGGATTTAAGCTTAGTAACAGGTACTTTCACAGTTGACGAAAACCACAACCCTGTAAAATCAGCAACAGTTCTAGAATTCGTAGACGGCAAACAACAGTTCAACTCTAAAGTTAATCCTTAATTTTTTTCAAGTAAGGGGGGGCGGAACTTGCCTCCCCTTTTCGTATTTTCATAGTTAATAGTTGAAAAGGAAGTGAACTTTATGGAGTGGATTCAACAATTAGTGAACGGGATTTCGCTAGGTAGTATTTATGCGCTCATCGCTCTAGGCTATACAATGGTTTATGGGATTATTAAATTAATCAACTTTGCCCATGGTGACGTTTTCATGCTAGGTGCATTTATCGGTTTTTATGCTATTGCACGTTGGGAAATGAATGTATTTTTAGCTCTTATTTTAGCAATGATTTTATGTGCAGTTATCGGAGTAATTATTGAGCGTGTCGCCTATAAGCGACTGCGAAATGCAACACGTATAGCAGCACTTATAACAGCCATTGGGGTATCGCTGTTAATCGAATATACAGTGATTTTCTTCCGTGGTTCATCTCCTGAGGCATATCCAACAGTGTTTACAACAAAGAACATAGAAATTTTCGGTGTTCAAATTAGTACACTAGCCATTTTCATTTTATCTGTATCGATCTTTTTAATGCTTCTTCTACAATTCATTGTTCACAAAACAAAAATCGGAAAAGCGATGCGCGCAGTATCACATGACGCTGATGCAGCCCGCTTAATGGGTATTAACGTTGACAATACAATTTCTGCAACATTCGCAATTGGCTCTGCTTTAGCAGGAGCAGCCGGTGTAATTTTTGGTATTTACTATACTCGTATCGACCCATTAATGGGAATTATGCCGGGTATCAAGGCATTTATAGCAGCCGTTTTAGGTGGTATAGGAATTATTCCGGGCGCGATGGTAGGCGGTCTCGTTCTTGGAGTGGTAGAAACCGTTGTTTCTGCACTAGGCTATTCTTTATGGCGAGATGCAGCAGCATTCGTCATCCTTATTTTAATTCTAATATTACGTCCAGCGGGTATTTTCGGTAAAAATACACGCGAGAAAGTGTAGGTGAACAGCATGAAAAAATCAAAAATCTTTTGGGGTTATGCCGTCCTAGCACTTGTTATTTATGCAGTTGTTCAATTATTAATCTCAAATGGTGTTATTCAGAATTACTATCAAAATATGTTTATTGCAATGTGTATTAATATTATTTTAGCAGTCAGTTTACATGTCATAATCGGAGTTACAGGTCAGTTTTCGATAGGGCATGCAGGTTTTTTAGCAGTTGGAGCTTACATATCGGCAATTTGCACGATGAAGTTTGGCATGCCATTTATTACAGCGATTTTAATTGGTGCAATTGTTGCCGCCCTTGCTGGACTATTGGTAGGTATTCCTTCTCTTCGTTTAAAAGGGGACTACTTAGCAATTGCAACACTTGGGTTTGCAGAAATTATTCGAATTGTATTTGTTAATACAGACTATGTAGGGGGAGCTGCAGGTTTGCAAGTGACCCACCAATCAACATGGACATATGCATTCTTTGGAGTATTCATCACTATATTAGTTATTTCCAACTTTACGAATTCCCGACATGGCCGCGCATGTATATCCATACGTGAAGATGAAATTGCTGCTGATGCAATGGGCATTAACACGACCTATTACAAAGTAGTTGCATTTGCAATGGGCTCATTCTTTGCCGGAGTTGCGGGTGCAATTTATGCCCATAACTACTATATAATTCAGCCAACTGCATTTGGATTTTTAAAATCCTTTGATATTTTAATATTCGTTGTTTTAGGGGGATTAGGAAGTTTATCCGGATCCGTGATTGCAGCAATTTTATTGACAATCGTTTCAACATATTTACAGGAATTCCCGGAAACACGAATGATAATTTATTCATTAATTCTCATTTTAGTTATGCTATATCGTCCGACTGGATTACTAGGTTCAAAAGAAATCACAGCATACTTTAAGTTTGGTAAAAAAGGAGGTACACGCGTATGAGCAGTGCACTTCTAATGGTTGAAAATTTGGGTATTCAATTTGGAGGATTAAAGGCTGTACAAAACGTCGAACTGTATATGAATCAAGGCGAATTAATAGGCCTTATAGGTCCAAATGGAGCAGGTAAGACAACAACATTTAATATGCTAACCGGTGTTTATACGCCTACAGAAGGAAAAATTATGTTTGATGGCAAATCCATTGGCGGTCTTGATCCTTATAAAGTAACGCGTCAAGGAATTAGCCGTACATTCCAAAACATTCGTCTATTCAAAGAGTTAACCGTCCTGGATAACGTAAAGGTGGCAAACCACGGTTTAGCGAAGCACAACTTAATTTCAAGCATTTTTCGCTTACCAAGTCATTTTAATGGCGAAGAAAAAATGGAAAAGGAATCTTTAGCCTTTTTAAAAATATTCGGACTGGATGTTTACCGTGATGAGCTTGCAAAAAACTTGCCGTACGGGATGCAACGTCGTTTGGAAATTGCTCGTGCATTGGCAGCAGCTCCAAAGCTACTATTGTTGGATGAGCCAGCAGCCGGGATGAATGCAAAGGAAACACATGATTTAATGGAGCTTATTGCGTTCATCCGCAAGGAATTTGATTTAACAATTTTATTAATCGAGCATGATATGAACTTGGTTATGGGTATTTGTGAACGTATTTACGTGCTTGATCACGGTCAATTAATTGCAAGCGGGACACCTGCAGAAATTCGTTCAAACCCGAAAGTAATTGAAGCTTACTTAGGTGAGGAGGTTACAGAATAATATGCTAAAAATTAATGATATTGATGTGTTTTATGGTAATATTCAGGCATTGAAAGGAATCTCCATCGAAGTAAATAAAGGTGAAATTGTTACATTAATTGGTGCGAATGGGGCAGGGAAAAGCACATTACTTAAAACGATTTCTGGATTACTAAAGCCAAAGCGTGGATCAATCGAATATTTAGGATCTGCAATTGACGGAAAGCCGGCGCAATCTATTGTGAAATCAGGAATTTCCCATGTACCTGAAGGAAGACGTGTATTTTCCAATATGTCAGTGGAGGAGAATCTAGAGCTAGGGGCTTATTTAAGATCGGATCGTGACGGGATTAAAAAGGATATGGCCCATGTCTTTGAGTTGTTTCCTCGCCTTTTAGAACGACGCAAACAGCTTTCAGGAACACTTTCAGGTGGAGAGCAGCAAATGCTTGCGATGGGGCGCGCTTTAATGGCTAAGCCAAAGCTAATCATTATGGATGAACCTTCAATGGGCTTGGCACCACTAATGGTAAAAAACATATTTAATATTATCGAGATGGTTAATAAAGAAGGGGTTACTGTTTTACTAGTGGAGCAAAATGCGAATATGGCATTATCCGTTGCACATCGCGCCTATGTTTTGGAAACAGGTAAAATCGTACTGGCAGGATCAGCAAAGGAACTGCAGGAAAGTGATGAAGTAAGAGCCGCTTATTTAGGTGGATTATAAAAATTGAAGAAGGCTATGTTAAAAGTCAAAAATACTTTTAACATAGCCTTCTTTATGTATAGATCTATAAACTATTGTTACCAAACCCGACGACTTCATAAATTGCATGGATTAAATCATCCAAATCCCAATAGTCACCACTTACCGTTAATCCTGTTAAATTCTCAGTTGGCTGTATTGTTAGCATAACGATGCTCCCCATGCCAAGTAAGCAACTCTCCCGGTTAAGGGAGAGGATTACTTATTATTTTGGTGTATAATCTAGTAACTTAAATAGTTCATTTTTTTCTTTTTCTGAGAGATCTCGCCATTGTCCAACCTTCAAATTACCGATATGAATATTCATGATGCGAATGCGCTGAAGTCTTTGGACAGAATAGCCAAGTGCCGAGCACATACGACGGATTTGGCGGTTTAAACCTTGCTCCAAAATGATTTTGAACACTTGCGAAGAAACCTTTTCAACACGGCAAGGTAATGTCGTGGTATCCAAAATTTCCACACCTGCACTCATGTCGTGGATGAATTTGTCGGTAATCGGTTTATCGACTTGTACGACATACTCCTTTTCATGGTGATTTTCTGCTCGTAAAATTTCGTTTACAATGTCACCATCGTTTGTAAGAAGGAGCAATCCTTCAGAGTCTTTGTCTAAACGGCCAATATGGAAAATACGCAATGGATGGTTTACAAAATCCACGACATTGCCTTGAATATGTTTTTCCGTAGTACTTGTAATTCCAACAGGCTTGTTTAGAACGATATACACTAACTGCTCTTCTCTTTTTACAAGTTTGCCATCTACAAATACTTCGTCACCTGGTTCTACTTGGCTGCCATTTGTTGCAATGACGCCATTAATCATTACCCGTCCATCTTCTACCCATTTATCTGCACCGCGACGAGATACGATGCCAGTTTCTGCTAAATATTTATTTATACGCATAATTTTTTCACCTACTAATAGAATATCTCCAGTATACATGAAATGACCTATAAATTCGTCTCACGTAGTTTTAAATAATTGTCGTTAATTCTGAACTAATGATTTAAATTGTTCGAGCGGCATAGAATTTTGAACAGGAATCCTAGGTACATATAACCGTGGACTAGTTATTTTGGTTTTGCCACCTTTATTCAAAAATGCTAATGAAATATTATTTTCTATAAATGTAGCTTCGTGATTTTTATTAAACTTCCCATATGGATAAGAATAGTACTGTGCTTGTATATTAGGGTCGATTTGCTTTAGCACTTCATTCATTTGCTGAATATCGTAATGTAAATCCCGAGCCGATGTAAGCTGGAGCTGACTTCTCTGTAATGTATCATTATAAACATGGAGCGCATAAGTATGATGCTCGATTTCAATAAGGTCCATTATACTGTGTAGTTCATTAAATCCTGCAAATTGTACTATTTCTGCTTCGCTGTTAAATGGGGGAGTTTCTTCTTTTACCCGATTACCAATGACAAAGGTAGTACCATGCATATTTCTTTCTTTTAAAATTGGATATACCATTTTCTCCAGTGATAAATTGGCATCATCGAAAGTTAGGGCGACTGCTTTTGCAGGGAGTGCCTGTTTTTTTTGCATCCATAAGTCTAGATCCTTTAATGAAATAGTTGTATAGCCTTCATTCTTCAAAAATGTCATTTGCTGTTCAAAATCTCCAATATCAACGACCGAGATATTATTACGGAAATAGGATTTATCAATGTTCTCTACAAAGTGGTGATAAATTAAAGTGGGAACCCCAGCATCAATCTGCATTTTTTTAATGGGCACATATCCAAGTTTCCCACCGATGACAACCTCATAAAAATATCCTTTCACACCATTAGAGCTAATACGCGTATTAGCGCTTAATGTAGCAATTTGTTTACTACTATTACGATGGGAATTATAAACCGGCGTGGATTCATTGGTTAAAATCTGTATCTTATTATTGTTTTGCGCAGGAGTAATTTTTTCGTTTGTGCTTTTCGCATCTTGTTTATCGATATGAACCTTTGCATTGCCAATCTCGATCATCCAATTTAGATCTTCTGAAGTAGCGAGGTATGTTTCCCCTTTTTTTAAAGTAATGTACTTTACTTCTTGGTTATTATGCAAATAAAAATTAGCTGTTGTATCTTTTTTAATTTTTACTGTTTCTTGTGATGAAGCGTATGAGGCATTTATAAAAAAAAATGAGAAAAATAATGAAATAAAAAGAGTACTAAAATGTTTCATTTGTATACTTCCTTTTGATTGATAGTAATAATTACCAGTATAGCAGAATATTTAAAATAAAATATTCTTAAAATTGTAGTTTAATATTTGAAATTATTGGATTCTTCTGACAATATAATAGTTAGAGATACCTCTCGCAACCAGGTGAGTTATGAAATGGAAATTGCCAAGTGCCTGCATATGAGGGTATGGTCACAACAATTTTTGCAAAGGGGAGAGAATTCAATGGCAGCAGTGTATCACAATCCTAACACAGATGGCGCATTAGTGAATTTTAAGGAGCGCTATGACAACTTTATTGGTGGTAAATGGACACCTCCAGTAAAAGGGGAGTATTTTGATAATATAACACCGGTTACTGGAAACATTTTTACGCAAGTTGCTCGTTCAACTGAGGAGGATATCGAACTTGCATTAGATGCAGCGCATGCAGCAAAGGATGCTTGGGGTAAGACATCTGCCGCAGAGCGATCAAACATTTTACTGAAGATTGCTGATCGTATGGAACAAAACCTAGAAATGTTAGCGGTTGCAGAAACATGGGACAATGGTAAAGCTGTACGGGAAACATTGAATGCAGATTTACCACTTGGTATTGATCATTTCCGATATTTTGCGGGGGTATTACGTGCACAAGAAGGATCGATTAGTCAGATTGATGATAATACAGTTGCTTATCATTTCCATGAGCCAATCGGAGTTGTAGGACAAATTATACCGTGGAACTTCCCTTTACTTATGGCAATATGGAAGTTGGCGCCAGCACTTGCTGCAGGAAACTGTGTTGTATTAAAGCCGGCTGAGCAAACGCCAACGTCGATTTTAGTGTTAGTTGAGTTAATTGAAGATTTACTGCCACCTGGTGTAGTGAATGTTGTGAATGGTTTTGGTTTAGAAGCAGGTAAGCCACTGGCATCTAGTCCACGCATCGGAAAAATCGCCTTTACAGGGGAAACGACGACAGGGCGCTTAATTATGCAGTATGCTTCACAAAACTTAATCCCCGTTACATTAGAGTTAGGTGGTAAATCACCAAATATATTCTTTGAAGATATTATGGATGCAGACGATGCATTTTTGGACAAAGCCGTGGAAGGTTTCGTATTGTTCGCTTTAAACCAAGGGGAAGTATGTACTTGTCCATCCCGTGCGCTTATTCAAGAGTCGATTTATGAGAAATTCATAGATCGTGTATTGAAGCGTGTTGAAGCGATTAAAACAGGAAATCCTTTAGATACAGATACAATGATGGGTGCTCAGGCTTCCTCTGAGCAAATGGAAAAAATCCAATCGTATTTACAAATTGGAAAAGAAGAAGGTGCTGAATGCTTAATCGGTGGCGAGAAAAATGATCTTGGCGGCGATTATGCAAACGGTTACTATATTAAACCAACTGTATTTAAAGGTCATAATAAAATGCGTATTTTCCAAGAAGAAATTTTTGGTCCAGTCGTTGCAGTAACAACATTTAAGACGAAAGAAGATGCTTTAGAAATCGCAAATGATACACTTTATGGTTTAGGAGCGGGTGTGTGGACGCGAGATATGAATACAGCCTACCGCTTTGGACGTGGCATTGAAGCAGGTCGTGTATGGACAAATTGTTATCATGCATACCCGGCACATGCAGCGTTTGGTGGGTACAAGATGAGTGGTATTGGACGCGAAAATCATAAAATGATGTTAAGCCATTATCAACAAACGAAAAACCTTTTAGTAAGCTATGATGAAAACCGTTTAGGCTTCTTCTAAGAGAGGGGGTACGGTTTTGGTTGAACGTGTAACCGCAACCGATGCAGCACTACAATTAATCGAGAAGTTAAAAGACCGCCATGGGCCGGTTATGTTTCACCAATCAGGAGGGTGCTGTGATGGCTCATCGCCTATGTGCTATCCAGATGGAGATTTAATAATTGGCAATCAGGATGTGTTGCTAGGTCATATTGGAGACAGTCCTTTTTATATGCATAAAAATCAATATGATTATTGGAAGCATACACAAATTATAATTGATGTTGTTGATGGTCGGGGCGGTATGTTTTCATTGGAAGGTGTCGAGGGTAAACGCTTTTTATCAAGGTCACGTGCATTTACAAAAGCGGAGCTTGAACAGCTTCAAGGATAAATTGAAGAGTAAACGCTGATGGGAATACCAATACCATTGGCGTTTACTTTTTTTGGGCCGATAAAATACATTGTTTTTCACCTCAAATAAATTAGGCGTATAATAATGGCTAGGAGTGTGAAGATATGGAAAAGTCATCTTTTATTCAATTGCTTAGCCAAAATTATGAGCGGATGGAGCTCTTTTTCGGAACAAATGAAACCAGTAATATTCGAATACCTTTAGCTAGTCAGTTTACATTTTCACGTGAAACATTTAATGGACCAAAATTTGAGGATAGTGTTAAAAAAATACATAAACAAAAACCAAAGAAAAAGTTGCTGGATATTTTATCATCATCCAATAATATATCTGCATTAACTTATAGAATTTTAGTGCATCTTGTATTACATCCAGAACCCGAGCAAGAGCTGAAACGCTTAATCTCAAATGAAAAGTTGCTTATAAAGGCGGGATTTAAAAATAGTGCCTATCAAAATATTGCTGCATTATTTTTAACAGATGAAGAACATGCATTTCGAGCAAAGAAATTACATAACGAAATGAAAAAATATCACTATTTTTTAACTGGCAAAGATGACATTCCTTACGCAGTATTATTAACAAATCAATCCAGTAACTATGGAACGATGGCTGAAACGATGCGGCAATATTATGATGGATTGCAGAAAGAAGGTTTTAAAATTGGTGATTCATTACAGGCGATGACACAGCTTTTGACATTATATCAAGAGGAGTTTCAGCCAACTTTAATCGAATATACTGTTGCGATTAAACAATCATTTACTAACAAAAAGGTAAAGGTAGGTAAGAAATTTTATCCATATTTGGCCTTGCTCGCTTTAGTAGCTGCAACTTCTGAAGTAGTGAATGAAATTATTGAGCTATCTCAGGAATTAATGAGCTTATCTATGTATGCAAGAGAAAAGGAATATGCATTAATGACTGCAACTCACTATGTGCTGCACCACTTAATTGAAAATAATCAATTAGCTGATTTTAACGATAGCCTACTTTTTATGCAAGCCATTAATATGAGTGATTTTATAAATGATATGACATTTTTTTTAGCATTTGATATTCTCGATATATTTATTTAAATCGGGTAGATAATATAGAGGAGGGATTTATTATGAAAGAAACAAAACTATGGATTAATGGCAAATGGGAAAGTACGGAGGAATCAAGCGAACTAACAGCACCCTATACGGGAAAAGTAATTGCGAAAGTTGCAAAGGCCTCTGTTGCTGATGTGGAAAGAGCAATTGAGGGAGCACATAAAGCGTTTCTGTCATTTAAGAAGACAACAGCATATGAACGTGCTGAGATTTTATATAAAGTTGCGGCAATTATGCGTGACCGTAAACAGGAGCTTGCAAAAATTTTAGCAGATGAAGCATCTAAACCGCTATCAGCAGGACTTACTGAACTAGATCGTACAATTACTACGTATCAATTTGCAGCAGAAGCGGCAAAACAAATTACAGGAGAAACCGTTCCAATGGATGCTACACCTGGTGTTAAAGATCGAATGGGCTATACAAAACGAGTACCATTAGGCGTAGTCTCTGCCATAACACCGTTTAACTTTCCGTTTAACTTAGTGGCGCATAAGTTAGGGCCGGCCTTTGCTGTAGGGAATACAGTCGTTTTAAAACCGGCATCACAAACACCATTAAGCGCACTTGCGATGGCAGAAATTTTTAAAGAAGCTGGATTACCGGATGGGGCTCTGCAAATTGTGACTGGCGGTGGTAGCGATTTAAGCGATACCCTTGTGACACATCCACTTGTGAAAAAAGTTACATTTACTGGTAGTGGAGCGGTTGGACTGAAAATTAAAGAAAAGGTCGGCTTGCGTAAAATTACATTAGAGCTAGGTTCAAATGCTGCATTAATTGTAGAGCCTTCAACACCAATTGAAAAAGTTATAGCACGCTGTGTAGGCGGGGCATTTGGCTTTGCGGGACAAGTATGCATTTCTCTACAGCGTGTATATGTTCACAGTTCTATTTACGAGCAATTCACGAAGTTGTTTGTGGAAGAGACTGAAAAGTTAGTTGTTGGAGATCCTCATGATGAACAGACAGATGTGAGTGCTATGATTCACCCTGATGAAGTGAAGCGTATTAAGAGTTGGATTGAAGCAGCAAAACAACAAGGTGCGATTGTTGCAACAGGGGCAGAATTTACGGATCGTACTTGCTCGCCAACTGTCATGACAAATGTGAAGCCGGATATGAAAATTGTATGTGAAGAAACCTTTGCGCCTATTGTATCGATTGTTCCATATGAAACATTGGACGAGGCGATAGCGCTCGTAAACGAATCAGATTTAGCCTTAAATGCGGGTATTTATACAAACGTTTTCACAGATGCCATGAAAGCTGCAGAGGAGATTGAAGCAGGAACGGTAGTTATTAATGATGTTCCTACATTCCGCGTAGATAATATGCCATATGGTGGTGTTAAAATGAGCGGCTATGGCAAAGAAGGTATTAAGTATGCTGTGGAAGAAATGACGGAGCTGAAATTTATAACAATGAAGCTGACATATTAAAAATTCAAACTAGCACTTTGCCCTATCGAATAGTAACATGGAGTGTAGTTAGAAAGGAGGATATTTATGAAAACAACTTTACCAATGAGTTATTCAAAATCTATCCAAACACGATTAGTGCTACCTCCTGATACAAATCATCATCAATCTATATTCGGGGGAAAAGTATTAGCATATATTGATGAAATTGCAGCAATTGCAGCAATGAAACATTCTCAGGGAGAGGTCGTTACAGCATCATTTGACTCCGTAGATTTTGTCTCACCCGCTTATGCAGGGGATATGATAGAGCTGGAGGCAGTTGTTTCTGGGACAGGGCGAACTTCAATGGAAGTGTATGTGCGTGTTGTTTCGAGAAATGTTAAAACTGGAGCCAAAAAATTAACGACAGAATCTTTCGTGACAATGGTTGCAATTGATGAAAACGGCAATCCGAAAGAAGTACCAGGCGTAGAGCCAGAAACAGATTTTGAACGTCATTTATTTGAAACAGGTCCTATTCGCCAAGAACATCGAAAGCAAAAGCGAGTCTTATCAAAAAATCGCCGAGCTTAAATTCTTAAGTAATAAGCAAAAAGGCAGTGTGCACAGTAAAATTTTATTTTGCACACTGCCTCTTCTTATTCTCCCGGAGCTAACGGGATGTTAATTATTTAGTTCATGAACTATACGCAACAACGAATCAGAAGAAGTTGAGACAAGATTTGTTGTATGTGTTAACCCTGTAATAACGGAAGAAATTGTATGAATGTCTTCATTTGTATTTTCATATTTCTTTTTAATACCTGATACAGCTTCTGTAATCGATGTAAAGGAATCCGCTAAATTCTTTTGCGTATCTACACTCATTTTCACCTGCTCATCTACACTTGATACAGAGTGGGACATTTGTGTAATATTGAGCTCGGTTTCTTTAATTAATTGCGATACATTTTGAACAGCCTTTTTCGTTTCTTCTGCAAGTTTTCTTACTTCATCAGCTACGACAGCAAAACCTTTACCATGTTCCCCGGCACGGGCTGCTTCAATAGAAGCATTTAAGGCTAGTAAGTTTGTTTGGTCAGCAATACCTGTTACTAACCCTACAATGTCAGCAATTTTTTGAGAGGATTGACGAAGTGTGACCATTGAAGTTTCCAATGTGTCCACTCGGTCTAAAATCGTCGACATAATCGCAGTTTGACTCACTAAATATGTTGTACCAGTTGTTGATTTGTCTTCTGTCTCCGCTACTAAATTCAAACCTTGCTCTGTATTAGAAGCGATTTCTTCAGATTGGCTGGCTATTTTCTGTAAGGAATCATTTGTTTCATCACTAATGCTATACAATTCCTGCGCGGTATTTTGAATTCGGTCAATTAGTTTTATTTTCAATTCTATATTTTCCATACGAATGCGCTGTTCTTCTTTTTCGTATGCTTCGATAACAAGCTGCTGTTCGAGGCTAATAATTTTCGAGAAAGCATTAACGGCTTTGCCCATCTCGGAATTCGACATATCGACTTTTTCGATAAATTCAATAAATGTCGTGATTAATGATTGGAACGAGGCGATATACCATTTTGATTTTAACCCAATTCTTACATGCACATGCGCAATTGTCTGGCGCTCTTCTATGTAATGTGAATCAATCGAACCTTTAAAAATACTTTCTAAATGATTGGATAGAGTGACTTTTAAACGGTCTATTTTACTTGTATTATTTATAATATCAGTAAGTTCTGTGCTTAAACTAATTGCTTCATAGAATTGCTCTACCATATTAGGAATAATTTCCTGAGCAAAGGGCTCCAGCTGTTTTATAATGGCTAAATCTTCATTAGTTAATTTTAATAATTGAAGCTGTTTACTTAAATCAGGATACTTTGAAACATCTAAAGAAACTTCTTGAGAATATTTAGCTATGTCAAAGTAAGGTTTTTTTGAAACTTTAGTTGCTTTTGTAAATAGAATGCCCATACTATTCCTCATCTCATTAAATTTTTTACTACTACAATCTTACTATTTTTTGCAGGGATTATCAGTATTATTTCGGTATAAATTCTTATTATTGAAGAATTTGTAATTTAAAATTAAACAAGGTATGATAGAAATTAACAAAAATAGATTTAAAGGGCGTAGAAAAAATGAAATTTCATAAAGGTCGTTTAAAATTTGTTATACCAATATCATTAGGGGTTGCAATTGCTTCTTATATTATGCTAGTTAATAATTATGCAGAAGTAGGCGACCGTGATCGAATATTGATTGTCATAGGAGCTGCCATTTTAACAGCAATAATTTCGTATTTTTTATTTCCTCAAGAAGGGGATAACCCGAATGATAGAGGACCATATTAATGGGAAATCGCTTCTCGTAGAAATCTCGATAAAAAAAATCGGGATTTTTTTATTCCCTCTATGAAACTTTTGTGAATATTATCCGTAAATAAGCTAACAATATAAAGTGAGGTTGATAACAAATGGAATCAAAATGGTCAAAAATTATTATTCATGCTAGTGCCTTTTTTGCTCCTTTCCTAGTACCGATTCTATTTTTCTTAATAAGTACTGAATCTGAAGTAAAACGGACTTCAATTCAAGCATTACTATTCCAAGTAGTATTTGGTATTTTAATTGCAATTGCAGGAATCTTTTCAATTCTGCTAATCGGTTTACCATTCTTATTTGTCTTTGTATTAATATTCTGGATTGCTCCGGTAATCGGAATTATAAAAGCATTATCAGACCAAGACTGGAATTATCCGATTGTTGGTCGTTGGGTCTAACATAAAAGCGGTCGAGTTTGTATAAAACAAACTCGGCCGTTTTTTTACATAAATAGGGATTTTTTATTGCGATTTAGGGGAAACCTAAGTAAGAGCAAATAGTTGCATTGCAAAAAATAAATATTGTATATTTAAGTCAAAGATAGTCAAAGTCAGTTGATGAGAGGTGAAAACAGCATGAGGAATATATCTGACATAATTGAAGGGTATTTGAAGGAAGTTATTGAATTAGATGGGCAGGGACATATTGAGATAAAGCGCAATGAATTAGCGAAGCAATTTTCCTGTGCTCCTTCCCAAATCAATTACGTCATCAATACGCGTTTCACGACCGAACATGGCTACTATGTAGAGAGTAAGCGTGGAGGTGGCGGTTATATTCGGATTTTGCGAGTAACAATCCACTCAAAGAAAAATTTATTAGATGAAATGGAAACACAAATAGGGAATGCCATTGCACAGACGAATGCAGAGCATATTATTTATCGATTGTTGGAAGAGGATATTATTACTGAGCGTGAAGCAAGCATTATGAAAGTGGCCCTAGATCGTGTCACATTACAGGTAGGTTTACCACTCCGTGATCAGTTAAGGGCACGTATTATGCATGCAATGCTACAAACGATTTCTTTTGAAAAGTAGAGGTGTAAATATATGATATGTGAGCATTGTAAGCAGCGTCATGCAAATGTAACGGTAACACAAGTTCACAATGGTCAAAAAGTGGAACGTCATTATTGTGAAGTATGTGCTACACAATTTCATCCATTTCAATTTGATGTGAGTGAAGAGCCAACATCTCTTCAGCAGCTTATATCGAATTGGTTCAATTTTGTACCAGTGAACGCTAAAAAAGAAAGCACAACGAAACAGACAACCAATCCAAAAGCATGTCCTTCTTGTGGGTTTACGTACCGGCAATTTTTAAAGCAAGGAAAATTTGGATGTGGTCAGTGTTATGAAACATTTAGTGAACAATTACCACAGCTGCTCGAACGCATTCAAGCAGGTACACAGCATGTAGGGTACGAAAAAAATGCCCCATCAAAAGAAAAAGTTGAACAACAAATTAACGAACTCCGTACATTATTACATCAGGCGATTGCTGAGGAACGCTTTGAGGATGCAGCTTCAATTCGTGATGAAGTACGTGAATTAGAAAATAAAATCAAACAGGAAGGAGAGGGGAACGCATGAACATCGAGCATTTTCTAACGAATGCTAGTCCAAGCTGGATGCAACATGAAAGCGAATCGGATATCGTCATTAGTACACGCATTCGACTTGCTCGTAATATTGCCAATACTCGATTTCCAATAAGTTTTACAGAAGAAGAGGCACAGGTAGTCGAAGAAAAAATGATGAAGGTTCTACTATCTACAGATGTAAACCCTTATCAATTTTCCTACTTCCAAATAAAAGATATGCCTGTATTACAGCGTCAAATCCTAGTAGAGAAGCATCTTATAAGCCCTAACTTGGCACGGAGAAAAAAAATAGGATCATTTTTTTTAACAAAAGATGAATCCATTAGCATATTAGTAAATGAAGAGGACCATATTCGGATTCAGAGCCTGACACAAGGCATGAACTTAAAAGAAGCCTTTAAGGAGGCTAGAACGATTGACCGCTACTTGAGTAAGTCAATCAACTATGCATATGAAGACCGATATGGCTACTTAACAAGTTGTCCGACCAATGTTGGAACGGGACTTAGAGCCTCTGTCATGCTTCATTTACCAGCACTTACTATGACTAAACAAATGAATGCCCTGATTCAGATGATGACAAGGTTAGGAATGGTAGTGAGGGGTATATATGGAGAAGGAAGTGAAAACTTAGGTAATATTTATCAAATCTCTAATCAGATCACTTTAGGGAAATCCGAAGAAACAATTTTGCATGAGCTTCAAGAAGTAGTAGAGCAAGTCATTCAAAAAGAACAGCTTGCCCGGAAAAATTTATTGATGCGTGCTCCTTCAATTTTAGAAGACCGCTTAAGTCGTGCACTTGGCACATTGAAGTTTGCAAAAATTTTACCGAGTGAGGAAGCCGCAAGCTGTTTATCCAATGTCCGTCTTGGGGTAAGTTTAGGATTATTAGAACCTATTTCACAGCGTAAATTAAATGAGTGCATGCTTTTAATGCAACCTGGACTCATTCAGCAATATATTGGTACTACGTTGCAACCAGCAGAGCGCGATATGTATCGTGCGAAGCTTTTACAAGATAAGTTAAATGAGCAAGATGAAGCTATAAACAATGGGGAAAAAGGAGAGGATTTTTTATGATGTTCAATCGATTCACACAACGTGCTCAAAAAGTATTACAACTTGCTCAAGAAGAAGCAATTCGCCTTAAGCATAAAGAAATTGGAACAGAACATATTTTACTTGGCTTAATTCGTGAAGGTGGCGGGATTGCTGCAAAAGCATTGGAAGCAATTAATATTAGCCCTCAGATGATCGAAACAGGCATAGAGGAATTGGTAGGAAAGGGTACGGAGGAAGTTGGCCCTATCGTTCATTACACACCGCGTGCTAAAAAAGTAATCGAACTGTCGTTGGATGAGTCACGCAAACTAGGTCATGCATATGTAGGAACAGAACATATATTATTGGCATTAATTCGTGAAGGTGAAGGCGTTGCAGCACGCGTACTGGCTAACACGGGTGTAAGTATTAATAAAGCACGCCAACAAGTTTTATTACTATTAGGAAACAATGATGCCAACACTAGTGGAACGTCAAATATGGCGCAAACTGTGAATACACCAACATTGGATAGTTTAGCGCGTGATTTAACAGCAGTGGCACGAGAAGGTTCACTTGACCCTGTAATCGGACGCTCTAAAGAAATTACACGTGTCGTGGAAGTATTGTCACGCCGTACAAAAAACAACCCAGTACTAATCGGGGAGCCAGGTGTCGGTAAAACAGCCATTGCTGAAGGCTTGGCTCAGCAAATCATTAATAATGAAGTACCTGAAACGCTTCGTGACAAACGTGTTATGACACTTGATATGGGTACTGTTGTAGCAGGTACAAAATACCGCGGTGAATTTGAGGACCGTCTGAAAAAAGTAATGGATGAGATTCGCCAAGCCGGCAATATCATTCTGTTCATCGACGAGCTTCACACATTAATCGGTGCAGGTGGTGCAGAAGGTGCAATTGATGCATCCAACATTTTAAAACCATCTTTAGCCCGCGGAGAATTACAATGTATCGGTGCAACAACACTTGATGAATATCGTAAATATATTGAAAAAGATGCAGCATTGGAGCGTCGTTTCCAACCTATCCAAGTCGATGAGCCATCTGTTGATGAAACAATCCAAATTATTAAAGGCTTACGTGACCGTTATGAAGCACATCACCGTGTGAAAATTTCAGACGAAGCAGTAGAAGCGGCAGCAAAATTATCGGATCGTTACATTTCAGACCGATTCTTACCGGATAAAGCAATTGACTTAATTGATGAGGCCGGTTCGAAAGTTCGTTTACGTTCATATACAGTTCCACCGAATTTAAAAGAATTAGAAGATAAGCTAGAGGGTATAAAATCCGAAAAGAATGCGGCTGTTTCAGGTCAGGAATTTGAAAAGGCAGCAGCGTTACGTGATTCGGAGCAAAAGCTAAAACAAGAGCTTGAGCAAATGAAAAAGGAATGGAAAGAAAAGCAAGGTAAAGAAGAGTCTACAGTATATGTAGATGATATTGCCCAAGTAGTTGCGATGTGGACTGGAATTCCTGTTTCTAAAATCGCACAAGCAGAATCAGCGAAGCTGTTGAATCTTGAAGAAGAATTACACAAGCGTGTCGTTGGTCAAGGTGAAGCGGTTGAGGCAATTTCACGAGCTATCCGTCGTGCTCGTGCAGGCTTAAAAGATCCAAAGCGTCCAATTGGTTCATTCATTTTCCTTGGTCCTACAGGGGTTGGTAAAACGGAACTTGCGCGAGCATTAGCTGAAGTAATGTTCGGTGATGAAGATGCAATGATCCGTGTTGATATGTCCGAGTACATGGAAAAACATTCGACTTCTCGTTTAGTCGGTTCTCCTCCAGGATACGTAGGATTTGATGATGGTGGACAATTAACAGAAAAAGTTCGTCGTAAGCCATATTCGGTAGTCTTGCTCGACGAAATTGAAAAGGCGCACCCAGATGTATTCAACATCTTATTGCAAGTGTTGGAAGATGGTCGTTTAACTGATTCAAAAGGTCGTGTTGTAGATTTCCGTAATACGGTAGTTATTATGACATCGAACGTTGGTGCAGATGCATTGAAATACCGTAAGCATGTTGGATTTGGCGCAGCACTAAATGAATCAAAAGATAAAGACATGAAGGGTACAATGTTGGAAGAACTGAAAAAAGCATTCCGTCCAGAATTCTTAAACCGTATTGACGAAATGATTGTGTTCCACTCATTAGAGAAGGATCATTTAAAAGAAATCGTATCATTAATGGCAAACTCTTTAACAAAACGTCTTCAGGAGCAAGAAATTGAGTTACATCTTACAGATGCTGCACTCGAAAAGATCGCTGAAGAAGGTTATGACCCACAATACGGTGCACGCCCATTACGTCGTGCATTGCAAAAACATGTGGAAGACCGTTTATCTGAAGAACTGTTAAAAGGTACATTAGATAAGTCGCAAACAGTTGTGCTTGATTATGTAAGTGATGAGTTCATCGTCCGTACGCAAGAAAAAGTATCAACGAATTAACTAAAGTTGACGAAGCAGGAATCATTACTGCTTCGTCTTTTTTAATATCAAAAACTTTTATTAAAAAACTTTCTATATGAGCTCATGCTAAAACGGGCATTACAATTTCTTATATGAATAAACAGCTAAAAAAGAATTTTTCAGCTGTTTATTGGGTATTCGATTTTGTTTCGTGTACAATTATAGGAACAAACATTCGAAGGAGCTAGTGAAATGGCAAAAAAGAAGTCTAAATTTATGTGCAGCAGCTGTGGGTATGAAGCGGCAAAATGGATGGGGCGCTGTCCTGGCTGTGGTGAATGGAATACGATGAATGAAGAAGTTGAAGTCATCACAAAAGGGCCACGTGGTGCGTTCCAACATTCTACAACCGCTACAAAAGCAACACCTATTATTCATGTGGAAGTACAGGAAGAAACGCGTATCGCTACAGAAATGAGTGAGTTCAACCGCGTTCTTGGAGGCGGTATTGTCCCAGGTTCACTTGTGCTGATAGGCGGTGATCCAGGTATCGGGAAATCTACATTATTACTACAAGTATCTGCGCTTCTTTCCAATCAAGGGAAACGTGTGTTATATATTTCGGGCGAGGAATCTGTCCGTCAAACGAAACTAAGAGCTGAACGTTTAGGTGTACATACGCCGGAGCTTTATATTTACTCGGAAACGAATCTCGAATTTCTAAATCAAACAATTGATGAAGTCCAACCTAAATTTGTCATTGTCGATTCGATTCAAACAGTACATCATCCAGAAGTAACGAGTGCACCGGGAAGTGTTTCTCAAGTACGTGAATGTACAGCAGAATTAATGCGTATTGCGAAAACAAAAAATATCGCAATCTTTTTAGTTGGCCACGTTACAAAGGAAGGGCAAATTGCCGGTCCGCGTATTTTAGAACATATGGTTGATACGGTACTTTATTTTGAAGGGGAACGTCATCATAACCACCGGATTTTACGTAGTCAGAAAAACCGTTTTGGATCTACAAATGAAATTGCGATTTTTGAAATGCTCCATGGAGGATTGAAAGAAGTATTAAATCCGTCAGAGCTGTTTTTACAGGAGCGTTCACAAGGTGCACCAGGCTCAACGATAGTGGCTTCAATGGAGGGGACACGACCAATTTTGGTGGAAATACAGTCTCTTATTACCCCAACAAGTTTTAATTATCCAAAGCGGATGGCTACGGGGGTTGATCAAAACCGTGTGCAGCTTTTAATGGCAGTTTTGGAAAAACGTATGGGTATGATGCTTCAGGCACAGGATGCCTATATTAAAGTTGCCGGTGGTGTAAAACTCGATGAGCCAGCAATTGATTTAGCTGTATTAACGAGTATTGTTTCGAGTTTTAAAGATCAAACGGTACGTCCGACTGATTGCTTTATTGGTGAAGTGGGGTTAACGGGTGAAGTTCGTCGTGTTTCTAGAATTGAGCAGCGTGTGCAGGAAGCGGCAAAGCTAGGGTTTAAACGCGCATTCATACCGGCTTCAAATATCGGAGGATGGGAGTTCCCTGCAGATATTCAAGTAGTCGGTGTTGAAACAATTAGTGATGCACTACGAGAATCTTTTCAAAATTTATAGGTACACCTCTTGTGCCTTGATGAGCATCCGTCAAAGAGTATAAGTTATCCTCACTGTAAAGCGGGGAACAATGTAGATAAAAAAGCGTCGCAAATGGTAGGAACCAAATTGCGACGCTTTATTTTGTTCAATTCTTTAACTTATGCTTTTACAGTTTTATCTTTCTTTTCAAATGCTTCTTTTTTGAAAATGCCAAATGGTTTTCCAATAGGCAGGAAGTTGAAACCGAAATGTTTGTTTAGAACATTTGCACCTGCACCGTAGAATGATAAAAGCGCAATAATTAATTCAGAGTAAGCGGCTAATAAGTGCATCCCATGTTCCATTATCCCAAATGAGCTTAATGCTAAGCCGATAAATAGGAAATCAATCATTACGAAGATAGAAAATAAAACTTTATTTGTTTCAGCTGCACCAATCGTCATAAATAGGGTAAAGATTAAATACCCTAGATACACAACGCCAAGCTGACGTGTATCTACAGATGCTTGCAATACTTCACCAAACACACCGGCTTGAACGAACCAGCTCATACCTACACCCATCCAAAATAGACCGTATGCTCCAAATGCTGTCGTACCAAATGTATTATTATGCTTTGAATCTAATACTGACGCATAAAATTGTGCAATTCCACCTAAGAAAATTGCCCAGGGAATGACTAATCCTAAACCTTCTGTCCATCCCAACTTTTGAGTTGAAGCGACAAATGTTACAATTGCTAAACCGAATAACCCGATTGCAGATGGGTCAGCGGTTGAAATTTTCACTTCTTTTGTTGTATCCAAAACGTATTCTCCTATTCTATGTTGTCATTTTTCTATTATATTAAAATAATATCTAAATTCTATGTATGAGTATAATTTTGAATGAACTCTGTAATAATCGAAAAGATATGATGTAAATTCAACAAATATAAAGGGTGGAATTTTACGTGGAAGTGGGGACATTGTCCTTACTTAAATATAGACCTTGACTAATATTTCTATTTTGTTTCAATATTGATGGTTGTCCTTCGCATGAACAGGGCATTATATGTATAATTATTGTTGGAGGTGAAAGTAATGTTGAAAAGAATTATTCAAGTAGCATTTTTATTTATCGGTGGAGCATTAGGTCTCATTTTCTTACCGCCATTATATGAATTTATGAATTTATCATCCAATCCGTGGCTTAATAATCCGTACTTTAGTGTTGCGATAGGTGCTGCTTTATTATTTGTCCTATCGTTTGCGTTATCCGATTACTTTGTAAAATTGATTACTTGGTTAGAAGAAGTATTATTTAAATTACCTGCAGCAGATTTATTGTTTGGGACGCTTGGCTTAATTGTAGGGCTATGTGTTGCAACGTTAGTTGGTGTAGCCATTAATCAAATGAATATACCTGTAATTACCGCGGTAGTACCTGCAATTTTATCGATTGTCCTAGGATATTTAGGCTTCAGATTAGGATTTAGTAAGCGTGACGAGCTCATGCAGATTTTTACAGGGAAATCTACAAAGAAACGAATTAATGAGGCATCAGAAAAGGAAGCGCAAGAACAGGAGCAATATAAATTGCTTGATACGAGCGTTATTATTGATGGACGTATTGCAGACATATCCGAGACGGGGTTTGTTGAAGGAATTTTAGTAGTGCCTCAGTTTGTGCTAACAGAGCTTCAACATATTGCAGATTCTTCTGATACATTAAAACGGACGCGTGGTCGCAGAGGTTTGGATATTCTAAAGCGCCTTCAAGATGAACGGGCATCCAAAGTCCTTATTACTGAAGTCGATTTCGAAGATGTGGCAGAAGTGGATTTAAAATTGGTCCGTTTAGCCAAAAACATGAGCGCACAAATTTTAACGAATGATTTTAACTTAAATAAAGTTTGCGAATTGCATCGCGTACAAGTGTTGAATATTAATGATTTGGCAAATGCGGTAAAGCCCGTCGTCATTCCTGGTGAAGATATGCAAGTTGTTGTGATTAAAGATGGAAAAGAACACAATCAAGGGGTAGCATATTTAGATGATGGAACGATGATTGTTGTAGAAGGCGGGCGAAGTTATATCGGTCAAGCGATTAGAGTAACGGTAACAAGCGTACTACAAACATCAGCCGGGCGCATGATTTTCGCAAAGCCAAAAGAGGATTAGGAAGTGAAGTATTTTGCGGTATGAAGTCGTTTTGCCAGCAGCAGGTAGTGGAAAACGTATGGGTGCTGGGCAAAATAAATTATTTTTGAACTTAGCAGATAAGCCCATTTTAGTGCATACCTTACTTGTTTTTGAACAGGATGCAAACTGTACAGGTATTTGGCTAGCAGTAAAGGATGAGGAACGATCATTTATACAGACGCTCATCGAAAATTATAATATTACAAAAGTAAAAGGGCTGCCTACAGGAGGGGAAGAACGACAGCATTCCGTACACTCATGTATTAAAGAAATGAAGGCAGTTGAGGTTGTTCTTGTTCATGATGCAGCAAGACCTTTTATTACGATTCCGAAGATTACAGAACTTGCGGAGGTTGCTTACGAAAAAGGGGCAGCCATTGCAGGCGTTCGTGCAAAAGATACGATGAAAATCGTGCAGAATGGACTCATTAAAGAAACCGTTGACCGTGAGTCTCTATGGATGGTGCAAACACCGCAAGCATTTCGTTATGATTTGTTGGTTGAAGCGGAAGATGTAGCTGAAAAGGTCGGTTTCTTAGGTACGGATGAGGCGATGCTGGTAGAACGGCTAGGCCATGATATTCACATCGTAGAATGTAGCTACGAAAATGTTAAAATGACAACCCAGGAAGATTTGATTTTCGGGGAAGCTATTTTAGAAAAACGAAACTTGAGAAAGAGCCTTGAAAAGTAAAAGGTTTTCAAGGCTTTTTTTGTAGAAGTTGATTATACTATGTGTAATGAGATTAGCAGAAAGAAGGTGAAAGCTAGTTTACTTTGTAAGCTAGCATTGTTATGTTTCGAATTGGACAAGGATTTGACGTTCATGAATTTGCAGAGGGACGTCCATTAATTTTAGGTGGGATTACAATTCCGCATGAGCGTGGTTTGGTAGGCCATTCAGATGCTGATGTACTTTTGCATACGGTGACTGATGCAGCATTGGGGGCAATTGGTGAAGGGGATATTGGTCGTCACTTCCCTGATACAGATCCTGAGTGGAAAGATGCAGATTCAGCGAAGTTACTTGAATACATCTGGGAAATAGTTGAAAAACATGGCTATAAATTAGGCAATGTAGATTGCACGATTATGGCCCAACGTCCAAAAATGGCTCCATATATTTCGCAAATGCAAAACCGTATCGCACAATTATTAAACGCAGAGCCTTCACAAGTAAATGTAAAAGCAACAACAACTGAGAAATTGGGGTTTGTTGGTCGTGAAGAAGGTATTGCGGCAATGGCAACAATTCTTTTAGTGAAAGCTTAAGGCAGCAACGGGTGTCAAAATTGACACATGCTACTTTAACTTACTATCTGACAGTGGTAGAATGGACAAGGTTTAAAAAGACACTTATTGTGAAAGTATAGTGCAATATAATGTCCTTTCTTACACATATAAAAAAATGTATACTTTTTATATTGAAAATGGTCGAGCGTTTTAACGCTAAAATTAGGAGGCAATATTATGACGAAAACAGTACGAGTTCGTTATGCACCATCGCCAACAGGATTTTTACATATCGGTGGCGCACGTACAGCTTTATTTAACTATTTATATGCAAAACATCATAACGGAACTTTTGTAGTACGTATTGAAGATACAGATATCGAGCGTAATGTAGAAGGTGGAGAAGCTTCTCAACTTGATAACCTGCGTTGGTTGGGTATTACACCAGATGAGTCAGTAGATATTGGTGGTCCTTATGCGCCATATCGCCAAATGGAGCGCCTGGATATTTATAAAGAACATGCAGAAAAGATGTTAGAATCTGGTCAAGCATATAAATGTTTCTGTACATCAGAAGAGCTGGAAGCAGAGCGTGACGCTCAAAAAGCGAAGGGTATTGCTGCTCCAATGTATGGCGGAAAATGCCGTCACTTAACATCAGATGAAGTTGCAGCAAAAGAAGCAGCGGGCGAACAATATACAATTCGTATGCGTGTACCAGCAGATGTAACATATAACTTCGTTGATTTAGTGCGCGGTGAAGTATCATTTGAATCAAAGGATATCGGTGACTGGGTTCTTGTGAAGGCAAATGGAATTCCAACATACAACTATGCTGTCGTATTAGATGATCATTTTATGGAAATTTCGCATGTATTCCGAGGGGAAGAGCATTTATCGAATACGCCAAAACAAATGATGATCTTTGATGCCTTCGGTTGGGAATACCCACAATATGGCCATATGACATTAATTGTAAATGAGGAACGCAAAAAATTATCAAAACGCGATGAATCGATTATTCAATTTGTTACTCAATATAAAGAACTTGGTTTTTTACCGGAAGCAATGTTTAACTTCTTTGCATTACTAGGCTGGTCTCCAGAAGGAGAAGAGGAAATCTTCTCTCACGATGAACTTGTTAAGCTTTTTGATGAAAAACGTTTATCAAAATCACCATCTATGTTTGATAAAACAAAGCTTACTTGGATGAACAATCAATATATTAAAAAAATGTCTGGTGAAGAGGTGGTTGCTCTAGCATTACCACACTTACAAAAAGCAGGCTTACTTCCAGAAGAGCTATCAGAAGAGCAATTTGTATGGGCTTCTGATTTAATCGCGCTTTACCATGAGCAAATGAGCTTCGGGGCAGAAATTGTAGAATTATCGAGCCTATTTTTCACAGAAGAAATTGCATATGATGAAGAAGCAAATGAGGTATTAGCAGGTGAGACAGTGCCAGCTGTTATGGCTTCATTTAAAACTCAATTAGAAGCTTTAGAATCCTTTGATGCAGATTCGATTAAAGCGGCGATTAAAGCTGTGCAAAAAGAAACAGGTGTAAAAGGCAAAAATCTGTTTATGCCAATCCGTGTTGTGACGACTGGTCAAACACATGGTCCAGAATTGCCAAATTCTATTGCTTTAATCGGCAAAGAAAAAACAATTGCTCGTGTCGAGAAGTTTGCTGAGTAATTATTCTAAGAATAGTTTTAATGATTGATTTTTCAGAAAATAAATGTAAAATGAATTTAAATTGTATATATTGTTAGCGCGTTGAGAAGGAGAAGTACGCGGCGCATACCTTATTAGAGAGGATCATCACCGGCTGAAAGTGATCTAGGTCAAGGCAAAGCTGAAATGCACCTTTGAGTATTTAACTGAAATTGTAGTAGGTTAAATCGATTTGTCCCCGTTATAGGACTTTCAAGCGGAAAAAGTATTGTATTTATATTTTTTCAACCAGAGTGGAACCGCGCGTATAGCGTCTCTGTCACCTTCAACTAGGTGATGGAGACGCTTTTTTTGTAGAAATAAAAAGTGAGCAGTTAATTAAAAAAAGAACATATATAAAAAGGAGCGGCAAAATGAGTATTCAAATCTTCAATACATTAACGAGACAAAAAGAGCCTTTTATTCCATTAGAGGATGGCAAAGTGAAAATGTATGTATGCGGCCCTACTGTATACAATTACATTCATATTGGAAATTCACGTCCAGTCATCGTATATGATACGGTACGACGCTATTTCCAGTATGCAGGCTATGAAGTAAAATTCGTATCGAATTTTACCGATGTTGATGACAAAATTATTAAAGCTGCCAACGAGCTAGGAGAAGAGACGTCGGCTTTAACAGACCGTTTCATTGCTGCTTATTTTGAAGACATTACTGCATTGGGTTGCCAAAAAGCGGATGCCCATCCACGTGTAACAGAGCATATGGACGATATTATTGAATTTATTAAAGTGCTAATCGAGAAGGGTTATGCATATGAATCTCAAGGCGATGTTTATTATCGTACGCGTAAATTCGATGGCTATGGAAAGTTAAGCCATCAATCAATCGATGATTTAAAGGTAGGGGCTCGTATTGAAGCAGGCGAAAAGAAAGAAGACCCGCTAGATTTTGCTTTATGGAAAGCAGCAAAAATAGGGGAAATAAAGTGGAATTCACCGTGGGGAGAAGGGCGCCCAGGTTGGCATATTGAATGTTCTGTTATGGCGCGTGAGCATTTAGGTGATACAATCGATATTCACGCAGGTGGTCAGGATTTAACATTCCCTCACCATGAAAATGAAATTGCGCAGTCAGAAGCACATAACGATAAAACATTTGCACGTTATTGGATGCATAACGGCTATATTAATATTGATAATGAAAAGATGTCAAAATCCCTCGGCAACTTTATATTGGTGCATGATATCCGTCAGCAAATCGATCCGCAAGTACTACGTTTCTTTATGTTGTCGGTGCATTATCGTCACCCAATCAACTTTGCGCAAGATTTAGTGGAAGCGGCGAAAAACGGATTGGATCGTATTCGTACCTCTTATGCAAAT
The DNA here is from genome assembly GCF_037027585.1 of Solibacillus ferritrahens. Lineage (NCBI taxonomy): Bacteria > Bacillati > Bacillota > Bacilli > Caryophanales > Caryophanaceae > Solibacillus > Solibacillus ferritrahens. The sequence continues at coordinate 59,602 of NZ_JAXCLE010000008.1, read as the reverse complement.
GTTGAGCACCGTTTGGCATTATCGGCAAGCTTAGGCGACGACAGCGAACAATGGCTTGAGAAAATTAATCAAGTGAAACTTGATTTTGAAAATGCGATGAATGATGACTTCAACACAGCAAATGCGATTTCGGCATTGTTTGAACTATCGCATATTGCCAATGTTTATTTAAAAGAAACCAATACAGATAAAGAAGTGTTGCAAGCGATATTAAGTATGTTTGATGCAATTGGGGAAGTATTGGGAATTAAAGTAAAAATTGAAGCTGGTTTATTGGACGAAGAGATAGAAGCATTAATTGAAGAACGTAACCAAGCTCGTAAAAACAGAGATTTTGCACGATCAGATGAAATTCGTGACCAATTGTTAAGTATGGATATTGTGCTGGAAGATACTCGTCAAGGAACACGCTGGAAACGAGGACAATAGATGCAAAACTTAACACCACATGATGTCATACAGCTAAATGCACTGGCGCTCGCCTATATGGGGGACGCCGTGCTTGAACAAAGAATTCGTGAATATTTAATTTTATCTGGTCGCGCAAAGCCAAATACATTGCATAAAGAAGCGACAAAATATGTTTCTGCCAAGTCTCAGTCAAACATCGTACATCGTATGATTGATGAAAATTATTTGACCGAAGAAGAACAAGCAGTTTTCCGTAGAGGACGCAATGCAAAATCAGGTTCTGTTCCCAAAAATACAGATGTGCGCACATATCGAAATAGTTCAGGCTTTGAAGCCGTTTTAGGCTATTTGTTTTTAAGCAAAGAGCATGCCCGAGCAAATGAAATTATAGATTACGCAATAGAAATTGTAGAACAATCAAAAGGAGAGTAACTATGGCAGAAAAAAGACAACAAGGTCGTAAGCCGCGAGATGGAAAAAGTCGCGACAAAAAAGCGGATACCTTTAAAGCTCACGATAAAAAACAACAGGAAAACCCGCAGACTGCTCAAGAGGAAGTAATCGGAGAAATGATTGCCGGGAAAAACCCAGTATTGGAAGCGCTTCGTGCGGGTCGTGAAATCAATAAATTATGGATTGCTGAAGGTGTTAAGAAAACCGGGGTACAGGAATTAATGGACTTAGCGAAAGAGCAGGGTGTGTTGGTTCAATTTGTACCAAAGCAAAAAGTAGATAAACTGGCAGAAAATCATCAGGGGATTGTTGCATCTGTTGCAGCATATGACTATGCAGAACTCGATGATTTATTTGAAGTAGCGAAAGTTAAAAATGAAGATCCATTTTTCCTTATTTTAGATGAGCTAGAGGATCCTCATAACTTAGGGTCGATTATGAGAACAGCAGATGCAATCGGTGCACATGGTATCATTATACCGAAGCGTCGTGCCGTCGGTTTAACAGCGGTTGTTGCAAAAGCTTCAACAGGCGCTATCGAGCATGTGCCTGTTGTGCGTGTAACAAATTTGGCTCAGACTGTGGACGAGTTAAAAGAGCGTGGCGTTTGGATTGCGGGAACAGATGCTAAAGGTTCGGCCGATTATCGTAAAATGGATGCAACATTACCGCTTGCATTAATTATTGGTAGTGAAGGTAAAGGGATGAGCCGTCTTTTAAAAGATAAATGTGATTTCTTATATCACTTACCAATGGTTGGTCATGTTACATCATTGAACGCTTCCGTAGCAGCAGCACTGCTTATGTATGAAGTGTACCGTAAACGACAAGAAGCTAACGGATGAGGTTATGCAAAACATCTTGCTAGTAGACGGCTATAACATGATAGGCGCATGGAGTGAGTTGCGTCCATTGCGTGAACCTCATTTTGAAGATGCGCGCGATCGCTTAATTGAAAGAATGGCTGAATATAAAGCACATACAGGTTGGCGTGTGATTGTTGTGTTTGACGCACATCTTGTACCAGGCACAGAGCAGCTTTATATTCAGCATGCTGTGGAAGTAATCTACACGCGTAAAAACGAAACAGCAGATGAGCGCATTGAAAAGCTTTCAACCGAGTTGAAAGGGCGTAAAATTCAAATCCATGTGGCAACTTCCGATATGACAGAGCAAAATGTCGTATTCGGTCACGGAGCTTTAAGGAAGTCCGCACGTGAGCTTGAAATTGAGATGCAAATCATTCAGTCGAAAATCTCCTCCAAAGTAAAAGAATCGACTGACGAAAAGCCAGCCTCAAGAATTAAATTATCGAAAGAAGTAGAACTACAATTTGAAAAGTGGAGACGAGGGATTAAGTAATAGTTTGCCCGCAATTTCCAATTAAGTTATACTATTCCTAATAATTCTAGCGTAGCTGAGGTGATTTTCGTTGCTTAAAAGTGAGAAGTTACAAATGGTACTGCATTTAGAACGTTTGACAGATGAAGGGCTTGTGGAGCAAGTGCATCTAGGCAATACAGATGCGTTAGATTTTTTGATTTCGAAATACCGGCTTTTCGTTAAAGCAAAAGCACGGTCATATTTTTTAATTGGGGCCGATAAAGAAGATATTATTCAAGAGGGTATGATTGGATTATATAAGGCCATCCGGGATTTTAAAGAGGATAAGCTTGCTTCGTTCCGTGCATTTGCTGAGCTGTGCATAACAAGGCAAATTATTACAGCGATTAAAACGGCTACACGTCAAAAGCATATCCCTCTAAATTCTTATGTGTCCTTGGATAAGCCGATTTATGATGAAGAATCCGAGCGGACATTAATGGATATTATTACGAGTCCGATTTCTGATGATCCAGAGTATTTGATGATTAACCGTGAAGACTACGTTTATCTCGAACAGAAGATGGGAGAGGTATTAAGTGAGCTTGAGCAGCAAGTATTGGTCCGCTATCTAGAGGGTCAATCCTACAATGAAATTTCTGAAGAATTGAACCGCCATGTTAAATCAATCGACAATGCTCTGCAACGGGTAAAGCGTAAATTGGAGCGGCATCTTGAACTAAAAGAAATAACTTAAACACTGACAGCCTTTATTGACAGTGGGAAATTTAGGTGTTAGTCTTTAAAGGACAAACTGCCGAAAAGGTGATATACATGGCAAAGAAAGTCGTTTTAAGCTGTGAAAAATGTGGTTCAAGAAACTACAGCGTTCCGAAAAAAGATGGAGCGACCGAGCGCTTAGAATTGAAGAAATTTTGCTCGCATTGCAATGAGCATACAACGCATAAACAAACGTTATAAATAAAAAATAGATTAATTCGTTGTTCGGGGGTTGGGCAAAAATGAGTAAGGTAACAAACTTTTTTCAAGAAGTCGGCTCGGAAATGCGTAAAACAAGCTGGCCAAAAAGCAAAGAGTTAACGAAATATACAGTAGTAGTAATTTCAACAGTTATCGTTATGGCATTATTCTTTACGGTGACTGATTTAGGAATCTCAGAATTATTGCGTTGGTTCTTGTCTCTATAAGCTATATCATGTTAATATTTCGAAATAGCCCGTCAATTTCAAATAACGGGTTTTTTCATTTGTTAAAAAATATCTAATAGCTTGTTTAAAGAAATAGATTATTGAAGTTTTGTGAACGGGGAAATATAACCTTAACACAATAATGTAAAGGAGGGACGGACGATTTAGTCCTACCTATATGGAGAAAAATTGGTATGTAGTTCATACGTATTCTGGTTATGAAAATCGAGTGAAAGCTAATCTTGAAAAACGTGTTGAAACAATGGGCATGCAAGATAAGATTTTCAGAGTAATTGTAGCCGAGCATGAGGAAATTGATGTAAAAGAAGACGGCAAGAAAAAAGCGGTAATGCGTAAAATCTTCCCAGGTTATGTTCTAGTAGAATTGATTATGACGGATGACGCTTGGTATGTAGTTCGTAATACACCGGGTGTAACTGGATTTATCGGTTCTTCAGGCGGTGGGGTTAAACCGACGCCGTTATTGCCGGAAGAAGCAGAACGTTTACTTGCACAAATGGGCATGAACGAATCTCAATTAGGTGAAGTTGAAATTTCTGTTGGTGAGGTTGTCGAAGTTCTTGAAGGACCTTTTGCACATTTCCAAGGTCGCGTAGAAGAAGTAGATGTAGACAAAGCAAAACTAAAAGTTTTAGTAGATATGTTTGGTCGCGAAACAGTGATGGAACTAGATTTCAACCAAGTACAAAAAATATAGAATTATTTAGACTTGATTAAGCAATTTAAAAGTGTTATCATTTCATAGGTCAGACTGTCTTACTTATGATGTTTGATTTTAATTAGTTTTAATGTTATCGGCTTAGCTGACGAACAGATATTGAGTGGGAGGGGCAACCCTATTACCACATCACGGACTTAAGGAGGTGTGTCTCGTGGCTAAAAAAGTTATTAAAGTTGTAAAACTTCAAATCCCTGCTGGTAAAGCAAACCCAGCGCCACCGGTTGGTCCTGCATTAGGTCAAGCAGGTGTTAACATCATGGGATTCTGTAAAGAATTTAACGCTCGTACTGCTGATCAAGCTGGTCTTATTATTCCAGTTGAAATTTCAGTATTCGAAGATCGTTCATTTACTTTCATTACGAAAACTCCACCTGCAGCAGTGTTACTTAAAGTAGCGGCTGGTATCCAATCTGGATCTGGTGAACCAAACCGTAAGAAAGTTGCAACGGTTAAACGTGATAAAGTTCGCGAAATCGCTGAACAAAAAATGCCAGACCTTAACGCTGCTTCAGTTGAAGCTGCTATGTTAATGGTTGAAGGTACTGCACGAAGCATGGGCATTACGATCGAAGACTAATCCCATCTTCAACACTTGATGATGTTTTTGTTTTTTGGAAGGTTGCTGCACTCTGATACTAGTTTGATGAGTGCGCAACCTTTATTCGTGGGAGGTCCAAATCCGTTACAACCACAATCAAGGAGGAAATTATAATGGCTAAAAAAGGTAAAAAACTGCAAGAAGCAGCTAAATTAATCGACCGCGCAACTTTATACTCTGTTGAAGAAGCAGTAGCATTAGCGCAAAAAACAAGCTCAGTAAACTTTGATGCAACTGTAGAAGTAGCATTCAAATTAGGTATCGACACTCGTAAGAATGACCAACAAATCCGTGGTGCAGTAGTATTACCACACGGTACTGGTAAAACTCAACGCGTTTTAGTTTTCGCTAAAGGCGAAAAAATTAAAGAAGCAGAAGCTGCTGGTGCTGATTATGTAGGCGATGCAGAATACATCCAAAAAATCCAACAAGGTTGGTTTGATTTCGATGTAATCGTTGCAACTCCTGACATGATGGGTGAAGTTGGTAAATTAGGTCGTGTATTAGGTCCTAAAGGTTTAATGCCAAACCCTAAAACAGGTACAGTTACATTTGACGTAACAAAAGCTATCGAAGAAATTAAAGCTGGTAAAGTAGAATACCGTGCTGAAAAGTCTGGTATTATCCACGCACCAATCGGTAAAGTTTCTTTCGATACAAACAAATTAGTAGAAAACTTCTTAGCTGTTTTTGAAGTAGTTCAAAAAGCTAAGCCAGCTGCAGCAAAAGGTACTTACATGAAGTCTGTAAATGTTACAACTACAATGGGTCCTGCTGTAAAAGTTGACGCTGCTAACGTATCTATCAAATAATTCATTCCGATTTTTTAAAATCGTTCAATAAAATTTGTTGACAACGCATCTCTTACTTGATAAGATGAATGCTGTTGTGAATCATCCATTTGTACCGTAGACAGTAGGGGTGCCAATATTGCACTTAATGAGCCTACCGAGGACATCGGAGTTCGGATTCTTTTTAAGATGATGTACTTTCAGCCTCTATGTCTATTTTGATATAGAGGCTTTTCTTTGTCGGTATAAATGACTCATTCTAATAGGAGGTGTCATCATGAGCAAAGCAATCGAAACAAAAAAAGTTCAAGTTCAAGAAATCGCTGATAAATTCTCAGCTGCTGCTTCTATAGTAGTAGTGGATTACCGTGGTTTAACTGTAGCGCAAGTAACAGAATTACGTAAGCAATTACGTGAAGCTGGTGTTGAGTTCAAAGTATATAAAAATACTTTATCTCGTCGTGCTGCTGAAACTGCTGGTTTAGAAGGAATTAATGAATTCTTAACTGGTCCAAATGCTATCGCATTCTCTAACGAGGACGTAGTAGCTCCTGCTAAAATTATTAACGAATTCGCTAAGAAAAATGAAGCGTTAGAAATTAAAGCTGGTATCATCGAAGGTACTGTGGCATCAGTTGAAGACGTTAAAGCTCTTGCAGAACTTCCATCTCGCGAAGGTCTATTATCAATGCTTTTATCTGTACTTCAAGCTCCAGTGCGCAACTTCGCACTTGCAACAAAAGCTGTTGCAGATCAAAAAGAAGAGCAAGGCGCTTAATATTAGCCTCTTAACTTCAACAATCAGGCAAATCGCCTAAACTAATAAAACATTCCATAGGAGGAAATTAAAATGAACAAAGAGCAAATCTTAGAAGCTATCAAAGCTATGACAGTTCTAGAATTAAACGACTTAGTAAAAGCAATCGAAGAAGAATTCGGTGTAACAGCTGCTGCTCCAGTAGCAGTAGTTGCTGGCGGTGCTGCTGCAGCTGAAGAAAAAACTGAATTTGACGTAGTATTAACATCTGCTGGTCAAGAAAAAATCAAAGTAATCAAAGTGGTTCGTGAAATCACTGGATTAGGTTTAAAAGAAGCTAAAGAGGTTGTTGACAACGCTCCTAAAGCTCTTAAAGAAGGCGTTTCTAAAGATGACGCTGAAGCTATCAAAGCTAAACTTGAAGAAGTTGGCGCTTCAGTAGAAGTTAAATAATTTTAGTTTAACTATATTTAATAGCTATGCCTATTGCTTAGCTTAATAAGGAAAGCTCGTCACAATTTTGCGGCGGGCTTTTCTTTATTTAACTTTTAGTGGATGAGAATGTATAATTTTTAGAAGAAATCCACATAAGGAAAAAAGACAGCATTTCGCACTGTTTGGCGCAAATGTGTTTTTCTAAGGGGGCGTATCGATGTCTGAACATTATTATTCAAATAAGCCTCAATCTGAAAGTAAACCACGCCAATGGAAATTCACTTTATTAGGCAATATATTTACATTCGAAACGGATACGGGTGTATTCAGTAAAAGCGAAGTAGATTTTGGTTCCCGTGTGCTAATCGATGCTTTTGAAATGCCTGAAGTTGAAGGTGTTTTACTTGATGTAGGCTGTGGCTATGGACCGATCGGATTGTCGATTGCAAAAAACAAACTTGACCGTGAAGTATTCATGATGGATATTAATTCGCGTGCAGTTAGTTTGTCTCAAAAAAATGCCCAACTTAACGGGGTTCAAAATGTACGTATTTTTGAAAGTGATGGATTGGATGCTGTAAATACTAATTCAAAAGTAGCGGCAGTATTAACAAATCCACCAATCCGTGCAGGAAAAGAAACGGTTTTTAAGTTTTATGACCGCGCATATGAGCTGCTTGTGGAGAATGGTGAGCTATGGATTGTTATTCAGAAGAAGCAAGGTGCTCCATCGACAATGAGCCATTTAGAAGAAATGTTTTCAGAAGTAGATGTTGTTGAGAAGAAAAAAGGATATTGGATCATTCGTGCAAAAAAATAAGTAAGATCTATATCAAATATTGACTTGACAAATTGAGTGTGATAACATAATAAAATGCAAAATTATTATTTTGAGGTAGTATGCCCTTTTGCATTATTTAATCAAATTTACGGGTATACTTGCTAAGAATAAGTTAAGTTTAACCGAAAATGAGGTTTTAAAAAAGTCTCGTTTTCTTTTTGTCTTTCGAAATCATACACCATTTGTATGTTTTTGCAAAGACCTATTATCGCTTTATTGAGGGGTGAATGAGTTGACAGGTCAACTAGTTCAGTACGGACAACACCGCCAGCGTAGAAGCTTTGCGCGTATTAGTGAGGTGCTGGAACTTCCGAATTTAATCGAAATCCAAACAGCATCTTATGAGTGGTTCCTTGAAGAAGGGTTGCGCGAGATGTTCCACGACATTTCTCCAATCGAGGATTTTACAGGTAATCTTTCATTAGAATTCGTTGACTATACTTTAGGTGAACCTAAGTATGAAGTGGACGAATGTAAAGAACGTGACGTTACTTATGCTGCGCCACTGCGCGTGAAAGTACGTTTGCACAACAAAGAAACAAACGAAGTTAAAGAGCAAGATGTCTTTATGGGTGATTTCCCGTTAATGACAGAAACAGGCACATTTATTATTAATGGTGCTGAGCGTGTTATCGTGTCTCAGTTAGTTCGTTCTCCAAGTGTATACTTCCACGAAAAAACGGATAAAAACGGTAAAAAAGGCTTTGGCGCAACAGTTATTCCTAACCGTGGTGCATGGCTAGAATATGAAACAGATGCAAAAGACGTTGTCTATGTACGTATCGATCGTACACGTAAATTACCAGTAACGGTACTTTTACGTGCATTAGGTTTCGGCTCGGACCAAGAAATTTTAGATATCATTGGTGACAATGAGTACTTACGTAACACGTTAGAAAAGGATAACACAGAAGGTACTGAAAAGGCGCTTCTTGAAATCTATGAACGTTTACGTCCAGGTGAACCACCGACAGTTGAATCTGCGAAGAATCTATTATATTCTCGCTTCTTTGATGCAAAACGCTATGATTTAGCGAATGTCGGTCGTTACAAAATGAACAAAAAGCTTCACATCAAAAATCGTTTATTCAACCAAACGATTGCAGAAACATTAGTAGATCCTGATACAGGGGAAATTATTGTTGAAGCAGGTACATTATTAGACCGTCGTAATCTAGATAAGCTAATCCCTTATTTAGAAAGTGGTGTAGGATTCCGTACGTTAAACCAAGTTGGTGGCGTATTGGAAGATGACATTACGATTCAATCGGTTAAAATCTTTGCACCAAATGATGAAGCACAAAAAGAAATTAATGTTATTTCAAACGCTTATGTAGATGAAGAAGTTAAAAATATTACACCAGCTGATGTATTGGCTTCTGTATCATACTTCTTCAATTTATTATATGACGTTGGTAACACAGATGATATTGACCATTTAGGTAACCGTCGTTTACGTTCTGTTGGTGAGTTATTACAAAACCAATTCCGTATCGGTTTATCTCGTATGGAACGTGTTGTACGTGAGCGTATGTCAATTAATGATACAGCAGCAATCGTACCGCAACAGTTAATCAATATTCGTCCGGTTATTGCATCAATTAAAGAGTTCTTTGGTAGCTCTCAATTATCTCAGTTCATGGACCAAACAAACCCGTTGGCAGAGTTGACGCACAAACGTCGTCTATCTGCATTAGGACCGGGTGGTTTAACTCGTGAGCGTGCAGGTATGGAAGTACGAGACGTTCACTACTCTCACTACGGGCGTATGTGTCCAATCGAAACACCAGAGGGGCCAAACATTGGTCTTATTAACTCTTTATCTTCATTCGCAAAAGTTAACAAATTTGGATTTATCGAAACACCTTACCGCCGTGTTGATCCGGAAACAGGTGCTGTAACGAAAGAAATCCACTATTTAACGGCTGACGAAGAAGACAACTATGTAGTTGCACAAGCAAACTCTATTTTAAATGATGATGGTACATTCGCTAACGAAGAAGTCGTAGGACGTTTCCGTGGCGATAACACAGTATTTACAAGAGATCGCATCGACTATATGGATGTATCACCAAAACAAGTAGTATCTGCTGCCACAGCATGTATCCCGTTCTTAGAAAACGACGACTCAAACCGTGCGTTAATGGGAGCGAACATGCAACGCCAAGCTGTTCCATTACTATATCCTAATGCACCATTCGTTGGTACAGGTATGGAGCACGTAGACGCGCGTGATTCAGGCGCTGCTGTTGTAGCAAAATATGACGGTATTGTAGAACATGTAGAAGCACGTTCAATTCATGTACGTCGTATTGAGTTAGTAGATGGTAAAGAAGTTAAGGGTGACTTAACTAAATATAAATTACAAAAATTCATTCGTTCTAACCAAGGTACATCTTATAACCAACGCCCAATCGTAAAAGTTGGCGACCGTGTAAAACCTCGTGATATTTTAGCTGATGGTCCTTCAATGGAAAAAGGCGAATTAGCACTTGGCCAAAACGTACTTGTTGCGTTCATGACATGGGACGGCTTCAACTACGAGGATGCTGTAATTATGAGCGAACGCCTTGTAAAAGACGATGTATATACTTCTGTTCATATTGAAGAATATGAATCAGAGTCTCGTGATACAAAGCTTGGACCTGAAGAAATCACACGTGATATTCCAAACGTAGGTGAAGATGCACTTCGTAACTTGGACGACCGCGGAATTATCCGTATAGGTGCAGAAGTTCGCGATGGTGATATTCTAGTAGGTAAAGTTACGCCTAAAGGAGTTACAGAGTTAACTGCGGAAGAGCGTTTATTACATGCTATCTTCGGTGAAAAAGCCCGTGAAGTACGTGATACGTCTCTACGTGTTCCACACGGAGCTGGCGGTATCATTTTAGATGTAAAAGTATTCAACCGTGAAGACGGCGATGAATTACCACCAGGTGTAAACCAATTAGTTCGTGCTTATATTGTTCAAAAACGTAAAATCCGCGTTGGTGACAAAATGGCCGGACGTCACGGTAACAAAGGTGTAATTTCACGTATCTTACCGGAAGAGGATATGCCGTTCATGCCGGACGGAACACCAGTAGATATCATGCTTAACCCACTAGGGGTACCTTCACGTATGAACATCGGACAAGTACTTGAGCTACACTTAGGTATGGCTTCTCGTTACTTAGGTATTCATATGGCGTCACCAGTATTCGATGGTGCCAACGAAGCCGATGTTTGGGAAACTATGGAAGAAGCTGGTATGAACCGTGATGGTAAAACAATTCTGTATGATGGACGTTCAGGTGAGCCATTCGATAACCGTGTTTCTGTTGGTGTCATGTATATGATTAAACTAGCGCACATGGTTGACGATAAACTTCATGCACGTTCAACTGGACCTTACTCATTAGTAACGCAACAGCCGCTTGGTGGTAAAGCACAATTCGGTGGTCAGCGCTTCGGTGAGATGGAGGTTTGGGCACTTGAAGCATACGGTGCTGCTTACACGTTACAAGAGATTTTAACTGTAAAATCAGATGACGTTGTAGGTCGTGTGAAAACATACGAAGCTATTGTAAAAGGTGAAAGTGTTCCAGAACCAGGTGTACCAGAGTCATTCAAAGTATTAATTAAAGAACTTCAATCATTAGGTATGGATGTGAAGATGCTTACAATCAATGACGAGGAAGTAGAATTACGCGACCTTGACGATGAGGAAGAAGTAGCTCCACCAGCTTCAGAAGCTGGACGCCCATCTGATGATAAAGAAGAAGACCCAGTAGAATCATTTGAATAATTTCAAATTGAATCGGGCAGGTATATGCCCTGCCCGATTTTTCTTATAACTATTTGAAAATACAAATTTCATTATGGCCTAATATGAAAATTTGTAAGTGCAGAGCTACAATAAAGTCACGAAAGACTTATAACTAAAGGGAGGTAGGCTCCTTGATCGATGTTAATGAATTTGAATATATGAAAATTGGTTTAGCTTCACCTGACAAGATCCGTTCTTGGTCATATGGAGAGGTTAAAAAACCAGAAACAATTAACTACCGTACATTAAAACCGGAAAAAGATGGTCTATTTTGCGAACGTATTTTTGGACCAACAAAAGACTGGGAATGTCACTGTGGTAAATATAAGCGTGTACGATACAAAGGTGTCGTTTGTGACCGTTGTGGAGTAGAAGTTACACGTGCAAAAGTTCGTCGTGAGCGTCAAGGTCACATTGAGCTTGCTGCACCAGTATCACATATTTGGTACTTCAAAGGTATTCCAAGCCGAATGGGTCTTATTTTAGATATGTCTCCACGTGCGCTGGAAGAAGTAATTTACTTCGCTTCTTATGTAGTAATCGAGACAGGTCAAACGTCTCTAGGCTATAAAGACTTACTTTCCGAAAAAGAATATCGTGCATACCGTGAAAAGTATGGTAACGAGTTCGAAGCGGCAATGGGTGCTGAAGCGATTAAACGTCTTTTAGAGAAGATCGATTTAGAAGACGAAACACAAGTTTTAAAAGAAGAGTTAAAATCTGCACAAGGGCAACGCCGTACACGTGCAATTAAACGTCTTGAAGTAGTAGAGTCATTCCGTAACTCTGGCAACAAACCGGAGTGGATGATTTTAGATGTACTACCGGTAATTCCACCAGAGCTTCGTCCAATGGTGCAATTAGATGGTGGTCGTTTTGCCACTTCTGACTTAAATGACCTTTACCGTCGTGTAATTAACCGTAACAACCGTTTAAAACGTTTACTTGACCTTGGTGCACCAAGCATCATAGTTCAAAACGAAAAACGTATGTTACAAGAAGCGGTCGACGCATTAATCGATAATGGTCGTCGTGGTCGTCCGGTAACAGGTCCTGGTAACCGTCCTTTAAAATCACTTTCACACATGCTGAAAGGGAAACAAGGTCGTTTCCGTCAAAACTTACTTGGTAAACGTGTAGACTATTCTGGTCGTTCGGTTATCGTAGTAGGTCCAAATTTAAAAATGTATCAATGTGGTCTTCCAAAAGAAATGGCGATTGAATTATTCAAGCCTTTCGTAATGAAAGAACTAGTTGAGCGTGGCTTAGCACACAACATTAAATCAGCAAAACGTAAAATTGAGCGTTTACACAATGAAGTTTGGGACGTTTTAGAAGACGTTATTCGTGAGCATCCGGTATTACTTAACCGTGCACCGACGCTTCACCGTCTTGGTATCCAAGCATTCGAACCAACATTAGTAGAAGGTCGTGCAATCCGTCTTCACCCATTAGTATGTACAGCTTACAACGCTGACTTCGATGGTGACCAAATGGCCGTGCACGTTCCACTATCAGCTGAAGCACAAGCGGAAGCTCGTTTACTTATGTTGGCAGCTCAAAACATCCTTAACCCGAAAGACGGGAAACCAGTAGTAACACCATCTCAAGATATGGTATTAGGTAACTATTACTTAACACTTGAGCGTGAAGGTGCTCGTGGTGAAGGCTCTGTATTCTTTGATTCAAACGAAGTGTTAATTGCCTACCAAAATGGTCATGTACATTTACATTCTCGTATTGCGATTAAAGCGAGCTCTTTAAATAACCCAACATTTACAGAAGAACAAAATAAAATGTTCTTATTAACTACTGTAGGTAAGGTTATTTTCAATGAAATTTTACCAAGCTCATTCCCTTATATTAATGAGCCAACTTCAGTTAACTTAGAGCAAAAAACGCCTGAGAAATACTTCGTAAATTTAACAATTGATGAAGAATTACTAAAAGAAATAGAAGCAACTGAAGGATATGCAGATTTATCTGAAGCAGAACAAATCGAAGCGCAACGTCGTGCTATATTGGCGAAGCACTTTACGAATGTTCCTGTAGTAGATCCATTCCGCAAAAAATTCTTAGGTAATGTCATTGCTGAAGTATTTAAAGAATTCCACATTACAGAAACTTCTAAGATGCTTGACCGCATGAAAAACTTAGGTTTCAAATATTCTACTCGTGCAGGTATTACTGTAGGTGTATCTGATATCGTTGTATTACCTGATAAAGGTGGTATTTTAGAAGAAGCACAAAGTAAAGTAGATAAAGTAATGATCCAATTCCGCCGTGGTCTAATCACAGAGGAAGAGCGTTATAACCGTGTTATTAACGTATGGACAGCTGCCAAAGATGAAATTCAAGGTAAGCTGATGAAATCTTTACAAAAAACAAACCCAATCTTCATGATGTCTGACTCTGGTGCCCGTGGTAATGCATCTAACTTTACTCAGTTAGCAGGTATGCGTGGTCTGATGGCCAACCCGGCTGGTCGAATTATCGAATTACCAATCAAGTCTTCATTCCGTGAAGGTTTAACAGTATTAGAATACTTCATCTCTACACATGGTGCGCGTAAAGGTCTTGCCGATACAGCACTAAAAACTGCCGATTCAGGTTACTTAACACGTCGTTTAGTTGACGTAGCCCAAGATGTTATCGTTCGTGAAGACGACTGTGGCACAGATCGCGGTTTATTAATCGGTTCTTTAATGGAAGGTAATGAAATGATCGAAGCGTTAGACGAACGTATTGTTGGTCGTTACGTGAAGAAAACAGTTCGCCACCCAGAAACAGGAGCGGTTATCGTAGAGCGTGATGGTTTAGTAACACAAGATGTTGCTCGTGCAATTGAAGATGCAAACATCGAAGAAATTACAATCCGTTCAGCATTCACATGTAATACAAAACATGGCGTATGTAAAAAATGTTACGGTATGAACTTAGCTACTGGTGAAGAGGTAGAAGTTGGTGAAGCGGTAGGTATTATCGCAGCTCAATCTATCGGTGAACCAGGTACACAGTTAACAATGCGTACATTCCATACAGGTGGGGTAGCAGGTAACGATATTACACAAGGTCTTCCACGTATCCAAGAGATTTTTGAAGCTCGTAACCCGAAAGGTCAGGCAGTGATTTCTGAAATTACTGGTACAGTTATCGAAATCGAAGAAATTCGTGAAGGTCTAAAAGAAATTACGATCCAAGGTGACGTGGAAACACGTAAATATCAAGCACCTTATAATGCACGCCTAAAGGTAGCTGAAGGCGATACAATTATTGCAGGTCAAACATTATCAGAAGGTTCGATCGATCCTAAACAATTACTAAAAGTTAAAGACGTATCGACAGTTCAAGAATATCTATTAAAAGAAGTACAAAAAGTATACCGTATGCAAGGGGTAGAAATCGGTGACAAGCATATCGAAGTAATGGTTCGCCAAATGCTTCGTAAAGTGCGTGTAATTGAAGCAGGTGATACAGAGCTATTACCAGGTTCACTGCTTGATATTCACCAATTCTCTGAGGCGAATGTTGATGCCGTTCTTAACGGAAAAACACCAGCAACTTGCCGTCCAGTCATTTTAGGTATTACAAAAGCTTCACTTGAAACAGAATCATTCTTATCTGCTGCATCATTCCAAGAAACAACTCGTGTGTTAACGGATGCTGCAATTAAAGGTAAACGTGATGAACTTCTAGGTCTGAAGGAAAACGTAATTATCGGTAAGCTAGTTCCGGCTGGTACTGGTATGCAACGTTACCGTCAAATTCGCATGGATCAAGAAGGTTCAGCTGACGTTGTAACAGCGGAATAATAATCTATCAACAATGGATTCCGGTAGAGGTCACACTCTGCCGGGGTTTTTCTAATAAATATTCCCGAACAAACAAATAATCAATATTCTTTCATGAGAAATTGGTTGACAGTATAAGTTTGGAATGATAATATATTGAAGGTTGATAGTTAACTGTCTGTACTTAGGAGGATATGTAAATGTCTTACGATCAAGTAAAACAGGCCAGTAAAACAATCATAGGTATAAAGCAAGCAGTGAAAGCAATGTATGCTGGACAAGTATCAGCTCTTTTTGTCGCAGTCGATGCAGACAAGTGGGTTACCGATCCGGCCATTCTTCTCGCGAAAGAAATCGGTGTACCAGTTTATTACGTCGATTCAAGAAAAGAACTTGGTAAAGCTTGCGGCATTCATGTTGGAGCTGCAGTTGTTGCGATTACTGCGATGTAGTTTTTGTGTAAAATACACAAAGACTTTGTTTTTACCCAAAAAATGAACCACCTGGATGTGTGGTATTGAAACAAGGAAAAAATGAAGGGAGGACAAATCGATGCCTACAATTAACCAATTAGTACGTAAGCCTCGTCAATCTAAAAACACGAAATCAAAATCTCCAGCGTTAAACAAAGGATATAACTCATTTAAAAAATCTTTAACTGACGTTAAGTCTCCTCAAAAACGCGGAGTTTGTACTCGTGTTGGTACAATGACACCACGTAAACCGAACTCGGCTTTACGTAAATATGCTCGTGTACGCTTAACTAACCAACTTGAGGTTACTGCGTATATCCCAGGTGAAGGTCACAACTTACAAGAACACAGTGTAGTTCTTATCCGTGGCGGACGCGTAAAAGACTTAGCTGGAGTACGTTACCACATCGTTCGTGGTGCACTTGATACAGCTGGTGTTAACGGTCGTTTACAATCTCGTTCTAAATACGGTACTAAACGTCCAAAAGAAAAAAAATAATTTAAGTTTAAATAAACAACGATTCGAAAGGAGGAAAACACATGCCTCGTAAAGGTCCTGTTTCCAAACGTGACGTGTTACCAGATCCAATTTATAATTCAAAACTAGTAACTCGTTTAATCAACAAAATGATGATTGATGGTAAAAGAGGTACTTCTCAAAAGATTTTATACGGAGCTTTTGAATTAGTTCAAGAGCGTTCGGGTCAAAATGCTTTAGAAGTATTTGAAGCTGCATTAAACAACGTAATGCCTGTACTTGAAGTACGTGCTCGTCGTGTTGGTGGTTCTAACTATCAAGTACCAGTAGAAGTTCGTCCAGAACGTCGTACAACTTTAGGTTTACGTTATTTAGTAAACTACGCTCGTCTTCGTGGAGAAAAAACGATGGAAGAGCGTTTAGCTAACGAAATCTTAGATGCATCTAACAACACAGGTGCTTCAGTTAAGAAACGTGAAGATATGCACAAAATGGCAGAAGCGAACAAAGCATTCGCTCACTACCGTTGGTAATTTGATCTATGCTCTAGCTTGCTAGAGCTTAGGTTTTTTAACCACCTATACAGCTAACCCAATATGGAAGGAGAAATTTCCTATGAAACGCGAATTCTCTCTAGAGAATACACGTAATATTGGGATCATGGCTCACATTGATGCTGGTAAAACAACAACAACTGAGCGTATCCTTTATTACACTGGTAAGATTCATAAAATCGGTGAAACACACGATGGCGGTTCTCAAATGGACTGGATGGAGCAAGAACAAGAGCGTGGTATCACAATCACTTCTGCTGCAACAACAGCTCAATGGAACGGTCACCGTATTAACATCATCGATACTCCTGGACACGTAGACTTCACTGTAGAAGTAGAACGTTCTTTACGTGTTCTTGATGGTGCTGTAACAGTATTAGATGCTCAATCTGGTGTTGAGCCTCAAACTGAAACAGTATGGCGTCAAGCTACTACGTACGGGGTTCCTCGTATCGTATTCATCAACAAAATGGATAAAATGGGTGCAGACTTCTTATATTCTGTAGGAACTTTACACGATCGTTTACAAGCGAACGCTCACCCAATCCAGTTACCAATCGGTGCTGAAGACGAGTTCTCAGCTATCATCGACTTAATCGAAATGAACGCTACGTTCTACGGTAATGAAGAGGGTACTGATGTAACTGTTGGTGAGATTCCAGAATCTCATAAAGCACAAGCTGAAGAGTACCGTGAGAAGCTAATCGACGCTGTTGCAAGTGTTGATGAAGAGCTTATGGAAAAATACTTAGAAGGCGAAGAAATTTCAAATGAAGAATTAAAAGCGGCTATCCGTAAAGCTACTATCGCGGTAGAGTTCTACCCAGTACTTTGTGGTACAGCATTCAAACACAAAGGTGTTCGTAAAATGCTAGATGCTGCTGTTGATTACTTACCAGCTCCAACAGACGTTCCTGCAATTAAAGGTACAGATGTTGACGGTGAAGAAGAAATCATCCGCCATTCTTCTGATGAAGAGCCATTCTCAGCTCTTGCATTCAAAGTAATGACTGACCCATTCGTAGGTAAGTTAACATTCTTCCGTGTGTACTCAGGTACATTAGATGCAGGTTCTTACGTACAAAACTCTTCTAAAGGTAAACGTGAGCGTGTAGGTCGTATCCTACAAATGCACGCTAACTCTCGTGAAGAGATCGCTAAAGTATTTGCTGGTGATATCGCTGCAGCTGTAGGTCTTAAAGATACTACAACAGGTGATACTCTATGTGACGAGAAAAACCTTGTTATCTTAGAGTCAATGGACTTCCCAGAGCCAGTTATCTCTTTATCTGTAGAGCCTAAATCAAAAGCTGACCAAGATAAAATGGGTCAAGCTTTACAAAAATTACAAGAAGAAGATCCAACTTTCCGTGCTCACACTGACACAGAAACTGGACAAACGATCATCTCTGGTATGGGTGAACTTCACCTTGATATCTTAGTTGACCGTATGAAACGTGAATTTAAAGTTGAAGCTAACGTGGGTGCTCCAATGGTATCTTACCGTGAAACATTCCGTAGCGAAGCTAAAGTTCAAGGTAAATTCTCTCGTCAATCTGGTGGTCGAGGTCAATACGGTGACGTAACGATCGAGTTCTCTCCAAACGAAGAGGGTAAAGGTTTCGAATTCGAAAACGCTATCGTTGGTGGTGTTGTACCTCGTGAATACATCCCTGCAGTAGAAGCGGGTCTACGTGACTCTCTTGACCGCGGTGTAGTAGCTGGTTACCCACTAATCGACATTAAAGCGAAATTAGTATTCGGTTCTTACCATGACGTTGACTCAAGTGAAATGGCGTTCAAAATCGCTGCATCTATGGCACTTAAAGAAGCAGCTAAAAAATGTAACCCAGTAATCTTAGAGCCAATGATGAAAGTAGAAGTTGTAATTCCAGAAGAGTACCTTGGTGATATTATGGGTAACATTACTGCTCGTCGCGGTCGCGTAGAGGGTATGGAAGCTCGTGGTAACTCACAAGTAGTACGTGCTATGGTTCCACTATCTGAAATGTTCGGATATGCTACAACTTTACGTTCTGCAACTCAAGGTCGCGGTGTATTCTCAATGGTGTTTGATCACTATGAAGAAGTACCAAAATCAATTGCAGAAGAAATCGTTAAAAAAAATAAAGGTGAATAATTGAAATTTCACCTTGCATCAAGTATAAATAATTTGTAAGCTATGATTGACTGACTATAGATGGGGCCCGTTTATAGTCAGCAATCTTAGAATAAATTTTAAAAAATAAAACATATCTCTGAGGAGGCATTTTCTAATGGCTAAAGAAAAATTTGACCGTTCAAAAACGCATGCTAACGTTGGTACAATCGGACACGTTGACCATGGTAAAACTACATTAACTGCTGCTATCGCAACAGTTCTTTCTAAAAAAATGGGTGGAGAAGCTAAATCTTACGCTGACATCGATAACGCTCCAGAAGAAAAAGAGCGCGGTATCACAATCAATACTTCACACGTTGAATATGAAACTGAAACTCGTCACTATGCACACGTTGACTGCCCAGGACACGCTGACTATGTTAAAAACATGATCACTGGTGCTGCTCAAATGGACGGCGGTATCTTAGTAGTATCTGCTGCTGATGGTCCAATGCCACAAACTCGTGAGCACATCTTACTTTCTAAACAAGTAGGTGTTCCTTACTTAGTAGTATTCATGAACAAATGTGATATGGTAGACGACGAAGAATTATTAGAATTAGTTGAAATGGAAATCCGTGACTTATTATCTGAGTACGACTTCCCAGGCGACGATCTTCCAGTAATCAAAGGTTCTGCTCTTAAAGCTCTTGAAGGAGAGCCAGAGTGGGAAGAAAAAATCGTTGAATTAATGGACGCTGTTGATAACTACATCCCAACTCCAGAACGTCAAACTGACAAACCATTCATGATGCCAGTAGAGGACGTATTCTCTATTACTGGTCGTGGTACAGTTGCAACTGGCCGTGTTGAACGTGGTCAAGTTAAAGTTGGTGACGTTGTAGAAGTTATCGGTATCGAAGAAGAAGCTAAAACTACAACTGTAACTGGTGTAGAAATGTTCCGTAAATTATTAGATTACGCTGAAGCTGGTGACAACATCGGTGCTTTACTACGTGGTATTGCTCGTGAAGATATCCAACGTGGTCAAGTATTAGCTAAACCAGGTTCAATTACTCCACACACAAACTTCAAAGCTGAAGTTTATGTTTTATCAAAAGAAGAGGGTGGACGTCATACTCCATTCTTCTCTAACTACCGTCCTCAGTTCTACTTCCGTACAACTGACGTAACTGGTATTTGTATGTTACCTGAAGGCGTAGAAATGGTTATGCCTGGTGATAACATCGAAATGACTGTAGAGCTAATCGCTCCAATCGCTTTAGAAGAAGGTACTAAGTTCTCTATCCGTGAGGGTGGCCGTACTGTAGGCGCTGGCGTAGTAGCTTCTATCCAAAAATAATTTTAGCTAATTGCTAATTTCTAAAACACCTTGTAGGGACGCTTGCAAGGTGTTTTTTTATTTGCATTATAACTTAAAAGCATAATGTTTATTCGAATTATGTATTTCATTTATACCCACTCTTTCTATTATAATGAAAACAAGAACAGGGGATTCTTATTTAATTTTAGATATGAAGGGGGATATATTTATGACAAATTATGTACAGGTGGGGAATTTACAAGTAGCAGACGTATTGCTTCAGTTTATTAATGAACAGGTGTTACCAGACAGTGGCGTTGAGCAACAAGCGTTTTGGGAAGGTTTTGATCAACTAATTCACGAGCTGGCACCAGAAAATAAAGCGTTACTTGCACACCGTGATCAATTGCAGGATAAAATTAATCAGTGGCATAAAGAAAACAAGGGAAACTTTGAATTTGCTAGTTACAAAACTTTCTTAGAGCAAATCGGTTATGTTGAGCCAAAGGTTGAGGATTTCCGTGTAGAGACAGAAAATGTAGATGAAGAAATTGCTTTCCAAGCGGGTCCACAATTAGTAGTTCCGGTAAGTAATGCACGTTACGCCATTAATGCAGCGAATGCACGTTGGGGAAGTTTTTATGATGCATTATATGGGACTAATGTTATCAGTGATGAAGATGGTGCAACTGCAGGGAAAGGCTATAATCCGATTCGCGGGAACAAAGTTATAGAGTATGCAAAAAATTTCTTAAATCAGGCTGTTCCGTTATTAGATAGTGCTTCACATAAAGAAGCAACTCATTATGCAATTGTAGAAGGCACATTACGAGTAACATTAAATAACGGCGAAAAAACAACATTAGCAAATCCGGAAAAATTAGTTGGCTACCAAGGTACTGCTGAAGAACCAACTGCAATTTTACTTAAGAATAATGATTTACACATAGAGATTCAAATCGACCGTAACCATCCAATAGGAAAAGATGATGCCGCTGGTGTAAAGGATATTTTCCTAGAGTCTGCCATTACAACAATTATGGACTGTGAGGATTCTGTTGCAGCAGTAGATGCAGAAGATAAAGTTGAAGTATATTCAAATTGGTTAGGTTTAATGAAAGGTGATTTATCGGCAACATTTGAAAAACGTACAAAAACAGTGACGCGTACTTTAAATCCAGACCGTGAATATACAGGTTTAAACGGTGATACAGTTACTTTAAATGGACGTTCATTAATGTTTATTCGGAACGTGGGTCACTTAATGACGAATCCAGCTATTCTCGATAAAGATGGTGGCGAAGTACCTGAGGGAATTATGGACGGGGTTTTGACGAGCTTAATTGCCAAGCATGAAATTCTAGGGAATGGTCCATTTAAAAACTCACAAAAAGGCTCTATTTATATTGTAAAACCAAAAATGCATGGGTCTAAAGAAGTTGCTTTCGCTAATAAATTATTTGATCGTATTGAAGATTTAATCGGTCTGTCACGCCATACTTTAAAGATTGGTGTAATGGATGAAGAACGCCGTACGTCTCTTAACTTAAAAGCATGTATCCGTGAAGTGAAAAATCGTATTGTATTCATTAACACAGGCTTCTTAGATCGGACTGGTGATGAAATTCATACATCGATGGAAGCGGGACCAATGATTCGCAAAGGTGAAATGAAAACATCTACATGGTTAACTTCTTATGAAAAATCAAATGTTGCCGTTGGTTTAAATACGGGATTACAAGGTCGTGCGCAAATTGGTAAGGGAATGTGGGCAATGCCAGATCTAATGGCGGAAATGATTGAGCAAAAGATTAATCATCCACAAGCAGGTGCGAATACGGCATGGGTACCATCACCTACAGCAGCTACCTTACATGCCACACATTATCATGAAGTAAATGTAAAAGACATTCAAAAAGGTATTTCGACTTCAGAAGATTTACAAGATGCTATTTTAGAAATTCCGGTTGCTGAAAATACGGACTGGACAGCAGAAGAAATTCAGCAAGAGCTAGATAACAATGCTCAAGGAATTTTAGGATATGTGGTACGTTGGGTGGAGAATGGCGTTGGTTGCTCGAAAGTGCCGGATATTAATAATGTTGGCTTAATGGAAGACCGTGCAACTTTACGTATTTCAAGTCAGCATATTGCTAACTGGTTACATCACGGTATTTGCACAAAAGAGCAAGTGGAAGAAACATTAAGACGCATGGCAAAAATAGTAGATGAGCAAAATGCAGATGATCCGTCATGTACGCCAATGTCAGTAAACTATGAAGAATCTGTAGCTTTCCAGGCAGCAAGCGATTTAGTGTTTAAAGGCTACGAACAGCCAAACGGTTATACTGAGCCAATTTTACACAAAAAACGCATTGAAGCAAAAGCAAAGCAAAAAGTAAACGCATAATATTTTCTGAGTTACTGCTATTTTTAACGAAATAGCAGTATTTTTTTGTTTATTAGTTAAAGATTAATGGAAAATCTACACATTTAAAAGTAAAAAAGTGGTATAATAGTCACGATATAGAGATAATGAAAGAAGCGATTTGAAATGTTAAATAAAATTACATCACTAGAGACATTTATTTCAATGATAGAGGTTATGAATAAAGCCATTCCAATCGATTTATCGATTGCCGTATGCAATTTGGAAAAGTTCGTTGCGTATTTTCCAGGTAAAAACATAAACTTAAAAATAAAAGTTGGTCAACAGTTACATATGGAAGAGCCATTAATGATTGCATTAAAGAAAAATAGCCGTTTAGAGGCTGTAATACCTGCTGGTTTTTATGGCTTTGAATTTATTGGCACCGCTACACCACTGCATGATCTAACAGGTAAGGTAATTGGTGGGATAGCAGTACAAGTACGTAAACAGACCGAGTTAATAGAAATCTCAAACACGATGACCGGTTCTTTAGCACAGGCAAATAATCAAATTAGTAAGATTGCGAACGGTTCTTCTAAACTGACAGAATCAGCAAATGAGTTATTGGTACAATCTAAGCTAGCCGAAGAAAATGTACGACAGACTTCAGATATTCTAATGTTATTGAAGCGGATGGCTGATCAAACAAATTTGCTTGGTTTAAATGCGGCTATCGAAGCTGCCCGTGCAGGCGAAAAGGGAAAAGGTTTTGAAGTTGTTGCAACTGAAATCCGTAAGTTTTCAAAAGAGACAATTGAATCTACGCAAAAGATTAGAGAAACGATGACGCAAATTAATGAGGCAACACAAAAAATTGCCCATTCAATTGCTCAAATCTCCAGTATTGGTACTTCACAGACAGAGTCGATTCATCAAGTTTCAGATTTTGTGAAGGAAATTCAAGAAATGTCTACCCAGTTAAATGATTATGCCAATAAACTATAAAACGGTTGCCTAGATTTTGAACTTTTCTAGGCAACCGTTTTATTGTAAAACATATTCATGTGCAAGTTTAATAAATTCGCGTACTGAAAAAGGTAAGTATTTATTTTTCTTCCACGTGATACCGAGTTCTAGATGAATTGCTTCCTCGTGAAAGGGAATACGTTTTATGGATGTGTAAGGAATTTTTTCGGCAAGCTTTTCTGGAAGTAAAGCGATGCCAAGCTTTGCCTGAACCATTTCTATAAAAAAATCTTTTTGGGTCGTTTCGCATGCAATCATCGGGAAAAAGCCGTTTTTTGAACATTCCTCAATAATCCGGTCGTATAAAATAAAATCTTTCCGATATATAATAAAATTTTCTTTAGCTAAATCACTTAGTTGTACTTTTTTCTTTTGAGCCAGTGGATTACTTTCATGTACGATTAAAAGTAGCGGATCTTTTAAAAACCGAATTGTTTCCAAATTTTCATTCGACGATGTCACACTACATACTAGGCCAATATCCAGCTCGCCTGATTCAACTTCCTGCCGAATCCTCTTTGTTCCTACTTCAGTTAATAAGATTTCAATGTATGGGTAAAGCTCCTTATAATAGCTAATTAATCTCGAGAAAAATTCTGCGCCGACAATTGGTGGAATGCCGATGCGAATTTGCCCCTTTTTTAGTTGCATTAAATCGGTTAGTTCTGAGCGCAAGTTTTGAAAGGATTCGAGCACTTGCATCGAATTAATGAGGACTGCTTGACCGGCATCTGTTAGTTCGAGCTGTTTTGATGAACGGTAAAATAACGGAACACCAAGCTCAGCCTCAAAATTTTGAATTGCTTTACTAATAGATGGCTGCGATACATGCAAAGTAGTAGCTGCTTTTGTAAAACTTAAATGTTTTGCTACTTCCACAAAGTATTCGATTTGGCGTATATCCATAGCTTCACCTCTTCTGGTGTAATTGAATTGATTATAGCAAAGTTTAGAAGTAGTGGTGTATTAGTTTTTGTATAATGGTAGTAGGTAAAAGGAGTGAATTGGATGAAAGTACTACTAATTGAAGACGATGTTTCAATTTTTGATGTAATTTGTGAGCGGTTTGCCCAGTGGAATATAGAAGTAATCGGTCCAGAAGATTTCCAGCATATAATGGGGACTTTTAAAAAAGAGGAACCACAGCTCGTTATTATTGATATTCAACTTCCGGCATTTGATGGCTTTCATTGGTGTCGCGAAATTCGGGCAGTATCAAATGTTCCTATTTTGTTTCTTTCTTCACGTGACCACCCAATGGATATGGTTATGGCTATGCAAATGGGTGCTGATGACTTTGTGCAAAAACCATTTCATACAGAAGTTTTAATTGCTAAAGTACAAGCATTACTACGTCGGGCTTATAACTACCAGGAAACAATACAGAGTGATGTGGAGAAATGGAATGGAGCGGAAATCCATTATGATCGTGCGATGGTTCATTATATGGGTGAACGTGTTGAGCTAACAAAAAATGAATTGTTTATTTTAAAGGTACTAGTAAAGGCTAGAGGACAGATTGTCTCTCGAGATGAATTGATGCGTAAATTGTGGGATGATGAACGATTCGTAAATGATAATACATTAACTGTGAATGTAAACCGGTTAAGGCAACGTTTAGAGGATATTGGACTTTTAGGGGGCATTATTACTAAAAAAGGGCTGGGCTACATGGCGGTGGATGCATGATTCCACTGTTTATAAGACAATACTTTTCGAGCATACTGTTTGTTACTGTACTTCAGCTAATCATAAATTTAATTATATTTGTCGATAAAGGTTTCGAAGGTGTTTCCTTTTTTTATGTAAACATTGTATGGCTTGCACTAGTAACTGTTTATTTTAGCTGGCGTTTTATGAAAGATAGACAAACGATGAAGGCCTATGCAAAACGCAAGGGTAATTACATGGCAGTTATTCATGAAGAGTATGAAGAACAACTAGCAAGAAGGAGTGCTCAAGTGCAAGAGCAAAAGCTGCTAGTACTTGAACGACAGGATGAGTTTTTAGCATGGGTACATGAAATGAAATCGCCTTTAACTGCTATGCAATTATTGATGGAAAAAGTTGAGGATAGCGAATTAAAGGAACGTATTGAAAATGAATGGCTACGTCTTTACTTATTATTAGATCAACAGCTCCATGCAACCCGTCTGATGACAATCGAACTCGACAATCGAATCGAAAAAGTTGACGTGAAAAGTGTTATTATACAAGAAATAAAAGCACTTCGTAGCTGGTGCTTTGAAAAACAAATAGCTATAGAGCTTGATATTGAAAAGATGACAGTTCAATCTGATGCAAAGTGGTTTGGATTTATCGTACGGCAAATTTTATCCAATGCAGTAAAGTATAGTGACGTCGGAGGAGAAATCAGGGTACTAGCACGTATGATAGATGAACAAGTTGTATTGGAAATTCAAGATGACGGAATCGGAATAAAAAGTGAAGATTTGCCTCGTGTTTTCCGTAAATCCTATACTGGAACTATTGGTCGGGAAACAAGTGCGGCAACGGGAATGGGGTTGTATTTAGCTAAGCAGGCAGCCGACTCACTGCACGTTCTTCTCACAATTGAATCAACCGAAAATATCGGTACTTCCGTAAAAATTACTTTCCCAAAGCCGAATAGTTATCATAAAACGCTTGGAATGTGACGAACTTGTCATTTACCGAGCGTTTTTGTCATGTAAATCAAACGATTAAATAGGGCAGAACTTGTAAAATGAACATATCAAGAAAGGATGGGGACAATGAGTATTCTAATCGCACGTAAAGTTCGAAAAACATATGGTAAGCGTTCGCTTGCACAGGAAGTACTAAAAGGAATTGACTTAGAAGTTGAAAAAGGTGAATTTGTTGGCATTATGGGTCCTTCAGGTTCGGGGAAAACAACGTTATTAAATGTACTTTGTTCAATAGATCAAGTGACAGATGGATTTGTGGAGATTAATGGGCAAAAGTTACAAGGGATGAAAGAGCGTACATTAGCAAAATTCCGTCGCGATGAGCTCGGTTTTATATTTCAGGACTATAACTTACTCGACACATTAACAGTGAAGGAAAATATTCTATTACCGTTATCGCTTAGTACTATCCCAAAAGCGGCTGCAGAAAAACGATTGCAGGATCTCGTCTCCATTTTAGGTATCTCGGATATTTTATCGAAATATCCGAATGAAATTTCAGGTGGTCAAAAACAACGTACATCTGCTGCGCGTGCACTGATATCTAATCCTTCGTTAGTATTTGCCGACGAGCCAACAGGAGCACTTGATTCAAAAACAGCTACTGCGCTGCTCGATAATTTATCGGAAATTAATCAAGCAAAAAATGCAACGATTATGATGGTTACACATGATGCAGTCGCGGCAAGTTTCTGTTCACGTGTACTGTTTTTAAAGGATGGTCAAATCTATACAGAGTTGTATAAGGGCGATAAATCCCGCACAGAATTTTTCCAGCAAATTTTAAATACGCAAAGTGTTTTAGGCGGTGAGCAAGGTGAAGCTTAGTCAGCTCGTTTTTAAAAGCATGCAAAAAAACATGCGTCACTATTATTTATACTTTTTTGCACTAATTTTTAGTGTGACGCTTTTTTTCTCTTTTGTAACATTACAATACAATGAATCCATCATTGCAGCGACAAAAGTGAGCGGCACAGCATCATCGGGTTTTGAAGCTGCTTCGTATATGCTGTATTTTATTGTGTTATTCTTTGTGCTGTATGCCAATCACTTATTCATTAAGCGCAGGAGCAAGGAAATCGGACTATACCAGCTTATTGGTATGACAAAAGGACTTGTAACACGCTTAATTGCTTTTGAAAATATATTACTATTTATCGGAGCAGTAAGTATCGGAATGGTATTAGGGTTACTGAGCTCACGATTGTTCGCAATGATTTTGCTGAAACTTTTGCAATTTGATGCAGTAGTGACAATGACTTTTAGTAAAGTAGCGGTTGTAAATACTTTGATGGTATTTGGGGTTTTATTAGTTATTATTTTAGTTCAAATGGCGTTTATGGTTCGTAAAACAACCTTATTATCTTTATTTAATGCATCAAAGCAAGCCGATGAGCGGGTAAAAAGCTTTAGTGTATTTCCGATGATGATGGGGGCGATTGGCCTCGGCTTAATTATTTATGGATATTATAGAAGTACTGTGTTGTTTACAGGGCAAACGACAAATTTATTTTTAAGTATGGTCATTATTTTAGCAACTACAATTGGCGGCACATATCTTGTTTTCCGTTTTTCGGTAGCATTTTTGTTGAATTTATTCCGTCTTACAAAAAAGGGTCATCTAAATTTAACGGATGTACTGGCACTCACACCAATAATGCATCGTATGAAGGGCAATGCTAAATCATTAACGCTTATTACAGTACTAACAGCGGTGTCTCTTGCGATTACAACACTTTCGTATATTAGCTATTATTCAGCTAGTAGTTCTGCAGAAGATGAGATGCCGGCTGATTATATAGCGGTAGATGGGCGTGAAAAACCATTCATTCAGGCGCTTAAGCAGGAAGGTATCGCATTTGAACAAAAAACGTTTAGATTAACAAGTGCACAATTTGATTTGGCTACAATATTTTCAGGTGATGTAATAGGTATGTTTCAAGGTAATACATTATCAGATGCCTTAATAATTCCGCTTTCGGATTATCATCAGCTTAATTCTAAGGTACAGCTCAACAAAGGAGAGGCTATTATTACAGGCTTTAGCGGCTTTCAATCAAATATAATGCCAATTGAAGCACCGATTGACTTAACTCTTTTACATCAGGAAAGTGAAATCCCGTTACGTATTAAAGAAGTGAATGATACTGCTGTACTAGCTTGGCGGGTTACGGCAGGTGGATTTATTGTTATTGTTGAGGATAGTGTTTTTAATCAGCTGCAACGATTAAATAGTGAATACGCAATTGGTTATTCAACACAAGAGCAAACATCGATTAATTTAACTAATGCCGATGAGGAAACATATAAGCAGGTGGAAAAGCTTTATAAACAGACAGGTGCGAATGTATTATTTAAATCTCATGAAGGCAGTACAGTGAATAAATTAAGTTCACAGCGGTCAACGGTTGAATACAATTTAAATCTTTTCGGTACAACAATTTTTACAACAGCATTTTTAGGCTTGGCTTTTTTACTTGCAACAGGTAGTATTCTTTACTTTAAACAAATGTCTGAGGCAGATGAAGAGGCAGAATCATATAGGATTCTCCGTAAAATTGGTTTCACACAAGATGAATTATTAAAAGGCATTATGATGAAGCAGCTATTTAATTTTGGTGTTCCATTGCTTATTGGCTTACTGCACAGCTATTTTGCTGTTAGATCGGGATGGTTTTTATTCGGTACAGAAATGACAACACCACTCCTGATTACAATGACTTTATATATTGTGATGTATATTGTATTTGCCTCATTAACAATCAGTTATTACAAAAAAATAATTAAACAAGCTTTATAATCCTTCAAACCGTCATTTTTTTCTTAATTGACGGTTTTATTTTGTCCTAAAACGTTGACTCAATAGTAGATTTCTTGTAACTTTAACACATTAGTAATTTAGCAGACGAAAGTGAAGTGTACAACATGAATGCTGTTTTAATAGCGGTAGGGGTCATGCTTATTTTGAGCTTACTGCGTATAAATGTCGTTTTATCTTTAACAGTAGGGGCGATCATCGGTGGCCTTGCTGGAGGATTAAATTTAACGGAAACAATAAATGCCTTTGTAGGGGGGCTAGGAGGCGGTGCAACTATTGCTTTGAGCTATGCACTACTTGGAGGCTTTGCATTGGCCATTTCCCGTACAGGCATACCAGAAGTGCTAGTAAATGCTATTTTAAAAATAGTACAGCGTGATGGCGATTCACAAAAGAAAGGTGCTGCAAAAGCACTAATCTTCTTAGTATTACTAGCAATGGCAATTATGTCGCAAAACCTAATTCCTGTGCATATTGCTTTTATTCCATTAATTGTCCCACCAATGATTAAAATAATGAATATGCTGCAAATTGATCGTCGTTTAATTGCATGTATCTTAACATTTGGTTTAATTATGCCCTATATGTTCATTCCTGCAGGTTTCGGTTTAATATATCAGAATATTATTGTGGAACAAATGGCTTTAGCCGGAATGGATATCGCTTTAAATGATGTTCCAAAAGCAATGGCCATCGTAGCAGTTGGGATGGCAGTAGGGTTAGTCGGTGCATTTATTGCTTACCGTAAACCAAGACAATATGAAGATGTAAAAGTAGAAGCAACGAATAACTTAAATAAAGAAGTAAAAATATCACACTTAGTATTTGCTGTAATCGCATTAATTGCTTCTATTATAATACAAGTAATAACAGATTCAATGATTATAGGTTCGATTGCCGGAATCATGATTTTATATATAACAGGAACTTTGAAGATGAAAGAAGCTGATGAGGTTCTTTCAGATGGAATGCGCATGATGGCATTTGTCGGTTTCGTTATGATTTCGGCAAACGGTTTCTCAGCAGTAATTAATGCAACAGGAGATGTTGGAACATTAGTTTCCGGAGCAATGGACGTTTTTAATGGAAATGTAAGTATTGCTGTTTTAACTATGTTAATTGTCGGTTTAATCGTAACAATGGGAATTGGTTCTTCATTTGCTACGATACCAATCATCGCGGCAATTTTTGTTCCTATAGCCTTAGAACTAGGTTTAAGCGAACTAGCGATTATTTGTTTAATTGGAACAGCAGGGGTATTAGGAGATGCTGGTTCACCTGCTTCCGATTCAACACTAGGACCGACAGCAGGGTTAAATGTAGATGGTCAGCACAATCACATTTGGGATACGTGTGTTCCGACATTCATGTTCTATAATATACCGCAAATCATTTTTGGATGGATTGCAGTCGTTTTCTTCCTATAGTAAGTAGCCACTTTCAAATAAATGAAGGTGGCTTCTTTTTAATTAAAAACAGTCGACTTATTTTCTGAATATTTTATTTAAAATAGTTTACACTCATAATAGTTGCTTTCAAGTTAATACTCTTATATACTAGAAAACGGCTCAAAAAGAGCGAACGCATTTAAATAAACTAAAGAACGAAACATTATTAAAAAGAATTTTGCTAAAAGACTTGCGAACTTCTTTTTTATTGTATATAATGTTGAATGTTGGTCTTTGACTGCGATGAAGCGAGAGGTTGCCGACACACCCGGCCGCTTTGCCATGGCGGTGTGTAGGAGAAATTTTCGTGGAGAATGTCTAGAAAATAGGCGAGAAGGAGGGAAAGTAATGGCAAAACAAAAAATTCGTATTCGTTTAAAAGCGTATGATCACCGTATCCTTGATCAATCTGCTGAGAAAATCGTTGAAACTGCGAAACGTTCAGGTGCTGGAGTATCGGGTCCGATCCCACTACCAACTGAAAGATCTGTATACACGATCTTACGTGCGGTTCATAAGTACAAAGATTCTCGTGAGCAATTTGAAATGCGCACACACAAACGTCTTATCGACATCGTTAACCCGACACCACAAACTGTTGATGCGTTAATGAAGCTTGATTTACCATCTGGCGTTGATATCGAAATCAAACTTTAATGGTAAAAACACAATATAAAATCTTTTTTTCAAAATTTACAGGAGGTGTGACAAATGACTAAAGGAATCTTAGGTAGAAAAATTGGCATGACTCAAGTCTTTGCTGAAAACGGCGATTTAATCCCAGTAACAGTTATCGAAGCTGCTCCAAACGTAGTTTTACAAAAGAAAACTGTTGAAACTGATGGTTACGAAGCGATCCAATTTGGTTTTGAAGACAAGCGTATTAAGCTTTCTAACAAACCAGAGCAAGGACACGTAGCTAAAGCAAACACTGCTCCTAAGCGCTTCATCCGTGAGTTCCGCAACTTAGATGCTGCAGCTTACGAAGTTGGTCAAGAAGTCAAGGTAGAAATTTTCGCTGAAGGCGATGTAATCGATGTAACAGGTGTAACAAAAGGTAAAGGTTTCCAAGGTGTTATTAAACGTCATGGTCAATCTCGCGGCCCTATGTCTCACGGTTCTCGTTATCACCGTCGTCCAGGTTCAATGGGTCCAGTAGCTCCGAACCGCGTATTCAAACAAAAGAAATTACCTGGTCAAATGGGTGGCACAGTTGTTACTATTCAAAACCTTGAAATCGTTAAGGTTGATGCAGAGCGCAACTTACTACTTGTTAAAGGTAATGTTCCTGGTTCTAAAAAAGCATTAGTAACAGTTAAGACTGCTATTAAATCTAAATAATTTTCTCAAGAAAGGAGGAAACAGGAATGACAAAGGTTTCAGTACTTAGTCAAACAGGTGCTTCAGTTGGTGAAATCGAATTAAACGATGCGATTTTCGGAATCACACCAAACGAAGCTGTATTATTCGACGCAGTTGTTGCACAACGCGCATCACTACGTCAAGGTAATCACAAAGTTAAAAACCGTTCAGCAGTTGCTGGTGGTGGTCGTAAACCATGGCGTCAAAAAGGAACTGGTCGTGCTCGTCAAGGTTCGATCCGCTCTCCACAATGGCGTGGCGGTGGTGTTGTATTCGGTCCTACTCCACGTAGTTACGCTTACAAGCTACCTAAGAAAGTTCGTCGCTTAGCGATTAAGTCTGCTTTATCTACGAAAGTATTAGAGCAAAACTTAGTAGTACTTGATGCATTATCATTTGATGCACCAAAAACTAAAGATTTCAAAGCAGTATTAGCTGCACTAGAAATCAGCAAAAAAGCATTATTCGTAACTTCTGAAGTTAACGAAAACGCTATTTTATCTGCTCGTAACATCCCTGGTGTTACAGTGTTAACAGCTGAAGGAATCAACGTATTAGACTTATTAGGTCACGATAAAGTTGTATTCACTCAAGATGCTGTAAAAAAAGTTGAGGAGGTGCTTGGATAATGGAAGCACGTGATATCTTAAAACGTCCGGTCATTACTGAGCGTTCTTCAGAAATTATGGCAGAGAAAAAGTATACTTTCGAAGTAGACACTCGCGCTAACAAAACTCAAGTTAAAGATGCTGTTGAAGAAATCTTCGGCGTTAAAGTTGAGAAAGTAAACGTTATGAACTACAAAGGTAAGTTCAAACGCGTTGGTAAATTCGGTGGATACACTAACAAACGTCGTAAAGCGATTGTTAAATTAACTGCTGATTCAAAAGAAATCGAATTATTCGAAATCTAATTTCTAATTTATAAAGAACCTTTAAGAAGGAGGGAAAACAAATGGCGATTAAAAAGTATAAGCCAACCTCAAATGGACGTCGTAACATGACATCATCTGACTTTGCTGAAATCACTACTAATAAACCTGAAAAGTCTTTATTAGAACCAACTAAACGCAAAGCTGGTCGTAATAACCAGGGTAAAATTACTGTTCGTCATCACGGTGGCGGTCACAAGAAACAATACCGTGTTATCGATTTTAAACGTCTTAAAGACGGCATTCCAGGACGCGTTGCTACAATCGAGTACGATCCAAACCGTTCTGCGAACATCGCTTTAATTAACTATGCTGACGGTGAAAAACGTTATATCTTAGCTCCGAAAGGTCTTGAAGTAGGTCAAACTATTTATTCAGGTCCAGAAGCGGATATTAAAGTAGGTAACGCTTTACCATTAGCAAACATTCCAATGGGTACAACAATCCATAATATCGAAATGAAACCTGGTAAAGGTGGACAATTAGTACGTTCAGCTGGTACTTCTGCGCAAGTATTAGGTCGTGAAGACAAGTATGTAATCGTTCGCTTACAATCTGGTGAAGTACGTTTAATTCTTGCTACTTGCCGTGCAACAATCGGTCAAGTTGGTAACGAACAACACGAACTTATCAACATCGGTAAAGCAGGTCGTTCTCGTTGGTTAGGTAAACGCCCAACAGTTCGTGGTTCTGTAATGAACCCTAACGATCACCCACACGGTGGTGGTGAAGGACGTTCTCCAATCGGACGTAAATCACCAATGACACCATGGGGCAAACCAACTCTTGGTTTCAAAACTCGTAAAAAGAAAAATAAATCATCTAAATTTATTATTCGCGGACGTAAAAAATAAAGTGGTAATACTACGGTTCAGTTCGAGAGCCGTGGTCGTATCACGGAGGGAGGTTCCTAAATGGGTCGCAGCTTAAAGAAAGGACCTTTTGTTGATGACCACCTAATGAAAAAGGTGGAAGCACAAGAGGCTTCTGAGAAAAAACAAGTTATTAAAACTTGGTCTCGCCGTTCTACTATCTTCCCAAACTTCATCGGTTTAACAATCGCTGTATATGATGGACGTAAACACGTTCCTGTATACGTGACAGAAGATATGGTAGGTCACAAACTTGGTGAGTTCGCACCGACACGTACTTATAAAGGTCACGGTGCAGATGACAAGAAAACAAGACGCTAATTTTGAGAGGAGGTAAATCCTAATGACACAAGCTAAAGCTATCGCTCGTACAGTTCGTATCGCTCCTCGTAAAGTTCGTCTAGTAGTAGACTTAATTCGAGGCAAGCAAATTGGTGAAGCAGTTGCAATTTTACGTCATACTCCAAAAGCGGCGTCTCCAGTCGTTGAGAAAGTATTAAAATCTGCAGTCGCTAACGCTGAACACAACTACGAGTTAGATATTAATAACTTAGTTGTATCTGAAATCTTTGTTGATGAAGGTCCAACATTAAAACGTTTCCGTCCACGTGCCCAAGGTCGTGCATCGGCAATTAACAAACGTACTAGCCACATTACTATTGTGGTATCTGAGAAGAAGGGGGTTTAATCCGTGGGTCAAAAAGTACATCCAATAGGACTACGTGTTGGTATTATTCGTGACTGGGAATCTAAGTGGTTCGCTGAGAAAGATTATGCAAACTTATTACACGAAGATATCAAAGTACGTAAATATATCGAAACTAAACTTAAAGATGCATCTGTATCTAAAGTAGAAATCGAACGCGCTGCAAATCGCGTAAACATTACTATTCACACTGCGAAACCAGGTATGGTTATCGGTAAAGGTGGTACGGAAGTTGAAAACTTACGTAAACATTTAACTGATTTAACTGCTAAACGTGTGCATATTAACATTATTGAAATTAAACGTGCAGATCTTGATGCTAAATTAGTAGCTGAAAACATCGCTCGTCAACTTGAGAACCGCGTATCATTCCGTCGTGCTCAAAAACAATCAATCCAACGCACAATGCGCGCTGGTGCAAAAGGTATTAAAACACAAGTATCTGGTCGTTTAGGTGGCGCTGACATCGCGCGTGCTGAACACTATAGCGAAGGAACTGTTCCGCTTCACACATTACGTGCTGACATTGATTATGCACATGCTGAAGCAGACACTACTTATGGTAAACTAGGCGTAAAAGTTTGGATCTACCGTGGTGAAGTCCTTCCTACTAAAAAGAACTCTGTGGAAGGAGGCAAATAAAATGTTATTACCTAAACGCGTAAAATATCGTCGTGAACACCGTGGTAACATGCGTGGAGAAGCGAAGGGCGGTAAAGAAGTATCTTTTGGTGAGTTTGGCTTACAAGCTACAACTGCATCTTGGATTACTAACCGTCAAATCGAATCTGCTCGTATCGCAATGACTCGTTACATGAAACGTGGCGGTAAAGTTTGGATCAAAATCTTCCCACATAAGCCTTACACGAAAAAGCCTCTAGAAGTCCGAATGGGTTCTGGTAAAGGTTCTCCTGAAGGTTGGGTAGCAGTAGTAAAACCAGGAAAAGTAATGTTCGAAATCGCTGGTGTATCTGAAGAGATCGCACGTGAAGCACTTCGTTTAGCATCACACAAGCTTCCTGTGAAATGTAAGATTGTAAAACGTCAAGAAACTGGTGGTGAATCTAATGAAAGCTAATGAAATCCGTGACCTTGCCACTAATGAAATTGAATTAAAAGTAAAATCACTGAAAGAAGAGCTTTTCAACCTTCGCTTCCAATTGGCGACTGGTCAATTAGAAAACACAGCTCGCATCCGTGAAGTTCGCAAAGCGATCGCACGTATGAAAACTGTGATTCGTGAAAGAGAAATCAGTGCAAATAACTGATAAAGGAGGGTTTTATGTATGACTGAGCGTAACCAACGCAAAGTTTACACGGGCCGTGTCGTTTCAGACAAAATGGATAAAACAATTTCTGTATTAGTTGAAACTCATAAAAAGCATAAGCTTTATGGCAAGCGTGTAAAATACTCGAAAAAGTTTAAGGCTCATGATGAGCTAAACACTGCGAATATCGGTGATATCGTACGTATCATGGAAACTCGCCCGCTATCAGCTACTAAACGCTTCCGTTTAGTTGAAGTTGTAGAAAAAGCGGTTATTATTTAATAACACATTTCGGAATAAAATAAAATTTCCGAAGGGAGGTAACCTAAGTGATTCAACAAGAAAGTCGTATGAAAGTTGCTGACAACTCA
Source organism: Solibacillus ferritrahens (assembly GCF_037027585.1). Lineage (NCBI taxonomy): Bacteria > Bacillati > Bacillota > Bacilli > Caryophanales > Caryophanaceae > Solibacillus > Solibacillus ferritrahens. The sequence goes on along the minus strand of NZ_JAXCLE010000008.1, from coordinate 23,651 downwards.
GGTGCACGTGAAGTTTTAACAATTAAAGTTCTTGGTGGTTCTGGACGTAAAACTGCTAACATCGGTGATATCGTTGTTTGTACAGTTAAGAAAGCAACACCAGGTGGCGTTGTCAAGAAAGGCGACGTTGTTAAGGCTGTTATCGTTCGCACAAAATCAGGTGCTCGTCGTAAAGACGGTACTTACATTAAATTTGATGAGAATGCTTGCGTAATTATCAAAGATGATAAATCACCACGCGGAACTCGTATTTTCGGACCAGTTGCACGTGAATTACGTGATGGCAACTTCATGAAAATCGTTTCTTTAGCTCCAGAAGTTCTTTAATTTCATGACAGTACCAATCAAGGAGGTGCGACACATAATGCATGTTAAAAAGGGCGACAAAGTAAAAGTAAATACTGGTAAAGACAAAGGTAAAGAAGGCGTAATCTTAGCTGCTTTCCCTAAACAAGACCGCGTTCTTGTTGAAGGTGTAAACATCGTTAAGAAACACGTTAAACCTAACCAGCTTAACCCACAAGGTGGAATTGTATCTCAAGAAGCTGCAATCCACGTTTCGAACGTAATGCTAATCGATCCTAAATCTGGCGAGCCGACTCGCGTAGGTATTGAGATCAAAGAAGGCAAAAAAGTTCGTGTTGCAAAAAAATCAGGTGTAGTAATCGACTAATAAGTAAAATGAGAAGGGAGGTACACACATGAGCCGCCTAAAAGAAAAGTATTTAAATGAAGTATCACCTGCTCTTATGAGCAAGTTCGAATATAAATCAGTAATGCAAGTGCCTAAAGTAGACAAAATTGTTATTAACATGGGTGTTGGTGACGCAGTTCAAAACTCTAAAGCTCTTGATGTAGCTGTTGAAGAATTAACAACAATTACTGGTCAAAAACCAGTTGTAACTAAAGCGAAAAAATCTATCGCAGGTTTCCGTTTACGTGAAGGTCAAGCGATTGGTGCTAAAGTTACATTACGCGGTGAGCGTATGTATGAATTCCTGGATAAATTAATTTCTGTTGCACTTCCACGTGTACGTGACTTCCGTGGTGTTTCTAAAAAAGCATTCGATGGTCGCGGTAACTATACATTAGGTGTTAAAGAGCAGTTAATTTTCCCAGAAATCGATTACGATAAAGTTTCAAAAGTACGCGGTATGGACATCGTGATCGTAACTACTGCGAATTCTGACGAAGAAGCTCGCGAGTTATTAACACAGTTCGGAATGCCGTTCCAAAAGTAATTAAATAAGGAGGGCGAAGACGTGGCAAAAAAATCAATGATCGTTAAACAACAACGCACGCAAAAATTTAAAGTTCAAGAATATACACGTTGTGAACGCTGTGGCCGTCCACACTCTGTATACCGCAAATTTAAACTTTGCCGTATTTGTTTCCGTGAACTTGCATATAAGGGACAAATTCCTGGCGTTAAAAAAGCCAGCTGGTAATCCCCTAATTTGGGAAGGAGGTAAATTTTCATGACAATGACTGATCCGATTGCAGATATGCTTACACGCATTCGTAATGCGAACATGGTACGTCACGAGAAGTTAGAAGTTCCTGCTTCTAACGTAAAGAAAGAGATCGCTGAAATTTTAAAGCGTGAAGGTTTCGTACGTGATGTAGAATATGTAGAAGACAACAAGCAAGGTATCATCCGTATTTTCTTAAAATATGGTAAAGAGAACGAGCGTGTTATTACTGGTCTTAAACGTATTTCTAAACCAGGTTTACGTGTATATGCTAAAACAAACGAAGTACCTAAAGTATTAAACGGTCTTGGTATCGCTTTAGTATCTACTTCAAACGGTTTATTAACTGACAAAGAAGCTCGCGCTAAACAAGTTGGCGGAGAAATCTTAGCATACATTTGGTAATTAGTAAGAAAAGAACGGAGGTGCAATATAAATGTCTCGCGTAGGTAAAAAAGTTATCGAGGTTCCTGCAAACGTAACTATCGAAATCGGTACTGACAACGTTGTTACTGTTAAAGGTCCTAAAGGCGAATTAACTCGTCAATTCAACCAAGATATGAAAATCGAGCAAGAAGGCAACATTCTTTCTGTAGTTCGTCCTTCTGATTCTAAAGAACACCGTACTAACCACGGTACAACTCGTGCGTTATTAGCTAATATGGTAACTGGTGTTTCTGAAGGATTCACTCGTTCTCTAGAACTTATCGGTGTAGGTTACCGTGCACAATTACAAGGCAACAAGCTTGTATTGAACGTAGGTTACTCTCATCCAGTAGAGTTCACACCTGAAGAAGGTTTAGAGGTCGAAGTTCCTTCAAACACTAAGATTATCGTAAAAGGTATTTCTAAAGAGCGTGTTGGTGCATTAGCATCTAACATTCGTGACGTTCGTCCACCAGAGCCTTACAAAGGTAAAGGTATTCGTTACGAAGGCGAATTCGTTCGTCGTAAAGAAGGTAAAACAGGTAAATAATGCGGCTTAAATCGCATTAATAATTGAAAGGAGTGACCACTGTGATTACGAAACAAGATAAAAATCAAGTTCGTAAAAAACGTCATGGGCGTGTTCGTTCTAAAATTTCGGGTACTGCACAACGTCCACGTTTAAACGTATTCCGTTCTAACAAGAACATTTATGCACAACTAATCGACGATGTAGCTGGCGTAACTTTAGTTTCTGCTAATACTCAAGAAAAAGCTTTCGAAGGTATGAGCGCAAACATTGAGGCTGCTGCTAAAATCGGTGAAACAATCGCTAAACGCGCTGCTGAAAAAAATATTACTACAGTAGTATTTGACCGTAGCGGTTACTTATATCACGGACGTGTAAAAGCTTTAGCAGAAGCTGCACGTGAAAACGGCTTAGAATTTTAATAAGAAGGAGGGACATACTTCATGAGTCGCATTGACGCAAACAAATTAGAACTTGAAGAACGCGTAGTTACAATTAACCGTGTTGCTAAAGTTGTTAAAGGTGGTCGTCGCTTCCGCTTCTCTGCTCTAGTAGTAGTAGGAGATAAAAATGGTCATGTAGGATTTGGTACTGGTAAAGCCCAAGAGGTTCCAGATGCAATCCGTAAGGCTGTTGAAGACGCGAAGAAAAACTTAATCGAAGTACCACGCGTGGGTGGAACTACTCCACACTTAGTGCAAGGTCGCTTCGGTGCAGGTTCAATCTTAATTAAACCTGCAGCTCCTGGTACAGGAGTTATCGCTGGTGGTCCAGTACGTGCCGTACTAGAACTAGCTGGTATTACTGATATTCTTTCAAAATCTCTTGGTTCAAACACACCAATTAACATGGTGCGTGCAACTGTAGCAGGTTTAACTGAATTAAAACGTGTAGAAGATGTAGCAAAACTACGCGGTAAATCAGTGGAAGAGTTATTAGGATAAGGGGGGGAATTATAATGGCTAAATTACAAATTACCCTTAATAAATCTGTCATCGGTACTAAACCAAACCAACGTAAAGTTGTTGAGGCTTTAGGATTACGTAAATTAAACCAAACTGTGGAACAAGCAGATAATGCTGCTATCCGTGGGATGATTACAAAAGTAGCTCACTTAGTTACTGTTAAAGAAATTTAATTTCAATTATACGAACAAGGAGGTGCCACCCAAATGAAACTTCATGAGTTAAAACCAGCAGAAGGTTCACGTAAAGTACGTAACCGCGTTGGTCGTGGTATCGGTTCTGGTAACGGTAAAACTTCTGGTAGAGGTCATAAAGGTCAAAACGCTCGTTCTGGCGGCGGCGTTCGCCCAGGATTTGAAGGGGGTCAAAACCCACTTTTCCGTCGTTTACCTAAACGTGGCTTTACGAACATTAACCGTAAAGAATACGCGATCGTTAACCTTGATGCGTTAAACCGTTTTGAAGATGGTGCAGAAGTAACACCTGCATTATTACTAGAAACTGGTATCGTGAGCAACGAAAAAGCTGGAATCAAGATTCTAGGTCATGGTACGTTAAGCGTTAAGCTTAATGTCAAAGCTCACAAATTCTCAGCTTCTGCAAAAGAAGCAATCGAGAACGCTGGCGGAACAACTGAGGTGATCTAATGTTTCAGACAATCTCTAACTTTATGCGCGTTCGAGATATACGAAATAAAATCATCTTCACACTATTAATGTTAATCATTTTTCGTATCGGGACATTCATCCCGGTACCAAATGTTAACGCAGATGTATTAAAGGCAACTGATGAGTTTAGCTTAGTAGGTTTCCTTAATACGTTTGGCGGTGGTGCATTAGCAAACTTCTCTATCTTTGCGATGGGGATTATGCCATACATTACAGCCTCAATTATTGTCCAGTTACTTCAAATGGATGTCGTTCCTAAGTTTGCAGAATGGGCGAAACAAGGTGATGTAGGTCGACGTAAGTTGGCTCAATTCACTCGTTACTTCACAATTGTACTAGCATTTATTCAGTCTTTCGCTATGAGTTTTGGTTTTAACCAATTTTATGGAGGATCATTGATTACGGATACTAGTATTCAATCGTACTTAACGATTTCTGTTGTGTTAACAGCAGGTACAGCATTCCTACTGTGGTTATCTGAACAAATTACTGCATATGGTGTTGGTAATGGTATTTCAATCATTATCTTCGCTGGTATCGTAGCTGCGATTCCTAACGCAGTAAACCAAGTGTATGCACAACAAATTGATGGAGCTGGAGACCAATTATTTATTAATATTGTTATCTTAGCTTTACTAGTTTTAGTGCTACTAGCTGTTGTAGTTGGAGTTATATATATTCAACAAGCGTTGCGTAAAATTCCAATTCAATATGCAAAACGAGTTGCTGGGAATTCACCTAAAGTAGGGGCACAGCAAACGCATTTACCGTTAAAAGTAAATGCTGCAGGGGTTATTCCGGTAATCTTTGCAATAGCGTTTATTGTTACACCACAAACTTTAGCAACATTCTTTGGAGATAATAATGTAACTGCGTTCATAACTAACACGTTTGACTATACTAAACCTGTTGGGATGATCATCTATGTTGCGTTAATTATCGCCTTCACATATTTCTATGCATTCATTCAAGTGAATCCGGAAAATGTGGCAGATAACTTGAAAAAGCAAGGTGCTTATATTCCGGGTATTCGCCCAGGTAATGACACACAAGCTTACTTAACAAAAGTTCTTTATCGTTTAACATTTGTTGGAGCTCTATTCCTAGTAGTTATTTCAATTATGCCAATTTTATTTATCAACTTTATGAACCTGCCAGCTTCGGCTCAAATCGGGGGAACAAGTATGATTATCGTAGTTGGTGTTGCACTTGAAACGATGAAACAGTTAGAGTCTCAATTAGTAAAACGCCATTATAAAGGATTTATGAAATAATGCAGGTCTAGGAAACATTTACGTTTCCTTGCCGGCTTATGTTGTAAAGGGGAACATTACGTATGAATATCGTTTTAATGGGTCTTCCAGGTGCTGGTAAAGGCACTCAGGCTGACAAAATTGTTGAGAAGTACGCAATCCCTCATATTTCTACAGGCGATATGTTCCGTGCCGCTATTAAAGATGGTACTGAATTAGGTTTAAAGGCAAAATCGTTTATGGATCAAGGCGCATTAGTGCCGGATGAAGTAACGATTGGTATTGTTCGTGAACGTCTTTCACAACATGACTGTGAAAAAGGATTCTTATTAGATGGATTCCCACGTACAGTTCCTCAAGCAGAAGCTTTAGATAGCATTCTTGATGAATTAGGTCGTCCAGTTGAGCATACAATTAATGTTCAAGTTGAAAAAGAAGAATTAATCGCACGTTTAAGTGGACGTCGTATATGTAAGACTTGTGGTACATCGTATCATTTAGTGTTCAATCCTCCAAAAGAGGAAGGCAAATGTGATAAAGATGGCGGCGAGTTATATACACGTGCGGACGATAATCCTGAAACTGTTACAAACCGTCTTGAAGTAAATATGAACCAAGCACAACCTTTACTTGATTTTTATGAAGCAAAGGGAGTACTTAAAAATATTAATGGACAGCAAGAAATTTCTAAAGTATTTGCTGATCTTGATGCTCTATTGCAGGGCAGCCGCAGCTGATATCCGTCCGGGCGCTAGACAGCTTCCGCGGTATTCATGCGGAGGCAACAACGAAACATAATTTTTTGAGAGTTGCAAAAGCATATTATGCCCGGTATATACTATAAGGGTTGAGCACTAAATTCGTGTGATGACATCTTTGTAACGTATAATGGGTTTCGTGGAAGCATCTGTGTAACGGGTTTGAATCTCTCATCAAGACATTCCGGCTATCGTGTTAACATAAGGAATGCGGTTCCTTAATAAGGATACTGTTTCCATGGATTGTGTGAAGCGAAACCAGACGAGCGTCTTATTGTACATCTCTCATGCAATCCAAAACATATGTTGGAACGAGTTGCTTCTTAATCAGGAGAAACAGTTGCAAGAGCTCGCATGAGTTTTTTGATATTAGCATATAGAAGGGAGACGAGAAGATGGCGAAAGACGATGTAATTGAAGTCGAAGGGACAGTTGTTGAGACTTTGCCAAACGCGATGTTTAAGGTAGAATTAGAAAATGGGCACACTGTGCTAGCACACGTTTCTGGAAAGATTCGTATGCACTTTATCCGTATCCTACCTGGAGATAAGGTTACTATTGAGTTATCTCCTTATGATTTAACTCGCGGTCGTATCACATACCGTTTTAAATAATCTTTTGCACTCCGGACTATTAAGGAGGTTAGGTTAGATGAAAGTGAGACCATCTGTGAAACCGATCTGCGAAAAATGTAAAGTAATTCGCCGACGCGGTAAAGTAATGGTAATCTGTGAAAATCCTAAACACAAACAAAAACAAGGATAATTAATCAAGGAGGTGCACTAACGAATGGCACGTATTGCTGGTGTTGATATTCCTCGCGACAAACGCGTTGTAATTTCATTAACTTACATTTACGGTATTGGTAAAACTACTTCTCAAAAAGTATTAGCAGGTGCAGGTATTGACGAAAATACTCGCGTTAAAGACTTAACAGAAGATCAATTAAACCAAATTCGTGAACAATTAGATTCATACAAAACAGAAGGTGACTTACGTCGTGAAGTTTCTTTAAACATCAAACGTTTAATGGAAATCGCTTCAAACCGTGGTATCCGTCACCGTCGTGGTTTACCTGTTCGTGGTCAAAATACGAAAAACAATGCGCGTACGCGTAAAGGTCCTCGTAAAACAGTAGCGAACAAGAAAAAATAATTAAGTAAAGGAGGTTCCTTCTTAACATGGCTCGTAAACAACAAACTCGTAAACGTCGTGTGAAAAAGAACATCGAATCTGGTGTTGCTCACATCCGTTCTACATTTAACAATACAATCGTAACGATCACTGATATGCAAGGTAACGCATTATCTTGGTCTTCAGCTGGTGCTTTAGGTTTCCGTGGTTCACGTAAATCAACTCCATTCGCAGCTCAAATGGCTGCTGAAACAGCTGCTAAAACTTCAATGGAACATGGTTTAAAAAGCATTGAAGTAACAGTTAAAGGTCCTGGTTCTGGTCGTGAAGCTGCAGTTCGTGCACTTCAAGCTGCTGGATTAGAAGTAACTGCTATTAAAGACGTTACTCCAGTTCCTCATAACGGTTGCCGTCCGCCAAAACGTCGTCGCGTGTAATGGGTGCTGCTTAGAGGTATAATTACGTACTTCTATGTACATCATGTTACTTTGTACAAAAGTCTTGTGCATTTTATAGTCTATCTCAGATTAACAACTATGATGATAAGAACCTATACATTAGATGTTTTGAAGGAGGGTAAATTGGAATGATCGAAATTGAAAAACCAAAGATTGAAACAGTGGAGATTAGCGAAGATGCCAAATACGGCAAGTTTGTTGTAGAACCGCTTGAACGTGGTTATGGTAATACTTTGGGAAATTCTCTACGTCGTATCCTTCTGTCTTCATTACCTGGAGCTGCTGTAACGTCAATTCAAATTGACGGCGTATTACACGAATTCTCAACTGTAGAAGGCGTTGTAGAAGATGTTGCTTCAATTATCTTAAACGTGAAAAAGCTAGCTTTAAAAATCTACTCTGACGAAGAAAAAGTCATTGAGATTGACGTAAAGGGTGACGGATCGGTTACTGCAGCTGACATTACACATGACAGTGATGTAGAAATATTAAACCCAGATTTATATATCGCAACAATCGCAAAAAACGGTCATTTACGTATGCGTATGTACGCACAACGCGGCCGTGGTTATACTCCTGCTGATCAAAACAAACGTGAGGATCTTCCTATCGGCGTGATCCCGATCGACTCTATTTACACTCCAGTTTCACGCGTCAACTTCCAAGTAGAGAACACTCGTGTTGGACAAAATTCTGACTACGACAAGTTATCACTTGATGTATGGACAGATGGAAGCATCGGTCCTAAAGAGGCGATTTCACTTGGAGCGAAAATTTTAACTGAACACTTAAATATCTTCGTAGGCATGACGAACGAGGCACAAACTGCTGAAATCATGGTCGAAAAAGAAGAAGATCAAAAAGAAAAAGTATTAGAGATGACTATCGAAGAACTTGATCTTTCTGTTCGTTCTTACAACTGCTTAAAGCGTGCTGGTATCAATACGGTATTAGAGTTAGCTAATAAGTCTGAAGACGATATGATGAAAGTACGTAATCTTGGTCGTAAGTCTCTTGAAGAAGTTAAGCATAAGTTAGAAGAGCTTGGTTTAGGATTACGTAAAGAAGACTAAGCGAATAATTATAAAATTTAGCTAGATCAGATATATTTAAAAGGAGGGAAACGTCCATGGGTTACAGAAAACTTGGTCGTACAAGTTCTCAACGTAAAGCATTACTACGCGACTTAGCTACTGATTTAATCATCAACGAGCGCATCGAAACAACTGAAGCGCGCGCTAAAGAAACACGTAAAGCAGTTGAGAAAATGATTACTTTAGGTAAACGCGGTGATTTACACGCTCGTCGTCAAGCGGCAGCATTCATCCGTCGTGAGTTAGTAACAGTTGGAGAAGGCGAAGAAGAAAAAACTGTTTTCGCACTTCAAAAATTATTTGATGATATCGCACCTCGTTATGCGGAGCGTCAAGGTGGTTACACTCGTATTCTTAAAGTAGGTCCTCGTCGTGGAGACGGCGCACCAGTAGTAGTTATCGAATTAGTTTAATTCTGACGAAATAGGTGAAGAGGGGTGTCCGGTTCACCGGTTGAACCCATGCACCCCTCTTTTTTCATAGGTTTTGTGATTTTATACGACAATAATTAAGCTGAGCGTTATGATGAGCGGAGTAGTCAACTACTGGCGTCTCGTTTAGCTCTCCGCACCTCATTCAATGAATTTCCGGGCTTGAGCACCCGTAAATTTTGTAAATGTAACGACAAGCGCATTTCTCTGAATGAGGTGCGCGCTTTTTTATTTATGGAATACTAGGATTGAGTCCCTATGTTCCTCATACATATGCAAACATAAAGTACGTTTAAATAGGTGGCATAAAGCTGAACTTGTTTGAGAACGTGCTTTATTTTTATATATGTATAATTTCCTGGGAAATTTAAACTACCTAATATATAGGTGTAATACATTCAAGGCAAAGGGGAGAATAGCCGAGATGAATGAGATTTTATCATTTAATCATGTAACATTTTCATATACGCCCGAAGAACCAGATGCACGAAATGCTGTAGAGGACGTCTCCTTTGCAATTAACAAAGGCGAATGGATTGCAATAGTTGGTCACAATGGTTCTGGAAAATCGACAATGGCAAAATTAATGAGCGGGCTACTATTACCTCAGCAAGGGGAAGTCCGCATAAAACATAATATATTAACAGAAGAAAATTTATGGGAGATTCGTTCGCAAATTGGTATCGTCTTTCAAAATCCGGACAATCAGTTTGTTGGTGCTACTGTGCAGGATGATGTAGCTTTCTCTCTTGAAAATAATGGTGTACCACATAAAGAAATGGTTCAGCGGGTACAAGAGGCCCTTCAACAAGTTAAGATGGAGACATTCATTAATCATGAGCCACATCATTTGTCAGGTGGGCAGAAGCAGCGTGTAGCGATTGCTGGGGCATTGGCAATGCATCCACAAATTCTGATATTGGATGAAGCAACTTCGATGTTGGATCCTCAAGGCCGTGAAGAAGTGTTGACGCTTGTTGAAACATTAAGAAAAGAGATTGACTTAACCGTTTTGGCGATTACGCATGATTTGGAAGAGGCACTTTTGGCAGACCGCATTATTTTTATGAACGATGGTAAGAAATATGAAGAAGGTACTCCTGCAGAAATTTTTTCATTAGGGGATAAACTTCTTCAGTTTGGTCTTGATATGCCTTTTGCCATGAAGATGACTAAGCTATTACAAGCACAGGGAGTTCAGCTTGTAGGGCAACATATGACAGAAGAAGAGCTGGTGAATGATTTATGGACATCCAACTTCAACAAGTAAGCTATGCCTATGCAAAAGGCACACCATTTGAAAAATTTGCATTACATGAAGTTGATTTAACGATTAAAAGTGGAACGTTTCAAGCCATTATTGGACATACCGGCTCAGGTAAGTCAACGATCCTTCTTCATTTTAATGGGTTATTAAAGCCATCGAGCGGTTCAGTAAAGATTGGAGACCGGTTAATTGAAGCAGGGAAAAAGGCGAAAGATTTGAAATCAGTGCGGCAAAAGGTTGGAATCGTTTTTCAATTTCCCGAGCATCAGCTGTTTGAGGAGACTGTATTAAAGGATATTATGTTTGGTCCGATGAATTTCGGTGTGTCAGAGGAAGAAGCGGAAAAGCGTGCACGTGAGTTAATCTCGCTTGTGGGACTGCCGGAAGAAATTTTGGAAAAGTCTCCGTTTGATTTGTCAGGTGGACAAATGCGTCGAGTGGCGATTGCAGGGGTTTTAGCAATGGATCCGGAAGTAATTGTGTTGGACGAACCTACTGCGGGTTTAGATCCACGAGGGCAAAAGGAGATTATGGACTTATTTTATGAGTTACATAAACAACGTGGCTTAACAACTATTCTTGTTACACATAGTATGGAAGATGCAGCCCGTTATGCAGATTCAATTGCCATCATGCATGAAGGTCGCTGTGTGTTAAATGGGGATCCACGAGACATTTTCGGTGATATCAAGACACTTGCACAATTTCGTTTAGAACCACCACGCATTGTCCGTTTCCAGCGACAGATTGAAAAAATGATAGATAAATCCTTATCGAAAGTTTGCTTAACTGAAGAAGAACTCGCATTTGAAATTGGACAAGCGATTCTTAAGGGGCGTGAAGGACAATGATGGAGAAAATGATTTTTGGACGATATATTCCGGGGAATTCATTTGTTCATAAGCTAGACCCACGCTCAAAGTTACTCTTTGTATTTGCATTTATTATTGTTGTCTTTTTTGCCAATAATACGTTGACGTATGGAATATTATTAGCCTTTACCTTAATCGTTATTTTGCTATCAAAAATTCGACTTTACTTTTTAATTAATGGATTAAAGCCGGTTATTTTTTTAATGCTCTTTACACTCATATTGCATTTATTTATGACAAGAGAAGGGCCTGTACTGGTTGATCTTGGCTTTATGAAAATTTATGAAGAAGGTCTACGCCAAGGTGTGTATATTTCAATGCGCTTTTTAATGCTTGTCTTTATGACTTCCATCTTAACGCTAACAACTTCCCCTATTTCCATTACTGATGGCTTAGAGGTACTGTTAAACCCATTTAAGAAGATAAAGCTTCCTGTGCATGAACTTGCACTCATGATGTCTATTTCACTACGTTTCATCCCAACACTAATGGATGAAACAGATAAAATTATGAAGGCCCAAATGGCACGAGGTTCCGATTTAAGTGCTGGTCCGATTAAGGATCGTTTAAAGGCCGTGGTACCATTGCTAGTACCGTTGTTTATAAGCGCATTTAAGCGGGCAGATGATCTTGCAACGGCTATGGAAGTACGTGGCTATCGCGGAGGAGAAGGGCGTACGAAATATCGTTTGTTGAAATGGCATGCGAAGGATACGATTATTTTAGTCGCACTAGTAATAATGGCGATCCTGCTATGGATGCTAAGAGGTTAAAAGGGGTATAGAGATGGTCAGATTAAAAGCAACGATAAGCTATGACGGTGCAGCATTTGCTGGTTATCAAGTTCAGCCGGGAGAGCGCACAGTCCAGCTTGAAATTGAAAAAGTATTAGCTACAATGCATAAAGGAAATCAGGTGAAAATTACAGCGAGTGGACGTACGGATGCGCGAGTCCATGCTACAGGCCAAGTGATTCACTTTGATACACCTTTATCCATTCCGAGAGAAAAATATCAAAAGGCTTTAAATGTTCAGTTACCACGTGATATTCGAGTAATGAAAGTAGAGCAAGTAAAGGATAATTTTCATGCACGCTATGATGTACTAGGTAAGCGTTACCGGTATATTTGGGATTGCAGCATGATTCAAAGCCCTTTTAGACGTCATTATGCAGTTGAGACCAATGGAGTAAAACCAAACGTTGAAGCAATGCAAGAAGCGGCTCAGGCAATTATAGGGAAGCATGATTTTAGTTGTTTTTGCGCGGCGAATACGAGTGTTATTGATAAGGTGCGTATAGTCAATGCATTGGAGCTAAATTGGCATGGTGAGGAATTGCATATGACAATAAGCGGGAATGGCTTCCTGTACAATATGGTACGGATTATAGCGGGTACGTTATGGGAGGTAGGCACGGGGAAAAGGGAAATAAGTTCTTTATCCCAAATGATTGCTTCGAAGGATCGTTCCCAGGCAGGTAAGACTGCCCCAGCGCATGGTTTATATTTGGAACAAGTTTTTTATGAATAATTTATATATTTTCTAAAAAAATTTGTATGATTTTTGTAAAAACACGAGAGAAATAGCCTTGTGAAAAGGATTAACAACCTCTCCAGGTGTTCAATTAAATATCTTGACTTTAAACGCGATACATTATATGATGATGTATGGTATTTTCATTACCACCACAATAATAAGCCCCGAAACTTATAAAGTGTATATAATGAAAAATAACGGTAATTCATATCGATTAGGAGGATACAAACATGCGCACAACTTTCATGGCTAAAGGTCAAGAAGTAGAACGTAAATGGTTAGTAGTTGACGCAGAAGGCCAAACATTAGGTCGTTTAGCTTCTGAAGTAGCTTCTATCTTACGTGGTAAACATAAACCAACTTTCACACCAAACGTTGATACAGGAGATCATGTGATCATCATCAACGCTGATAAAATTGAGTTAACAGGTAACAAATTACAAAAGAAAATTTACTACCGTCACACTCAATTCTCTGGTGGTTTAAAACAACGTACAGCTGGAGAAATGAAAGAAAAATACCCAACACAAATGCTTGAATTAGCAATTAAGGGTATGCTTCCAAAGAACTCTTTAGGTCGTCAAATGTTCACTAAACTGAACGTTTACACTGGTTCTGAACATCCACATGCTGCACAAAAACCAGAAGCTTACGAGCTACGTGGTTAATAAACTATAATAGGAGGAAATAACTTTGGCACAAGTACAATACATCGGCACAGGTCGCCGTAAAAGCTCAACTGCTCGCGTACGTTTAGTACCAGGCGAAGGTAAAGTAGTAATCAACAATCGTGAAATTGCAGATTACCTACCATACGAAACTTTACATTTAATTATCAACCAACCATTAGTAGCTACAGAAACTAAAGGTTCTTATGACGTTCACGTTAACGTAAACGGTGGTGGATTCACAGGTCAAGCTGGAGCAATCCGTCACGGTATCGCTCGTGCATTATTACAAGTTGATCCAGACTTCCGTCCAGCTTTAAAAGCTGCAGGTCTTTTAACTCGTGATTCTCGTATGAAAGAACGTAAAAAACCAGGTTTACGCGGCGCTCGTCGTGCACCTCAGTTCTCAAAACGTTAATCTTTACGATTACTATTTTGCGAAATTACAAAACCCTTTCTCAGGACATGTTCCGAGAAAGGGTTTTTCTTTGTTAAGGAAACTATAAAATATCGCATTGTGAATAACTTTGAAATAAACTCTTGTAAAGTTTAGGCTAAAGCGCCAGCCTCTCGCATCATTAGATCCCGACGTCGAAAGTGGTGAAACGTTTACTCCACACGACGTGAATCATTGGGGGCATGCCACATGGATGTGGCGTTTTGCCCACTCGGGGCTAAGAGGGCGCTTTAGCGCTTTTGTTCTTATTCATTCGCAAAGCCATTTGTCGCATGAAGTTTTCCTTTAATTTTTGTAAGAGGCAAATGATTACCGCTTAGCCACGAATTAAAATCAATGACTACAGGCAACGCATCTCCACCTAAAGCGAAAATACATTTACCTTCAGTTGGTATATAGCCAATCGTATGGAGTGTACCATCCCATGCGCCGTATTTTGTTGCAAATACACCATTTTCGATACCATTCAGTAACTTAAACGCATTTTCAAAAGAGAGTGAATTTGCCTGGGCATTCGAAATAATGTGTTCGCGCGCTAAAGAATCTTCCATTCGGTAACGATTTTCTTCTGTCAGAACTTTAAAGTGGTTCGTGCAGGCTGTTGCATCCCGAACGGCAACATTGCGCGGAGATGCTTCTACCACCACCATAAATTGCTCCGCATCAAGTAATACATAATTAAATGAATGCTTATGGGGGATGTTTTCTAATAATGAAATCCCCTCGGCAACATTTGAGCAATGTTCCAATAAGAGTCGCCCAATCATATTGCAAACAAAGCCATCCGCCCTGTTCTTCGTATTTACAAAGTTATAACCAACGGCCAGTCCTTTTTCATTCATTCCATCCATACGGCCAGTAATTTGCATGGAAGGTCCGATTGTCGCGTAGCCACCGTCAGTTGGGGCATATAACACGAAACGCCCATCATAACTTTGGGGGTCATTGTCATAGTTGCGAATCATATAAAGCGGATTTGTCGTAATAGAACAGCCGCTTTTTTTATTTACTGCATAATAGCCACCATAATGAAGTAAAGCCTGTTCTTCTTTATAACCAAGTGCAAAAGCAAGACCTTCTATTTCCTCTTCAATTCCTGGACCAAACCGGTTTAAAAGTTGCTTAACATATGATTTATCTATAGAAAATTTATGATCTAATTGTTTATAAAGTTCTTCTCTATTATAAAAAAGAGGGGAGTTCTTTAAAAGTTTCCCTTGGTATATACCAAACTCATAATGCGATCCTCTAAATTGAATAATATCGCTCGTCACGTTTTTCATTTTATTTACCCCTTTAATGAACTGTCTTTTTCCATAGTAACGATTTTTAATAGACAAACAAAACAAAAGGATTTGGAAAGCGGTCCCCCCTCCAAAATGATTCGGTAGTAGTAGTAGTATTTTTGTATACATTGGTATACAATGGTATTCAAAAAAGGTGGGATGAAAAGTATGAGATCAGAAGGTAGAGGGAGACATCGAGGAGAAGAGGAACAAAGTAATCGCCGTTCAAAGGGTGCTCAAACATTCCGTCGCGGACGTGCACTAGAGTTTTATCGCCAACTCGAAATGAAACGTTCAACATTGAAACAACAGTTGGAGTCTGCAGAATTGCAATCGATTCATCCTGTCATTGCTGGAGAGTTGAAAGCAACAGAAGCAATTATGAATGATTTTGTAGGCTTATTTCAGTTGAATGAATTGTTGGAAGAAGCACAAGCAACAGAAGCAGAATAATTTTTCACAACATAAGGAAGTGAACTTGGTTAATGCAAGCAGTATGGAAACTCTCAAAATATATTAAGCCATATATACTTTTTGCAATCATAGCTCCCATAATGATGGTTATTGAGGTAAGTATGGACTTACTACAGCCTACAATATTACAGCATATTATCGATGATGGGATCGCTCAAAATGATACGACATATATAGTGGAAATGTTTGGCTTAATGATAGCAACATCCTTGATCGGCTTAATCGGCGGTATAGGGTGTTCGATTTATGCATCCCGGACAGCCGTTAACTTTTCTACCGATCTTCGGCAGGATTTATATGAAACAATTACGTATTTTTCAAATAGCAGTAAAGATAAATTTACGCTCGGAAAGCTTGTTACGAATTTAACGAGTGATATTGAAATGCTTCAACGTGCATTAACGATGCTGCTTAAAATATTTGTTCGTGGTCCAATGATGTTTGTCGGGGCTATTGTAATTGTATTCTTTACAGCGCGGGAGCTGTTCCCCATTTTATTAGTAGTAGTCCCGATTTTAGCGTTTTGTATGTATTACTTCACAGCATTGTCAGGTAAGCTTTTCCATAAAGTTCAGAAGGTAGTTGACGTAGTAAATACGAAAGTACAGGAAAATCTAGCTGGTATCCGTGTTATTAAGGCGTACAACCGAAAAAATCATCAAATTGATCAGTTTGCTGATATAAATACACAATTAATGCAACGTTCTATGTCAGCAGACCAAATTATCGGTGTGCTAGCCCCATTGACGATGTTTGTCGTAAATATGGGAATTGTTGCAGCATTATGGATGGGGGCAATCAAGGTTGATAATAACACCTTGCAAGTTGGGGTTATTTTAGCCTTTATCAACTATTTAATGATGGTTATGCAAGGGCTGATGAGTTCTTCGATGGTACTTGTACAGCTTGCCCGTGCAGTTCCAAGTGCAGGGCGTATTGTAGAAGTGTTAGAAGAAAAAACTGAATTAACGAATTCTTCAGTATCCGAGTCGAAAAAGATTCAAGGAAGTGTAAGTTTTGAAAATGTTAGCTTCTCTTATTTAAAAGGAACAGAATCAGTACTTAAAAACATCAGTTTCCATGTAAATGCCGGTGAAACGGTTGGCATTCTTGGGATGACTGGGAGCGGCAAATCCACTTTGGTCAAGATGATTCCAAGATTGTTTGATGTCGATAGTGGTGTGATAAAAATTGATGGGCTACCAATAGGACATTACGGGCTTGAACATCTACGCCAGTCCATAGGTTTTGCTCCTCAAAAAGCGACATTGTTTTCAAAAACAATAGCTGACAACCTCCGTTATGGAAAGTCAGATGCAACGGAGCAACAAATTTTACAAGCACTGCAAACAGCGAATGCGCAAGAGTTTGTTGATCGACTTGAGGCAGGGACAGAGCATGTGCTAACACAAGGGGCAACGAATTTATCGGGTGGACAAAAGCAGCGGCTGGCAATGGCACGTGCATTTATACGCAAACCAAATATTTTAGTTTTGGATGACGTAACGAGTGCTGTTGATAATATATCTGAAAAGGCCATACAACGGGCAATTGATGAACAGTTTGATGGGGCAACTAAATTTATCGTTTCTTCTAAAATTTCCTCAGTTCGCCATGCCAATCAAATTTTCCTAATGGATGACGGAAAGATAATTGCCAAAGGGACGCATGAGCAATTACTAAAGACGAGCGAATTATTTAATGAAATGGCAAGAACACAAGCGGAAAAAGGGGTGACCTTAAGTGAATAAACAACAAGGCAGACCACCAAATCCGATTGGACATCCAGGAGGACGGTTTACTGGTCCGATTGTAAAGCCGAAAAATCAAAAGGAGACGTTACTCCGTATATGGAGTTATTTACGTATTCAAAAGGTTGAACTAATTAGTGTTGTTATCTTTGTCATTATAAGTACGATTTTAAGTTTAGTTGGTCCATTTTTAATTGGGAAGACGATTGATGACTATATTGTAAAGCTTGATATATCAGGTACAATTCGCATGGCACTTATTTTAGCGGGAGTGTATATAGCATCCTCAGTACTTACATGGATTCAAACATTTGTAATGATACGTGTATCGCAAAAGACGATTCGCCGTTTACGTCAACAGCTTTTTGAGCAATATCAGTCACTGCCATTAGCTTTTTATGATAAAAAGCAACAGGGTGATTTAATGAGTCGAATGACAAATGATATTGAAAACTTAAATGCAGCATTGTCACAAAGTGTTATTCAAATTGTATCGAGCTTTTTAACGATTGTAGGTACGGCATTTGCGCTATTTTATTTAGATTGGCGTTTAGCACTTGTCACACTTATTATTATCCCGCTTATCGTATACGCTACGAAACAGATTATTAAAAGAAGCAGTGTAAATTATAAAGCACGCCAACGGGATCTGGGGAATTTAAATGGCTATATTGAAGAGACAATCTCAAATGCAGACATTATTACACTTTTCGGTAAAGAAAAATCAACACTGGTAGAATTCAAAGAAGCGAACGAAAGACTTCGTGGTTCTGCAATGCGCGCGGATATTATTTCTGGATTCATGGGACCGGTTAATAACTTCATGAATAACTTAGGGTTAAGTTTAGTGATTGGTACAGGTGCGGTCATGGCCGTAACAAGCGGACTTACAATTGGGGTCATTGCATCGTTTGTTACGTATACACGCCAATTTTTCCGTCCGATCAATCAGCTATCAAACTTATTAAACACATTCCAGTCGGCAATTGCTGGTTCGGAACGTGTATTTGAAGTATTAGATGAAGTAAGGGAAATAGAAGATATCGAACATGCCATAGAAAAATCCCGATTTAAGGGGGATGTCACATTTGAAAATGTCGAATTCGCCTATGAATCAGGGAAGCCAGTGCTGCGCGGCATTAATTTTAAAGCGAAAGCCGGGGAAACGATTGCTATTGTTGGTCCTACCGGCTCTGGGAAAACGACCATTATTCAATTATTAACGCGCTTTTACGATGCTACAGGAGGACGAATACTATTGGACGATGAGCCGCTTGTACATTATAAAATGAATAATGTACGGGATCACGTAGGGGTAGTGTTACAGGATACGTACTTATTTTCAGGGACAGTACGTGAAAATATACGTTTCGGCAAGCTGAGTGCTACAGATGAAGAAGTAGAACAAGCAGCCAAAATTGCATATGCACATAATTTTATAAAGTACTTGCCGGAGCAATACGATACGGTATTATCCAGTGGCGGCTTAAACTTAAGTCAAGGGCAGCGTCAGCTTATCGCCATTGCACGTGCAATTTTGGAAGATCCGGATATTTTAATTTTAGATGAAGCAACATCGAGCGTTGATACGATGACGGAAGTGCATATCCAAAAAGGACTGAACAATTTAATGAATGGCCGTACAAGCTTCGTGATTGCACACCGTTTAAAAACGATAGAAAATGCCGATCAAATTCTTGTAATTAAAGATGGACAAATTTTAGAACAAGGTAATCACGATTCTTTAATAAATGCTCAAGGATTTTATGCAACTCTTCAAAATCAATTAATGGCAAATTGATGAGGTAATAAACACCGCCCCTTTTGCGTATAGTAGGCAAAAAGGGCGGTGTTTTTTTGAAGCGTTGGCTTGCACTTGTATTCGTTATTTTTTGTTCAATGCTAGTCGTTGTATATGAAACAAATGCTTCCGACCGGCGATTTTTTTTACCCGAGCCATTAGGCGGGTTGAAAATTGTATTGGATGCTGGTCATGGAGGAATTGATGGTGGTGCTTCAAATGGTGAGGTTGTCGAAAAAGACGTGACACTGGCAATTACAAAAAAAGTAGCTCGTCAATTGACACGTTTAGGGGCAGATGTAGTATTAACGCGTTCAACAGATGGAGATGTATTAAGTGAACATGCACCAAATGAGAAGTTTCCAACACTGCGTGAGCGTAAGAAGCAGGACATTTTTTTACGCGAAACATTAGTGGAAACACATGAGCCGGATTTATTTATTACGATTCATGCAAATGCAATTCCAAATAGTAAATGGAGAGGAGCCCAAGTGTTTTATCACCATGAAGGTCATGAAAAGAGTGAAGCACTTGCACAGGCAGTTCAACAATCAATTCGTACCACAATGGAAAATACGGACAGGGAAGCTTTATCGATTAAAAATGTTTATTTGTTAAAGAAGGTGGAAATACCTGCAGTATTGGTAGAAACGGGTTTTCTAAGCAATGAAGAAGAAAGGGACTTGCTGGCATCCGAAAGTTATCAGGATAAGATGGCATTTGCCATTGCGCGTGGAATTGAAAATTATATACATGTAAAATTTGACTAGGCAACATGTAATAGCAATACGGGACTAGTATGATATACTAACAATGGATATTTCATTCAGGGGAGTGTTTGATATGCTAAATGAACAACAAGTTCGAGAACTATTGGGCGAATTACAGGATCCGTTTTTACATAAAACATTAGCAGAAACAAAAGGTGTAACAAACGTTTCTATTAAAGCAGAAAAAGAACATGTTAGTGTTCGTATTGCAATTGCGAAAGTAAATACACCGGAACAAATGACACTTCAAATGAAGATTGTAGAAGTGTTAAAAGAAAATGGCGCTGCTTCGGTGGGAATTCGATTTGAAGAATTGCCGGCGGAAGTTTTACAATCATTCCGTGGACAAGCGACGGAATCACAAGCACAAGATATTTTATCACCATTATCAAGTGTACAATTTATTTCAATCGCTTCCGGTAAAGGTGGCGTAGGGAAATCTACTGTATCTGTCAACATGGCAGTTGCTTTAGCACGCTTAGGAAAAAAAGTTGGTTTAATCGACGCGGATATTTATGGCTTCTCTGTTCCAGATATGATGGGTGTAACAGAAATGCCGGTCGTAAAAGATGATCGTATTTATCCAGTTGATCGACTTGGTGTAAAAGTTATTTCAATGGGCTTCTTCGTAGAAAACAATGCACCAATCGTATGGCGCGGTCCAATGCTTGGAAAAGTGCTAGACCAGTTCTTCCGTGATGTAGAGTGGGGCGAGTTGGATTATCTACTATTAGACTTACCACCAGGAACAGGAGATGTAGCACTTGATATTCATCAGATGTTACCGGCTTCAAAAGAAATTGTTGTCACAACTCCACACCCAACAGCAGCATTTGTAGCTGCTCGTGCAGGTGCCATGGCATTACAAACTAACCATGAAATTTTAGGTGTAATTGAAAATATGGCTTGGTACGAAAGCAAAACTGGTGAAAAGGAATTTGTATTCGGCCAAGGCGGCGGTCCAAAGCTGGCTGATGAATTACGTACAAAGTTACTCGGCCAAATTCCATTAGGTCAACCAGATTGGACAGAAGAAGATTTTGCGCCATCCATCTATGCAGATAATCATCCAACAGGTCAGATTTACTTAAAAATTGCTGAAGAAATTATTTCGGCGTTAAATAAATAAGTGTATATTTTCAACCAGTTGTCCCAAAATGGAACGACTGGTTGTTTTATTATGATCCGCCACCGCTTTTTTCTCCACCACTTTCTTTCTCTGACCCACCACCACCAGATCCGGATTCTTTTTCAGACGAACCTTCACCGCTTTTCTTAATTAGTTCCTCCCATTTTGATTGCATCAGAGGATTTTCAATTGTTTCCGTCACTACTTTTTCTAGCTCCTTGCGCATTACAGCACCTTTCATAATCGATTCCAGTTGCTTTTGCATATCTGGCTGACCAAAAAATGATGTTAATGCTTCTTGATAAGCAGAATCATTTAATAGATTTTTCATTAAATCCTTTTGTTGATCCTCCATACTCTTTGCAAAATTTTCTTTAAACTTAGGATCTTCAAATGTTTTTACCCAAAAATCCATGGCTTCTTTTGACAGCATTGTTTCCTCGGTCGCTTTTTTCACTTCCTCGGTATTTAAAATAAGTAGCTCCCGGAAGCTCTTATCTTCAAATATTTGTCTGATTGCCTTTTTTCCATCTTCTGTTTGAATAGCATCAACCATAATTTTCTTTACTTCGTCGTACGAAAGTGTCGTTGCTTTTGAATCGCTACAACCAGCAATTAGAATGATGGAAAAGGCAAGTATCATTAAACGTTTCACTATTTCTTCCTTCCTTTCTTCACTTAAGCGCTTTCGATTATTGTTCACAATTTAACAAAATATATGTAACAACTTTTAGTAGAGGTCGCTTTTTTCAAAGTGAATTGATAAAATATACAAGTATATTAAAAAATGGGGGAATTTGTTCGTGACGATAAGAAACTGGGTTAAATTTGCTTTTTGGGCATTGTTAATTGGTGGTTTAGTTAATGCAGTTGCCTCGTTAATTATTCGTTGGGACTTTTACCAACCATATTTAGCTAACGGGGAAATTTCAGAATTTTTGGCTGCGATTATTTGGAATATCGTTTTAGGCATGACGATGAGTGTGATGGCCCAAGCAGGGTTTTTTGCTTATTTAACGTTACATCAAGTTGGTGTTAATATATTTAGATCATTAACGCTATGGAATTGGATACAGATGTTATTGATCATTATTGTTTTAGTCGACATTGTTATTTTCCGCTTTGCCCCAGGTGCTAGTACAATGGGTGATTGGTTGATTTATGGATTTTTACTTGTAGTTTTAGTCGGAGCGGCCATATTAACAGCAGTAAAGAAAATAAAAATGACGCAAAAGCCACATGTATTAATCTCCACAATGTTCTTTATGGTTGTTGTAACTTCATTAGAGTGGATTATCGCTTTAATGGGACGCCAAGATAATATTGATGTATATGTTGCATTATTATTGTTCCCACTAGTGGCAGTTAATGCATACCAAATTTTAATGTTGCCAAAATATAATTCACAATCAGAAGCAGATCGAAAAAAATTGGAAGAACGCCGCAAAGCAAGAAAAGAATCGACTACTACGGCAAAAGCTTAAATAGAAAAGGCGATCACAAAAGATATAACTTTTGTGACCGCCTTTGTTTTTTATATAATAGATTCATAAATATTATGGAAAGCGTTTTGTAGAAATTTCATAACCAAATATATTTTGCTCAATTGAAACAAAAATATGCTCATTTATAAATTGATTAATGGCATCAAAGGAAACCTTCTCCTCACGATGTAAAGGAATACTTACAAATGAACCTTCAGGAATTTTACTTTCTACTATAGGAAAGGTTTCTGTTGGAGCAATTATGTTAATACCAAGTTCATGTAAAGCTGTTTGCATAGCGTTATCCACTTTGTAATCGGCGGTCGCAAACCAGAGAGGCTTTTTGTAAAAGGTTTTTTCGTAAATAGCGAGCTGCTTTTTTAAGAGCGATTCATCTACGTATTCATCACTCATCGAACCAAGCAACCCAACTCGAATATTCTTTTCTCTTAATATTTTTACTAAATCGGGACTTCGTAATAGCCAGTCACTATCCGCTAAAATAAGTGGATAAGGTTCTTTAAGGTTTGTAACCCATTCTTCCATCCCTTTATGAGAATAACTGAGTTCTATGATTACACTCTTCCCAAACTGACCTTTTGTGATGATGGCTGGGGTTTCTGTTAGTTGAAATACAGGCAAAACACTACTTTTTTCATCAAAATAAATGAATACTAGAAATAAGCATAAAATTAGTGATACCAACGTTTTGAACATGATTTATTACCCACTTTCCGATTGATTTAAACATGATTCTATTAAAAACTTATGAAAAAGTGTTGACGGATATAACAAGCGGATGTTACTATAAGTGAGTCGCCAAGAGATGACGCGACAAACGAAACACAATGAACCTTGAAAACTGAACAAGCAACGTTAATGAAACAAGCTTCTTAAATGAAGCAAACAATAGATTTTAACTTTTAATTAAGTTAAATCGCTAGCAAAGCAAATGAGCTTTCAAACTA